>CAIMKX010000020.1 GCA_903842025.1 uncultured bacterium | reverse complement strand
GTGGAGCTTCTTCATATTCCTCCACTCTTTCATGCGCTCATAGATCTCTTTTGGTGTAAGTACGCGTCCCATATATGGACATATTATATATCATTCAGTCAAAATATGTGGTACGAGGTGTGGACAGGGGTGAGCGGTTACCGGTCCTGTGGATAATTTCTCCTTACATCTTCTATGATGACGGCAAGATCCTGGCTTTCATCTCTCCCAAATGGTGGCCCAATAATCCCGGCAGCGTCATAGTCATCCCTCATGAGCATGTCACCCCGCTCTTTTCGCCAGCATAATGAGCCGGCCGGAGGCCAGGCGTCTCACATTTCCATCTCCATGTCTTCCCCCGCTAGCCAGGCGATGATCTTTACTTGAATGACCAGAAGGCCCGCTGGGTTGGCGTGGAAGAGAGGAGGAGGTATGGGGAAAAGGTGAAGAAGAGGGGGTATTATTTCAATAAAAAAGTTTTGTGATAAAATACCCCTATGAAGTTCACCAGATCAAAAAAGGTGATATTTACGAACAATAAAGGCGGTGTTGGCAAGACAACGCTTGCTTACAATTGTGCCGTCAAATTTGCTGAAAAAGGTTATAAGACTGTTCTCGTTGATCTTGATCCACAATGCAACCTGAGCCGTCTGGCAATGGGTGAAGATTATTATACGAAACATCTCTTCTCCGAGAGTGAAAAGACGATAGCCGATGTCTTGAAAGGCGTTGTTGAAGGCGGGACCGATGTCAATCTTGGCGTTCAGTTTTTGAGGGTGAATGGCAAGAACAATCTTTTTCTGCTAAAAGGTGATATCAACCTATCGGTTTATGAAAGTCTATTGATTACAGCTTACGGCCAAGCGGCCGCCGGCCAACCGATTGGATATTTCCAAACAAGCGCCATCGACAGATTTCTTCGTGAAAAAGGTCTTTCCGATCAAGTTGACATATTTGTTATAGATACATCGCCAAGTCTCGGTCTGTTGAATCAGATGATCCTGCTTGGAGCCGATTATTTCGTGGTACCCGTCATGCCGGACGCTTTCAGTGTTCAGGGTATTGAAAATTTGGGTGTCGTCTATGAAAAATGGAAGATAAATTGGAGGAACAGCGCCAAAGCCCTGGCCGGAAATACCGAAACCAGGCTTGTCTTGCAGGGCGATCCGCTATTCATCGGTTACATTGTCAATTCATACAATGTTTACGGCGAGCAACCCATCGCCGATCATCGGGCTTGGATGGAGAAAATTCCCAATAAGGTCCGTGAATATTTGTCGGAAAAGCATTGCAGGAACGGCCTGGTCGAAAGTAGCTGGAAAAATCCTTTGCAAATCATCCAGGACTACGGACGAATTCCGGCAAAATGCCAGGAACTGGGCGTGGCGATATTTGATTTGAATCCGGCAGAGATCGCCGACCATCATCAGGGAACAAAAGAAAATATTGAGAAATCAAAAGAAGAATTTGAGAGTCTTTCCAATAATCTTATAAAGGTTCTGACAAATTACTAGTGCGAATTTTGTTAAAATTCTGTATTTGTGGTACAGTTTTGTGATGAATGAAGCCGAAACACGGGCTGAATATATTATCGGCGGTTATTTTGTTGGCCATTGATTCTAGCAGGCCGCTCAGCTTCTTTTCATTGGATTTGGTCAGAACAAAACGATTGTCATCAACCTCTTTCATATTTTCTAAGATAGGTTTGAAGCCTTTGTTATGCTCCATAAAATTGTTTTTGGCGTATTTGATGAAGACGCCTTCGATATTTCCTTCAGGAGTGACATATAAGGCAAAATCATCAGACAGTTTCATCAGTTGAGCGTTCTTAGAGATTTCCGGCTTGGTCCAATAGAAAGAATCAACATCGGCGTCATATTCGATCGCCCAGTTGTTATTTTTGGCTGTCTCTGCCAACTTGCTGATATTTATAAGATATTTGTTTGAGTTCTCCATGTTTCTTTTTATCAAATATACTCCGATTTAAATTCGATGTAAAATACCTGTACATATCCTTGACTCCTGTCGTTTTAGAGAGATAATGGCTGAGGAAATGAATTTCCGGAAAGTGAAGTTTGATGAGTGCTTATTTGATAGACGGTATTTCCGCTAGCGCTTTGGAGCTTTGGTGGGCGTACACCATGTCGACACTGGCTGTCATCATTGCAAGGGTGATGATCGACATGCTGACCCGACATCAGTCGGCTCGACAGGGAAGATATGGAGTATTGGAAAGCGCCGTGAATCGGATTTATGGGTGGCTGGTGGGATCGGTATTCGGATTCATAATGGCTGCTCTGGCGGCGAGTGTGAGGGAGATCACAAGCAGCTTGCCATTATTGCCGAATGCCGCAGCCTGGACAGTCGGCGCCCTAGCGATCGCGATATTTCTGGTCTCGATAATCCCGGCCGGTGTCGCGCTCTATGCCTGCGCGGTGAACAACGACAGATTGTGATCGCACATGCTTCTTTCGGGAAGCATTTTTAATTCATGCTACAATGGTCCTATGACCATCGAATGGAACAAGATCACTTGGTACTCGAAGCTTGGAGCAATAATCCTCTTTATTTTCGTTGTGCCGGTACTGACTTTTTATATCGGTATGCAGTACGAGCAGACCAAGGAAGTCTTGAGCGGCTACGCAGCGATTTCCATTAGCAGTCAGAAAATCTTTAGGGCGGATTACAAGAACGTGGCCTACATTGTGAACGAGCAACCGGTGACGCTTGTGAACGGCCGCGCCGAAGAGCCGATCGCCGGCAGTGCGTCGAAAATTGTCACCCAATATTTCGGAAATGAATCTTTTGGCGACCTCAATGGCGATGGTTTGCCTGATGTCGCCTTTGTCCTAACTGAGAATCAAGGTGGAAGCGGCACGTTCTTTTATGCCGCAGTTGCCCTGAAAACTGCCACAGGATATAGAGGTTTGAATGCGATCGGTCTTGGCGACAGGATCGCTCCGCAGACAACCGAGATCAGAAATGGCCAACTTATAGTTAATTATGCTGATCGTAAAACAAATGAGCCCATGTCTAGCCAGCCGACTGAAGGAAGAAGCAAATATTTGGTAGTTAAGAATGGGGTATTGGAGGAAGTTAAGTAGAAAATGGATGCAAATCATATCAGACCAGCATTCAAAATTTATAATTAATAGCAATATGCCGCAAATTTTACCTCTCGAAATATTTTATATTTACTTTTCACCCTACACTTCTCATACCATTGAAATCGATGGTGTTGTTTATCCGACCGTTGAACATGCCTATCAATGCGCCAGGTATTCTGACAAGAAGATCATCCAAGAGATCCGGGCGGCGAGGAGTCCGGTCAAAGCCTGGGAAGTCTCGACCAAACACAAGCCGCAACAAATTACACAATTCAAGAAAGACGAATACAAGAGGGCAGTCATGAAGAAAATGATGCGACTCAAGGCCGAACAGCATGAGGAGGTTCGCAAGGCGCTTCTGGATAGTGGCGATCTAATGATAGTGAAGAAGATCGTAACCTATCCGCCAGGTGACGGCTTCTGGGATATTGGTGAGGATAGCAAAGGCCGGAATGAGATTGGAAAGATCTGGATGGAGATCAGGGAGGAGATGAGAAGAAACTAGCATGGTCAGGATAAGTTCGATGTCGTTCATATGATCGCGAAGATTATCCTCTTTGTTCAATGATTTGAAATTCTTGTATTTTTGAGCGGTCATGTCAAAAGTGCCTTTGTAGATCTCATCGATCCTTTCTTTACCGACTCTAGCAAGCCATAATTTGAACGGCTCGGCTTTTGGAGAGGGAATTGCTTGAATTATACGGAAAATACCCTCTAGATCAGAACAGTTCATCTTCTGACGACCTCCTTTTGTCATTATGTCAAGGGTACTGACAAATTGTACGTACCCTTGACTGAGTTGCGGATCACATTCTCTCATTTTTGTAATATAATCCTTCACGTTCTGACTATTAGTCAAAGCCATTACCACATCTTCCACAACAAAATACCACTGGTCATTATGCCAGGTTCTTCTGATTTCCCGGGATTCAAATATGGCAACGGTTTTTGTGATTTCATTCAGGTTTCTCATGGCACAATTATATAACTCTCACCGAATTTGAGAACTAGTCCGGTCATGTTAATTATGCCCTAATTTGAATTCGCTAAATTTGGATGGAGATAAGGGAGGAGATGGTGTACAATCTTAAGAGACTTAAGCCTAACGAAAGGGGGTGAGGTAAGTATGTGGGGTAATTGTACTTTGAAGAGCACTTAAAAAGGCATACGGGTGGCGAAACCGTTTTCTCCTTAGCGGGCTATGTGCCGCGGTCAAGATGAATCAAGCAGAGCTAAAGTTTGCCAACTGCTTTCTCTCTACCGAGAGGAATATGCCATTGTTCCCTCCCGAGGATGCTAAGCCGTGCTACCAGTGTAAGATTAGTGCCTTACAATAACTGGCAAACAATGGAAAGAGTCAATCTTTGGGCATTCTGGCTGTCCCAGGAAAAGGGAGCTATGCTTCCCGGCCAGAGCCATGGCGGTAGGATCAGATCCTGCCGCTTTTTTGAATCCGAATCGTGATATTATGTAATATTGATGCGCATGATGAGACGAGTGAAGAGGAGTATCTTAAAAGATAATTTTAATCATATTTCTACGGCTTTATCGCAATCAAAAGGTCAGTTGAGGTTTTGAATTTGAAAAAAGAATAATAGGGATGACAAAAAATGCGCCGCAACATATGTTTGCGGCGCGTTGTGTCGATGCATACTTGGCGTAAAACGTGATCACGACTTTCTCAGCTCCGTCTCTGTCGGTTCGACGATCCGATACCGAAACCGGCTGCCGGGTTTTTCCCTGAAGCCCAGGGCAATGAAGATATTTTTCATTTCATCGTCCTGAACCCAAGCCCCTCCGTCAATGTATGCCACCGGGTAAGGACATGTCTCGCGAAGCGTCTCCACGATACGAATGCCGATTGACAGAATGTCCAGGCCGCTTGAAACAATCAAATGGCGGATTTCCGCGCAACGGAAATTGAGGCCTCCCGATTGGGTTAGCACGCCTAGACCGATCACTCTCTCATTGTCATTCCAGGCCACTACGATAGCCATTCTTCCGACACATTTGAGAAGATGCTCCTTGGTCACTGGTTCCGTGCCGGCTCGCTGTTTATGTAGGAGCGAGTTAATGTCATTAACTGCTTTGTCTGTTACTTGTTCCTCACGAAGTAACTCAACAGTTATTATGTCAGTAAACATTGCGATTCCTTTCGTTCGATTTGTCTCGCCCAACTCTACATTCATTAGACTAAATGTCAACAGCTATATGGCTTGCAGGCCGCCAATTGTTCTTATTGAAAGGGGGGGTGACAATTTGTCCCCACCCTTTGGATATTTCGTGCTATAATACCCCCATATGAAACAAACCACTATCATCACCACAGGTGTCGTTATTGTGGCCATCGCCGCAATCTACTTTTTTACCAGAAGTCCGTCTGCGCCGGCTACAGTAACCGAGACTCCGACTGAGACCGCTCAACCTTCCGTCTCGCCGGCCGTCACGCCAAGCGCACCGTTGACCAACGGCGCCATCTCGGTCATCGGCAAATCCGTCGAAGGCCGCGACATCAATGCTTATCATTATGGCACCGGTACCTCAGAAATTCTCTTTATCGGCGGCATCCATGGCGGTTATGAATGGAACACAGTTCTCGTTGCCAACAAACTGACCGATTACCTCAAAGCCAATCCGAGCGTCATTCCTGTCAATGTGAAGGTCATTGTCATTCCGGTTCTCAATCCTGACGGTTTGAATAAAGTCGTAGGCACTGCCACCGGCAATTTCACCGCCGCCGACGTCTCGACTTCGAAAAATACCGTCATCGCCGGCCGATTCAACGCCAATACCGTCGACCTCAACCGCAATTTTGACTGCGACTGGCAGGAGAACGGCAAGTGGCAGAGCACCACCGTAAGCGGCGGAACCGCGGTCTTTTCCGAGCCGGAAAGCCAAGCTATCAAGAATTACATCACCACCGCCAAACCTGCCGCTGTCATTGTTTGGTACAGCGCCGCCGGGGGAGTCTATGCCTCCAATTGCCATGGCGGCGTTTCCGCAGAGACGAACGCTCTGACCCAGACTTATGCCGATGCTTCCGGTTATCCGGCTTACCAGAGCTTTGACTTCTATTCGACGACCGGCGACATCACCAACTGGCTGGCCAAGATCAATATTCCAGCTGTTAGCGTCATCTTGACTGACCATTCCAATACCGAATGGTCCAAGAACCTCCTGGGCGTCCAGGCTTTGCTCAAGTATTACGGCAACAAATGATGCGGCCGAATCTCACGAACATTACCGTCGCGATCATTGTCGCCATTGTGATAATGGCCGTCGGCGCTTTTTTCTATGTCAATTCAAATCAAGCCGAGCCGGTAATTTCGCCGATGTCCTTGCCGAAAGCCGGTGCGATCCACGTGATTATCGGCAAATCGGTTGAAGGACGCGCTATTGATTCATATACTTACGGTACAGGACCTATCCATTTACTGTTTGTTGGCGGCATCCACGGCGGCTATGAATGGAACAGCGTCCTTTTGGCTTACAAATATCTGGATTATCTAGAGGTCAATCCGGATGCCGTGCCCACGAATTTTACTGTGAGTATTATTCCATCAGCCAATCCTGACGGCGTATTCGCGGTGACTGGCAAAGAAGGGCGATTTTCAATTTCGGATGTTTCGACTGATGAAAAGGTTTTGGCGGCCGGACGTTTTGACGCCAATAAGGTCGATCTCAATCGCAATTTTGACTGCAAATGGCAGGCCAAAAGCACCTGGCAATCCAAGACCGTCAGCGCCGGCAAAACAGCTTTTTCTGAACCAGAGACCCAAGCTCTCCGTGATTTCATTAGAGAATACAAACCCAGGACCGTCGTCTTCTGGCACAGCCAATCCAACGCTGTCTATGCCTCACAGTGTGAGAACGGCATTCTTCCCGGCACTCTCGACATCATGAACGCCTATTCCAAGGCTTCCGGTTATCCGGCCGTCAAGACTTTTGACGCTTATGCCACCACCGGCGCCGCTGACGATTGGTTGGCCTCGCAAGATATTCCGGCCATTACAGTCGAACTCTCTACCCATGACACTATAGAATGGGATCGCAATCTGGCGGGTATCAAGGCTCTATTAGGATATTTTGGCAAGAAATAGTTCTGAGTGATGAGGCTTTGCATTTTTTCATTCCGACGATAATTTGCGACCAATGTACCGTTTCAAAACATTTGAGACAATTTGAATCCGATCCAAATCCCAATCAAACCTCCGACAACGGAAAGTATCGAAGACGACATGGAGAACATGCCGTCTCCCCACAGAGCAGGGATAAAGCCGCCGACTGCGGAGCCGATCATGACGCAGATCCAGATGAGAGAACGCGGGGACATGTAGATTTTTATTCGCTGGTCTTCCCGTCAAAATCCTCACTACTCGACTCGGCTATCTTCTTCGTCTCATGAATCGTCCCGTTCTTGTGATGAGCCGGCGAATAGATCGTGTACATCTTGAGCTTTTCTGTCGCTGAAGTATTGATGATGTTATGCTTGGCGCCAGCCGGTACGATTATGGCCGTGCCGTCAGTCAAGGCGTATTCGTGACCGTCGATAATACATTTACCCTCGCCTTTTTCGATTCGGAAGAATTGATCGTTATCAGCGTGCGTTTCCAGACCAATGTCCTCCAATGGCAGAAGACTCATGAGAACCAATTGGCAATGTTTGGCAGTGTAAAGAACTTTGCGGAAGTTGTCGTTGGCTAGTGTGTCTTTTTCGATGTTTGAGTGGAATCCTTTCATGTATGTTGATTGGTTTATTTGATAATAATAAACTTATCTGCACGTTTTACCTATTCATATTCAAATAGGTAATAGTCAGCTGCAAAATCGTTGCGAATGAAACCCAAAGCAGGTAGGGAATCTGAATGTAGGCAATCCACTTCACATAAGGATAAATGGCAACGATAGCCCAAATTAGTGTTCCGAGTATGAGTAAGATGTCGACTCCGGCCAATAAGTTGTTCCTCAAATTAAACTGAAAATAAGTAAAGGAAAAATTAAAGATCAGATTCAAGACAAAGGGCAAAACGACTACCCACGGAATCTTCTTTTGGGCGATCAGCCAAAAAACGTTGCCGAATGATATGGCGATAAGGATGTAAAGAAATGTCCAAACTGGACCGAAGAGCCAAGACGGAGGTGACCAAGATGGTCTAATCGAAGTCGAATACCAGTTGTAGGCATTGTTCATTACTGGCAATTATAGCGTCAAGCGAGGATTTGTGGAAGTAGAGACGAGGCAATGCCTCGTCTCTACTTCCACATAATCCGAGTGTAGACGATATATGAGCGAAGCGATTATAGCATTTTTCGACGAAGTTAGTTGCGAAACGTGTTTGTGCCAGCAACAAATCCGGTAGTCCAGCAAAGTTGCAGGCTGAAGCCGCCGGACGGGCGATCAATGTTCAGAATGTCTCCGACTAGGAAAAGATTGGGATGAATCCGCGAGCGCATGGTCTTGAAATCAACCTCGTCCAAGGAGACGCCGCCGCTCGAGATTATGGCTTTATCGGTGCCAAGTAGACTGTCAATATGCATGTGAATATCTTTGAGAAGAGTCACAAGTCTCAGTCGTTCCTCGCGGCTGACCGAATTGCAATTACTTTCCGGGTCAATTTTTGAGAATTCAATGACCACTGGAATCATGGAAGAAGGCAACAGATCATTCAGGGAATTTTTGAATTTCTTCTTGTCATTGACCTTGAATATTTCCTGGAGCTTGCTATTGAGTTTGGCGTAATCGTATTTCGGCAAAAGATCCAGTGAAAGAATGACGTCGCCGTATTTCAACAGCTCTCCAATATCTTTGCTCATGTTAAGGACGCTCGGTCCACTTATGCCCACATGGGTGAAGAGTATTTTGTCAAGAATTTTGGAAGCGCTCTTATTGTTTGAATTATTCAGACTTTGTTTGATTCCATTCTGAAAAGGCGTGAGTTTAATATCAGCCAGACTGACACCGGCCAGTTTCTTGACCCAGGAATCTTTGACTGCCAAAGGCACCAAAGAAGGTGTCGGTTCGATTATCCTATGTCCGATGTTTCTAAGCCAAGCATAGGCGTCGCCAGTCGAGCCGGTCTCCGGATGGGAAGTCCCGCCGGTCGCTATTACAACAGAGCGAGCTTGAATTGATTTACCGACTGCGCCCAGCCTGTTCGAGGGGTTTTTAAGTCTGATGGTGATCAAGTTTTTTCCGGCCTGAGCGCTTTGAACTGTCGAAGTCCGACCGGAACCATTTGAATTCGCTTTGGTTTTTGACATGACAATCCCCTCAACAGGGGAGTTGGTCTGCACGGTGACGCCGTATTCTTTCATGTAGTCGGTCATAACCTCCAAAACAGATTGCGATTTATTACTCACAGGGAATACCCGCTGTTCATTCTCAACTTTTGTTTCCATTTTCCGGTTATGGAAGAAATCAAGCGTTTCCTTGACGCTGAATTGAGAAAAAGCAGAAAAGAGGAATTTGCCGTCGTCCTTGAATCTTTCTAGGAATTTGCGGTTGTCAAATTCGGCGTTAGTGAGATTGCATCGGCCTCCGCCGGTGATCAAAAGCTTTTTGCCTACCGAACCATTCTTTTCCAGCAGTATAACCTTGGCGCCCAGCTCGGCCGCTCTTCCCGCCGCCATCATACCCGCCGGTCCGCCACCGATCACCGCCACGTCCCAGATTATCTGCTCTTTTTCCATAGGTCATATCCTAGCATAAAAAAAGTCCCACGCATTGCTGTGTGGGATTATTGCGACGACTAGAATTGTCTTGGATCGATATAGCCAATCTTAAGATCTGGCGTATCGGTGATAATCGAATTTTGATCGATTCTGTTTCGTTTTCTTTTCAGAATGTCCTGGAGAGAGAAGTATAGGATGTTTTCCAGTTTGGCGTCTCCTTCGAGTTGATCATGGTGGTATCTGTTGACCCACCAAAGATGCCAAACCGAGAAAGGGCCGCCGTTGAATCTGACGACCTCAATGAATCCGCAATCTTTGCAGATTGAAAATGTGAATGAATAAGCGCGTCTGACAAACCAACGCCTGGCACCCGTCACACTTCGCATCGATATGGTCTCGTCATCTGCCAGAAAAATAAGACTACGGCGTTCCACATCCAGAGATCCGCAGCCTTTCTTACGGCATCTTCTCCCGACCTTTTTATAGAGCCGATACAAGATGACGTATGCAATGAAAAATAGGACAGTTACAAAACTTCCTAAGAGGAAGTGAAAGTTAATGTTCATAAAATCTGCGACAATTCTAGCACGGCGCTCGCATTAGTACACTATTTTTATTAACTGAATCTTAATGGAACATAGTGAATCTATGGACTGCGAGCTTCCTTTGAGTGAAATATCTTTAACATAATATTAACATTGACTTGCTTTTTTGGAGATATAGGTATATAAATACGTGCTAAGCATGACAATACTCATTATTGAAGACGAAATAAAGTTGGTTGATATCCTGAAGCAAGCCCTGAAGACCGAGCGCTATTCCGTCGACGCCGCCTATGACGGCCAGGAGGGCTTGGACAAGGCTCTTAAAAATAATTACGACATCATCATTCTGGACATAATGTTGCCGAAAAGGGACGGTGTCGATGTCTGCAAAGAGCTTCGGGCCCATCAGATCCAGACTCCGATCATCATGCTGACCGCCAAAGGCCTTGTCGAAGACCGGGTGGCCGGTTTGAACATTGGCGCCGATGATTATCTGGTCAAGCCTTTTGGTATGAATGAATTGTTCGCCCGCGTCCGGGCGATTCTGAGACGCCGCAAGACGACTGATTCGGACATTGTCAGTATGGGCGATCTCATCATGGATCGCGTCAAGCACGAGGTCATGCGCGATGGCAAGATCATCAAGCTCACGCCCAAGGAATACTTGCTTTTGGACATGCTCATCACCCATCGTGGGGAAGCCCTGAGCCGCAAGAAGCTCATCGAAGGCGTTTGGAGCCCCAATTTCAAGGAGTCCAACAACGAGCTCAATGTCCACATCCGCTATCTGCGCCGCAAGATCGACCTCAAAGGCCTCAAACCCCTGATCCACACCATCCGTGGTGTCGGCTTCTCGATGAAGGAGTGATTACGACATACAAATATGAGGTTGGGTATTTTGACAGTTAAATTGCCGATATGTTAAAGTTTTGAAGGAAAGGAGACAATCGATATGAGCACAAATCGTATTGTGTTGTCTTTATCTTTAAAAACAAAGCAGTTGGGTCTGTCCAAAAGTTATCAACACAGGTTGAGCAATGATTGGGACAGTCGAAATGCCGATCCGCGCGCTTTTATTCCATCAAAAGTCAGAGCTCAGATTACTGCGGAGGTAGCTGAGCAGTCTAACAGAAAATTGGGGGGATTTGCACAGGATTTTCTCCGTGCAGTCTTGAACAATTCAACTGAAGATGATCTAAGCAGACGAGAAAAGAGTGAAAGGGTCATTTTGGCTGTAGGTGGAGGAAAAGGACACGATTCGGAGTGGGTAAGGGAGGCTTATATGGTTAGATTGAGGACAGTCTGGCTAGACGTCTCGGCAGTGGCATGCGAGAATCTCATTCCGAAACTCAAGGAGCAGTTCGAATCCATTCCGGGATCAGATCCAAGATTACGGCCCTCGGTAAAGTGCGCTGAACTAAGGTCGGCACTTGCCAATCCAGATTCAGTATCACTGGATGTTAAATCAGTGGAGATCTGGTATATGTGCCGTGTTGTCGAAATAATGTCGGTTAGATCAGTAAGGGTCGTTCTTAGGCAGATCGGCAAATGCCTTGCTTATAGTCCGAGTAACCGTCTTGTGATTGTGGACGCGTTGAGTGATCACAATATCGGTTACACCGGGTTAAAAACTTCCAAGCTTTTCAGTTTGAAGTTTCTGATTCTAAATCTGAGTATCGGTGCTTCATCTGACGGTACAAGGAGGGAAGTCGAAGTATGTCAAGAACGCACTTTTACTTTCTTCGATAAGAAGTTCTCTGCTCTAGCTTTTAAGATAAGAACATCGTGAAATCGGCGCGGAATGATAAATTTCACGCCGATTTACTTTAAACCATTATGCTTACAAATGAGATCAAGCGAATAAATGAGACCGTTCTCGAATGCCTGAATGAAGACGATGAGATAAAAATCGTCAAGAAATTCACCGAGCTAGGACAAAAAATCATCCAAGCCGATTACGGTTTTGTCTGGCTCAATTCTCCCGAATCATTGAATCTGGAATTGGGCTATATCAGTCCGAATACCCCTTTCAAACCGGATAGGCCGACCAAAGGCGGAAAAAATTACTCTGCGATGGCTCATGACAGTCCTGACTATGTTGAGAGTCTGAAAAGTGAAAATGACAAATACGACGAAAGTAAATATTTGAAAAGCTACGTCATTATTCCGTTGAGATTCAAGGAAGAAATTTATGGGACAATGGTGCTTTGTTTCAAGAAGAAACAGATATTTCAGCAATCAATAAAGGTTCTGTGCGTCTGCATAGGAAACAGTGTCGCTCAAGCGATCACCATCCACCGCCTCATAGTCAAGGAACAGCAGGCCCGCGAGCTGGCGACCCGCCAGGAGACCTATTTCAAGGCTTTGGTGGAGAACAGCCATGAGATCATCATGCTCCTCAACGAAAAAGGCGTCATCAAGTATGTCAGTTCTTCCCTTGAGAAAATTTGCGGCATAAAGACCGAGAATGCCATCGGGCGCCGGCCGAGGGACTTCCTGTTCAACACCTCTGATGCCGTGGCCGACGCATATCTCAAGGGGACTATCAATAATCCCCAGATCGCCCACATTGCCGAATTCAATTTTCGCCATTCCAACGGCCTTCTGACCTGTTTTGAAGCCACAGGTTACAACATGCTCGATAATCCGGACGTTCAAGGTATTATCCTCAACATCCGTGACATTACCGCCAAAAAGAAAACCGAGATGCTCAGGGAAACCGAGCGATTGCTCAAGGAAGAACAGTTGAAGACCGAATTCATCGCCAACGCCGCCCATGAGATCAGGACTCCGCTAGCGATCATCCGCGGCAATGCCGACTTGGCCCTGATGGACAAGAATGAAAAGAAATGTCGGTCAGCCATAAAAGCCTTCAAAGCCATCAATCATGAGATCGAGCATCTTTCCAACATGATCACCGACCTCTCGATCCTGACATCCAAGGAGTCTTCCTATGATAAGGGCATAAATCTGAAGAGAACAAACCTGTCCGACATCATCAAAAACGCCGTAACCAGATGCAAGACTTTGGCCAAGGAAAAAAGGATCAAAATCCGGGTGATCAGCAATCCCAATGCCGTTTTGATGGGGGATCGGGCCTATTTGGAAAAGATGTTTTTGAATTTGTTCCGGAACGCCGTGAATTATGGCAAAGTCGGCGGCTGGATCCATGTTGAAAGCACTGTTCAGGATGGCCAGATTGAAATCAAGGTTGGCGACAACGGCATCGGCATCAGCGATGAGGACATCCCGCAGATCTTCAACCGTTTTTATCGGGCGGAAAAATCACGCAATTCCAGCGGCAACAACGTCGGTCTGGGTTTGGCGATCGTCAAATGGATAGTCCTGGCCCATAACGGTTCGATTGAAGCCAAAAGCGTCCTCGGAAAGGGTACAACCTTTGTGGTTTCTCTGCCGACATTAAAGGAATATCGGTAGAGCCTAATCGAAGAGTTTTATGAGATAAGTATCAATGGTTCTTTGGTCCATCTCGTAGAAATATTTGCCCTGGTCATGGAGATCTTGGGCAAGCTGTCGTCCGACAAAGCGCCAATGCCACGGTTCATATTCGTAGTAAGTATTGGACTTCGGATAGGAGATGACGAAACCGTATTTGTAGGCATTGTCGCTGAGCCATTTGAAGGCGGCGGACTTTTCGAATTTAAGATCGGCTCCGACGTTGGTCGTGCCGAAATCGACGGCCGTGCCGAGCTGATGCTCGGAATAGCCCTGGTCGGCCGAGAATTGGTTGGCCGTGCCGGCACCGTAGATGACTTTATAGTCAGACTTGAGGGTTTTTTGATAATCAAACGAGCGGTAGGCCGAGACTACGAATAGTGGCACGCGGCTGGCGTTGGCATTTTGCAGCATGCTCAAAAAGAACGGATAGGCATTTTCTAGGAATTGGGCCGGCTTCGTCGGATCCGAAAGGTAGTCGACGGGTATGTCCGTCAATTTGGCCGGGACGTAGTTCTCGCTCAGGAAGTAGACTTTTGAATACTTTTTTATGAGCTCCGGATCGATGGTGGTCAGTTTGGTCAGGGTGTCGATCTGCTTCAGGTTGGCCTGCTTTTGCTGTTCGAGGTCGAAACGAGCTTTTTGCTCGGTGGTCAGCATGTTGCTCAAGTTTTGGTTTTCGGAAGTGACCAGAGCGATCTTGGCTCTTTGCTGGCTGACTATCGATTGGAATACAGCTGTGCTGGAGGCCAGGTTATTTTGCGTTATTGTCAGAAGGTTGTTCGTTTCGTAGGTGTAATATGTCCAATAAACTGCTCCAAAAATAAGGACAGCCACCATTGTGGCCACCAATATCGGCCGATAGTTGATTTTGGCGCTCTTTTCCTTCATCGGCTGATTATAGCATATCTTATCGTCGTTTCGAGCGTCATCTGTTATTGCGCGGTATTTTCATAAAGATGTATAATTGCAGTTTCGTTTAATCGTTTAACACTACTCAAATGAAAACCAACAAACTCAACAAGAAAAATGCCAAGTGGGAAGGCTTTGATGATTGTCCGATCTGTCGGGCGATGAAGAACGGCACTGCCGATACTATGAACGGACTGATGAATGCTTTTAGGGAAGCAGAGAAGTCCGGTATTGGTATAACAAAAATATTGAAGGACGAATACAAATCCAAATGACTTTATTGCTCCGAGGGTTGAAAGATGTTCGAACGTATATTGCTGACAACAAAATACCCCTCGCGTTGCGCGAGGGGTTGTTAGATCTTTGAGTGTAATCTCAGACCTTGTGTTCCATACACCAATTTCTGGCGTTCTGAAACATTCGAAGCCAGGGTGAAGCCTCAAGCTTTTGCCAAGAGGCAGGCATCCATGGCCATTGCCACAAACGGAAACAACGCTCGGGATGAGGCATCATGGCTAGGTGCCTTCCGTTTTCAGGCGAACAAAGAGCGGTGATCCCAAACGGCGATCCGTTGGGATTGTAGGGATATTCTTCCGTTGGCTTTCCGGAGCTGTCTATGAAGACTAGTGGTGTGAGATTTGACTCCCGTACCCTATCAAGAACCGTCTTGTGCGGGAAGAACAGATGTCCTTCTCCGTGAGCCACCCAGATGCCCAGTCTCGATCCCTCCATGCCTTTGAGCATGATGGACGGACTTGGTCGGATTTCCACTTGAACCCATCGAGACTCGAATCTTCCCGAAATGTTGTGAATGAATCGTGGCTGGTATCGGTCATCCAGCCTGCTGTAGTAACAGTCGTCGAAGCCGACGAACGGTACCAATCCCAATAGCGCCATGAGCTGGCAACCATTGCATACCCCTAATGAGAATGTGTCATGACGGTCATAATAGAATCTGTTGAACATCTCTTTCAGCTTCTCGCTGAAAAGGATAGTCCCAGCCCAACCTTTGGCACTGCCAAACACATCCATATAGGAGAAACCTCCGGCGAATATGATGCCCTGGAACTGGTCCAAGTTGATCTTGCCTCGAAGGAGATCACTCATCGTGACGTCCCATGGGGCAAGGCCGGCGGCCGCACATGCGGCCTGCATCTCGCGATCGCCGTTTGTTCCTTCTTCACGTATGATTGCCACCTTTGGCTTGTCATGCGAGTTCAAGATTTCCGGGAGCGTGTCTTTTGGTTCGAAGGTGAGCTCGTAATTTGGAGGTTCCCGATTATACCGAGTACTGCCGTGACCGAAGAATTCGATTTTGGCGCAATCGGTATTCATCTGGAGCTTTTCGAGTTCATAACTGGTGGACTCCCACCAAAGTCGAAGCTCTCTAATTGTACTTGCGAATACATAGTGATCATCATCACGAATTTGGCATTCTCCCGTCTCACTTGTAGAACCGACAGATGAAAAGGGAATATTGAATTCCTCGCAAAGGGCGCGAATACGTTTCTCTTTGTCGGGCAGAAATTCCAGGACGAAGCCAAGCTCTTCAGCAAACAGCTCGTCTAGAATATCCATGTCATCTACCACATTCCAACTTCGTGTTTGGATTGTGAATCCAGATTGGCTGGCCATGCACATCTCTGCGACTGTGGTTATGAGGCCGCCGTCGCTTCGGTCGTGCATCGCTAGGATAAGATCTTCGTCGATCATCTTTTGCATCGCAAGAAATGAGTTCTTGAGGAGTTTAGGATCATCGACATCTGGTGTTTTGTCACCAAGCTGATTCACAGCTTGAGCCAGAGCGGAACCGCCCAGGCGATCCTTGCCTAAACCTAGATCAATGAGACCGAGTCTACTCAGACCAGGCATCTTGATGTCTGGTGTGATTTTCCTGGTAATGTCGGGCACAGGTGCGTATCCGAGAATTACCAATGAACCGGGAGCTTTTACAAGATCTCCCTGAACCGTCGCCGCCATAGAAAGGCTATCTTTGCCTCCGTCAACTGCGATACAGAGCTCGACCATTAGGTCGGACATGGCAACCGCAGCATCGTAGAGGAGAGCGCCCTCATGTGGCAGTTTGGCTGGATACATCCAGTTGGCACGACAGCGAATGTCGTTAATGCCACTGATTTTGACGCTGGCCATGTTGGTGAGCATTTCTGCTACAGCCAGACGAGCACCAGCCTTTTCATCAATGAGCATCTTTATCGGTTGTTCGCCGACCGCACTTACCGCCCCGGTCAAACCGAAGTGGCTTTGTGCGTTAACACTATTGTCGGCGATCGGGATCTGGGCTATGCCACAACATTGCTGCTGTGCTACTAGTCCCGAGACGCTACGATCCACCTTGTGAACCAAGTAACCTTTCGAACCGACCGATGGAAGCTTGAAAACTTTTTCTATGGCTTCTCCTACGGTTATTTCTGGCAGGTCCAAAGGTTTGAGCTCCTTGGCCTTTCGTGCTGACTCGAATGTCTTCTGGGGCATGTTCGTTAGAACCTGCTCCAGATTGAGGTCAACGGGCATGTGTCCGTTTTGCGGGTCTTCAACGACAATCTTTCGACTGCCGGTTATTTCCCCGAGAACTTCGCAATTTACCCGTTCGCGTTTGCAAATGGACTCAAAAGAGCTCATCTGTTCAGGCCTGATCAGGAAGCCGTATCCTTCTTGGAATTCAGCGCTCCAGATCTTCAGGACTGACATCGTTTTGTCGCCGAGGATGATCTTACGGATATTTATAGTTCCGCCGAGCGGTTCCAATAACTCCGTAAGGACATTACTTGGACCGCCAGCTCCTTGGTCGTGGATGCTCGAGATGGGATTCTTGTCTCCCATTTCCACACAAGCCCTAATGACCCGATTTGCTCGATTTTCCATCTCGGCGTTACCGCGTTGAACGGAATTGAAATCAAGCACCTCGGAATTCTCTCCCTGCATCATACTGGAGGCGCTTCCGCCGCCGACACCGATAGGGTAAGCCGGGCCGCCGATGCGGACGATCTTCATGCCGACTTCCGGTGTTTCTTTTGCGAGGTACTCGTCAAATAAATGTCCGACACCGCCGCTGTAGAGGATCGGTTTTCTCCATTCTCTCCATTCGCCAGAGACGATCTGGCCGAAAGTTCTGGTAAAGCCGAGTGTAAGAGGTCGGCCGTATTGGTTGCCATAGCTAGAAACACCGTTGCTTCCTCGGATCAGAATTTCCAAAGGCGACGCGTATTTTGAAGGTTTGTTCAAGCCGACGATCTCTCCGGGTATCAAATACCCTGGAATGAAAAGATGGCCTACCGCGTAACCTGCGACACCAATACCTGTGATGCCACCTCGTCCTGGCGCTGTGCCATCTCGAATTTCTCCACCAGCTCCAGTGGCTGCGCCATTGAATGGTTCAACTGCTGTCGGATGATTGTGAGTTTCCGCGGTGCAGGTGATGTGAAGCACCTTGTCACGGATGACCATTTCCGATGGTTTGCCAGGTGTCAGTGGTAGGATCAGATTGGATCTGTATCCCTGAATCGCTCCGGCATTGTCCCTGAATGCGATGAGACTAACTCGATCCATCTCCTCGAGACAAATGAGCGGGCGTTGAACGATTTCCATAAGCGTGCGTTTCATTGGCACACCGTCGATGACGATCTGGCCTTTGAAGTACCAGTGGCGGCTGTGCTCACTATTTGCGTTGCCGAGCTGGAAGAGTTCGACATCAGTCGGATTCCTTTTGAGGACTTCCGCAAAGAGGTGATGGTAGTATTCAATGTCCCGGGCATCCATGCCAAGGCCAAGAGCGCTGTTCATCTCCTCGAGAGCGGTTTTCCCGTGACCCATGAGATCGATCATTTTGACATTTTCCGGCTGGATACCTGTATCAAAGCTCTTGATTCCGTCGACGTGGATTTCTTCGGTCATCCGGTCGAGATACCTCTTGATGATATATTCCGCCGGCGAGCCATTTCCAAGTCTGAAACGTTGGGTCTGCTCGATGCGTGTGACGCTTGCCAAACCCATCGCTTGGCAGATCGATACCGCATTCGATGAGAATGGAGTTTCGATGGCCAGGCGGGGACCAATTTCTAATACCTCGCGTTGTGCAATAGACGATTCCAATCCAACCTTTTCAGGTTCGAAGGTTTCCGTAATGAGCCATTGAAGCTGGCTAAGTTCTTTCTCCGATAGCTGGCCTGTGGTTTCAATGTAGAAACCAAGTTCCAGGCCACTGTTGATCTGACGATATAAACTATAGATCATAGGTTTCTCCTGTTGTTTCCAATTTTGTGGTTTTCAAAAAACAAAAAGCACCGCAAGGTGCTTCCGGATTGAATATTACGCAGAAAATGATGAATTGCAAGAAGTTGTTTTATAAAAAAATGAGCGGCTTTTGCAGAGCCGCTCGTCGTTATTGACCAGAAAGTTTTCTTATTTCCAGGAATCTGGCCAAAAGTTCATCGAATAGGCTGCAGGAATGGATATAGAATCTGGATCCACACCATTCCAGTCTATCGATCCGTCAACCACCATATTGGTGATTCTTGGTTGGAAGTAGTGCTCCCATCCGTTTACCCTCTGACCGAGAGTATCGGGAGTGTCATCTTCCATTATCTGAACTTTGAACTGGAAGAAAAGAGGGCCGCGGTCATATTCTCCAGTCACGAAATGCATGGAAACCGCAGAGTGAGTTATCTCGTGGCGTCGGAATGCGGCCATGACGGCCTCGTGAACATGATGACCATACAGTCCCGGTCCGCCGAAATCAGGCAAGGGTCCAGGATGAATATTGAATACCGTTCTGGAATTGAAGCGTGTTGTCTTGTCCAATCCGGCAACCATCTTTAGCCACCCGGAGAGCGCGAAGAAGGTGGCTTCTGTTTCTTGGGCGAAGCGTTGGTATCCTTCACCGTCCCAAGGTTTTGGAAAATGCAGGAACGGTACGCTGAGCCGTTCGGCTCGCTGACGCACACCGCCATTCAGGTGGTTGGAAACCACGGCGACGATATCCGCTTTGAGCCGTCCGCCGCGTGAAGCTTCCACCAACTTTTCAAATCCTGATCCGCCACCTTCGGCTGATCCGGATGCAAAGACGAGAATTCGTGGTTTGTTCATTGTGAAGTCCTATATTGTTTTTGTTGATCTGTAATCTGAAAGCAGTATCGATTAAATAGTAAATTTTTGCAATACGTTCGAATCCTGCTTTGGGTGACAAAAAATGCCCTATATTTTCAGGGCTATTTTGGCGGCTCCGAGGGCTGAAGGATGTTCGAAACTATTTAGTAAATGAAAGTTGTTGATCAACGAGCACGTCCCTGTCTTAAATTGTGCCTGTTTCGCCCTAACAATCTCAGATTTGAAAAAACGTTCCTGGAAATTGGTCGCGGCACATATTTCATCATCTGTAATCATTGTATTTTCCGGAATAACTACGAGCTTATCATCGTCATCATTTGTCCTGTGAATGACAGCAATACAGATACCTTTAAATGTTTTGAGTGGAATAGGTGGTCATATAATCCTTTCGTTTACACCCTTTCAAGATTAACTGTTTTGTATTTACAATCGACAATTGCTTTGTAATTGAATTTTGACAGAAAACTGATACCTGCGAGTGGCATGCTGTCAGATATTAAGACGTCAATGTAGTTTTTCGTGCCTTCCATGACGGCGATAGCCAAAGCGGTGGGAATTTCTACAACCTGTCCATTGGCGATACGAGCATTCATGACGCCTGTGACTTTCAAACCTAGTTCCTTCGCTATCTCAGGGGTGACTTGTAAATCACCGGTAAATCCGGTATCCAAGATCACAAAAGGAGCTTGGACGGATTGGCCCCAAGCTACAAGTACAGGAATTAGCGGCATATTTTCAGTGAAAACACCTTTGACCATATTATTTGTGTTCTATGAATGACTTTGCCATCGTTTCGGCGACATCGAAACCGATCTTTACGACATAGAAGACTTTGTTAGGATGATTTTGCTTGGCGAGCGTTACAGCTTCCGCACTGTTATTTCCTAGATAGATTTTTTCAGTATCTACATCGATAGCCAAAAACTTGCCCTTTTCTTTCGGGTCATAGTCCACTTTTATTTGCTCATATATTTTCTTGCCTTTTTCAGCAATTTGCTGGATGTCAGCCCTCTTTATGAGATCTTCATTGTTTTGATTGTCGGCCATGGTGTTGATGAGATTAGATTGATAAGCTAACACCATTATACATCTGCCGCAATATTTGCAAATATCTGCTCCACTGGCTAGAGGACGCTAGAACCTCTTTTAAGGAATCCCCGGTCATTTATTCGGTGTTATTTTCAACAAAAAACTCTCAAAATGAGAGTTTTTTGTCGGAATAGCCAGGTACTTGAAGAAAGAAAGGATTTCGTCGCCTTTCTAACCCTTCGTTCGCCTCCCAAATGGGTTCTTGGTACACCCTTAAGCCAGTCGTTGCTTTTAACCGCTCCTTCGCCCTTTCGAGCGATTCACCGCACAATGGCGGGTGACGGACTTAATTCACAACCCCCGTTCCAAGCGAAGCTTGAAAATACCAATTCTCGCTATTCCGAATGAAAGTATAGCAAAATTTTGAATGATTTGTATATTTTGAATAGAGATAATACTGCTCCACATGCTGAACGAAGTAAGAACTCGTTTGATGATATAAAAGAGAAACCCGTCGAGAGGACGAGTCCTCTCGACGGGTGCAGTTGCGGTCACTTGACCACAACTTCGAATTTCTCGCGGATAGCCGCGAAAATGTTTGTGAGCTTATCCCACCTGACTTTGGCATCAGCCCAAGTTTTGAATTCCCACCTTTTGTCTGCCGGTAGGTCGCTTTCCGAGTAATCAATTCTCTTGGCCGTGAGCTCATACATCTGAGACTTCGGGTTGGAGATCGACCACACTTTTACCCGTTGCAGCTCGCTAGGCGAGTCACAAAAGGAAATGAACTCGGTGTCGTCGATCCTGATACTCACCTGTGGCCTTTCCTTGCCCCAGACCGTGATCGTGTATTCCACCAACCCGACCTTCACTGGAAGGGTAGTCTCACCATTCACAGTGACGGTGACCTTGGCCTCGGCCAGCATGGCCTGACGCAACGGCTCAAGATTGGCGATCTTGACCCGATAGACCAGATCGGTGGTGTCAATGTCCGCAGCGAATACGGAGCCGCCAATGGTGAGAGATAGGAGAACAGTAACAAGAATGCTTTTGATTTTCACAGAGTGACTTTCGATTGTATTGTTTTATGCGGTTGTGTTTGGCCGCATATTTAAGAGCTCAGAAAAGCCCTCAAATCTGCGGTCAAAGGGAATATAACATGTCAAATAACTATGCCGATACAAGCATAGCATATTTTATATGTAATGTCAAGTGCTCCGGGAGCAGGATTCGAACCTGCGACCAATCGCTTAACAGGCGATCGCTCTACCGCTGAGCTATCCCGGAATATTGAATTAATTATCTCTGAAATCAAAAAAACTATTTCAACAATATCCTATCTTTTGCCATTCCGACATGAGAAAATGTAACACATCCGAGGGATGAAATCAAAGTCATGTATATTCACGTCAAAGCCTATCCGGGCCAGAAGAAAGAAGAGATCAAGAAGATTTCATCCGACCATTTCGAGATCAGGGTAAAAGAGGCCGCCAAGGGCAACAGCGCCAACAGGCGGATTGTGGAGATTGTGAAGGGTTTGCATCCGGGCGCGGCCGTCAGGATCATTAACGGCCATCATTCGCCGAGCAAGCTGCTTTCCGTTGATTTGGATTAACTTTGAAAGTCTTTACATCGCGCAATGCACCAGTTTTGGTATCAAACCGTAAATAATACAGTCGCCAATCTTTTGCCGATTATGTTAATATACCACAGGACTTGGTTGTGAATGATTTCTATTATCAAATATCTAACTTCTTACTTCTTACTTCTTACCTCTTACCTCTTACCTCTAACTTTTAATCACCATGAACATCAACATCAAGACCACCAACATCACTTTGACCCCTTCGATTTCCGAATACACGAACAAGCGTTTGACGAAGATCTCCGAAATATTGGCGCACGATCCCACCGTCCAGTGCGATGTCGAATTGGCCAGGACCACGGCGCACCACAACAAGGGCGAGATCTTCAAGGCTGAGATCCATATCGTCGGCGTAGCCAAGAACGCTTACGCCAGTTCGGAAAAAGGCGATCTTTACAGCGCCATCGACGGCGTTCGGGATGAGATCATGCAGGAGTTGCGCGCCGGTAAAGGGAAAAAAGTATCGCTTGTGAGAAGGAGCGGCGTCCTGGTCAAGAACGCTCTCAAGGGTCTTTGGCCATGGGGCAAGGACGGCACGGTCATCTAATACAATCACATGGACTCATCAGCCTCATTTTTGGATATGTCCGCGGCAAAGCAACACGTTAACACCGCTTTGTGCATCGCTTTTGCCGCCGTCTGTTGTTACTGGCTGGCCCTGTACTATTTTACGGAAAAGGCGATGATCATCGGGGACAACTTCACGGCCGCCAACGCCGCGGTATTCAAATAATGTAAAGTATGTGTTTCTTTGTCATTCCCGCGAAGGCGGGAATCCAGTGTTGAACACTAATGACAAAATCCAAATGACAAATTTCCAATTAAATCCAAAGCTCAAATGTCAAAAGTTGGATTTTGGACTTTGACATTGATTTGTCATTGGT
The DNA here is from genome assembly GCA_903842025.1 of uncultured bacterium. Classification (GTDB taxonomy): domain Bacteria; phylum Patescibacteriota; class Minisyncoccia; order Phycocordibacterales; family PALSA-1337; genus C7867-002. The sequence goes on along the minus strand of CAIMKX010000020.1, from coordinate 19,598 downwards.
CATTTGGATTTTGAGTTTTATCCTGGATTCCCGCCTTCGCGGGAATGACAGACGAACAACTTTGCACTTTGCATTTTTCACTTTGCACTCACCCCATATCCTCTTTTGAAGTCTGTATAGCCCATTTCCTTGCCGCCCTCGGGAATAACTCGCAAAATTTGGAGCTGGCCGCTTTCAAAGACTGCTTCGGTGACCTTAACCCGAATCTGGCGGCCGCGGTGTTCAAGGAAGAAAAATGCCTGTGGCCATTCATGAAAGGCCTGGATTTTGCGGAAATTCAAATAGGCATCATCTGATAGGTTAAGTAGGGCATCATCCTTGACTATTTTTTTAGTAAATGTAGCTGCGGCGTGATCCTGTTCGATTAGTTCAATATTGCCGCTGATGAATTCGGTGATAGTATCAGCGAATAGACGCGCACCCTCGCGAGCCATCATTTCCTCATAATCTTCATAAGTCGGCCATTCAGTGATTAATATTTCCTTTTGGGCAACGATCGGCCCATGATCCATTTGTTCATCCATTTTCATAATTGTTACACCTGTTCTTTTCTGATCATCGAGAATAGTGCTTGGTAATGGCGAAGGTCCGCGGTATTTCGGCAAAAGGGAAGGGTGGATGTTCAATGAACCTTTGGTCGGCAATTCTATGACCGTTTTCGGAATAATCTTTCCGTAAGAAGCGACCAGGAATATGTCCCAGCTTTGACTTTTACTTGCCCTACGAAGCTTTAGCGTAGTAGTGAGTTTTTCAATGAAATTGGAATCGAGCTTTATAGGACTCTCAACGGGAATATTGTTTTTTAAAGCGTACTCTTTTACGATGTTCGGATGTAATTCATGTCCGCGATCTTTGGGTTTATCTGGACCTGATATGATTAAGCCGGGAATTATTCCACGTTTCGCCAATTCATCCAAGACTATTATTGAAAGCCTCGAAGACCCGAAGAAAGCGAACTTAATCTGCGCCGGATTATTCATATTTGTTATTTTCATTCTTATCTCTAACCTCTTAACTCTTACCTCTAATTACTAATATCTAATTACTACTGCGCTTTCTGCATCTCCGCCACTTCCTCCGGGCTCATCTCCCAGACTTCCTTGGCCTTGTCGGTAAATAGGATGCCGTTCAAATGGTCGACCTCATGCTGGAATATTTGGGCCAAAAGTCCGGAAGCGCCACGCTCGATCTTCTCACCATTTTCATTGTAAGCCTGTAACGTTACGCGGACTGATCGGCGGACTTTACCATAGAGCCAGCGGACGGAAAGGCAACCTTCTTCGACAGGTTTCTTTTCTTTGGAGGCTTTAATGATCTCTGGGTTGATGAAGACCAAGTCGGTCTTGCCGTCGCCTTTGTAGGATTTGTCGGCTTGTTTCAATAGTCTGGCGGAAATGACGAAGATCCTCAGATTTTCCCCGATCTGCGGGGCGGCAATGGCCACACCGTCTTTCTGTAGCGACATGGCCTGGCTCAGATTGGCAATGATGGCCTTGATCTTGTCAGACCGGATATCCTCGATCGGCACTGATTTGGCCGTTTCCCGCAGGACAGGATGTTCGCGTTGGATTATCTCTTTCATGGCAAAACTATAACAGAGAAAGGGGGTTACAGCAAACTCTCAGGATTGATTTTTACGGAAAACTCCGGTGACAGCATTCTCAATTTCTTGATCAATTCAGAGTCCGGCCAGTCGCTTCGGGGGATCTTGATGAGGCCGTGGATGACCGATTTGCCCTTGACCGTCGATGTGAAGGCGGGAAAAATGTCGATCACTTTTGGTTCAAAAAGTCTCTCCAAGTCAGCCATTGATTTGGCAATTTCGTCCTTTTTGCCTTCGATCGTTATCTTGACCAGGACCGAATATGGCGGATAGCCATATTGCCGGCGCTCATCGAGCGTCGCTTTGTAAAAGTCGCTCAAGTTTCCTTTGAGCCCGTATTCGAAGACCTTTTCTTCCGGTCGGCGAGTTTGGGTCAGGATGGATCTCGTCGCCAAACTGCGGAGGCGAACTATCAAGTACATGATTTTTTCCTGGATACGGAAATCCGGCAAGGTGAAGAGGGAATCGAGGGAAGTTATGGCCGCATGGTCGACTTTTTCATTGAGATAATTCAAGGCCAATTCCGTGCCAAGGAGAATGCTACCGGGCTTTTCGCGGAACTTCCGCATGGCTTCCTTGATCTGCTTCTCACTCTTCGTCGACTCAGAGTCGATCCTGAAGACGTCTATACCCGGAAACTTCGTCTTGATCTCCTCTTGAACCTTGTCTATCCCAATGCCCAGCGGCACCAGGCGCCAGCCGCCGCAAAGAATACAATTCTCATCAGCGGATCTTCTCTCGCCGCAATGATGGCACATGAAATAATTCTTGCCGGATCCCTGCGAGGTGTGGAGAACGACCGGCGCCGAGCATTGTTTGCAGATGACGATCGTTTGGCAGTCGGCGCAAACGGTCATGGGTGAATGGCCGCGCCGAACGGTTATGATGAAGAGGTGGGTGCTCTCTTGATTGTTGACCCTTATGAGCGATTCCAATTCCGGGGAAAACACCCTGAATTCGGCTTTTTCCTCTTTGGATCCGGGATTGAACGTCGCTTTCTTCTTCATGTCCAATAATGAATCCTTGGCCAAAGAGACGGAGCGCCACTTGAAAGGTGAGCCGTGTTCGATCTCGCCGTGTTCGACCCGGAAGAGCGTCTCGGTGCGGAGCATGATGTCGGCCAAAATAACGGTTTGGGCCCTCATCCGTCCGATCGTCTCCAAGGCATGACGGAGGTCGAGGCATGGCGAGCGTTGAGAGATCCAACCGCGGCCGTTTTCCCGCTCGATCCCGACTGTCTCGATATCGCCGCGAGGCAGTAGAGAAAACGAGCCGGTGGCGATGATGACGACCGGATGCTCGGTTTCGGAAATCGCTTTCCATTGGGCCGCCACTTTTTTCGGCGTCTGACTTCCGTCAAGGCGGAAAATATAGCCCTCGATGCCTTTTTCCAGGCTTTTGAACAGGCTGTCGCAATCCTCGATCGCCGGCGCGTAGATCGCCAAGGATTTCTTCTTGGCGAATTCCTGCCTGATCAGGCTCCGCCAGGAACTCATCCGGTCGGCTTCGTCGCCTTGCATGGCGAGCGACGGCCGCCAATCTTTCTTCTTGGCTGAGAGGGCCAAACTCGGCTGGCCGGGAAGCGGTGGGGCGATCTGGCCGATATTGGCGAGAATGGAATCGGAGACTAAAGTGTCGATGACGGCGCCGATAGTCGTCGCATAGTGGTCGGCCAATATTTTGCAGGCTTCGATGAAGGACTGCGGAAAAAAAAGGGTTGCTTTGACCTCATCGAGCTTCCGTATTTCGAACGTCGCGGTCTTGATCTCGCTCTTGTAATCAGCGGCCGGCTTGGAATCGGTCACAATGGCCTGAATCTTCTTTGATCGCAGTGGCACGGAAACGATGGCGCCGACCGGAACATCCGAAGATGTGAAATATGTCAGTTCAGAGGCTATTTTGGCCTTATCCAGTGGAATGACACTGATGATATTCATGGGGTAGTTATACACCAAATTTGTGAATTCCTCCAGAAAATACTACAATACGCCTTACTTATGAACAAGAAGGAATCTTTTGTAATCGAAGGTTTGGCCGGAAAGAAAACCTTTAAGGGTAAGGTTTCGGTGAACGGTGCCAAGAATTCCGCTTTGAAGGCCATGGCCGCCAGCATCCTTTTTGATGGTCAAGTCATGCTTGAGAATGTGCCGAACACCAGCGACATTCAGACGATGGATGAAATTCTGACAAATTTGGGCGCCAAAGTTCAATGGACTACCTATCCGGACTCGAAGAAGATTCTAACTATTGACTCTAGTGGCATAAAGAAGACCGATATCGATCCTGAGCTTGGAAGAACAATGCGGGCCTCGGTTGTACTTACAGGTCCAATGCTCGCAAGATTTGGTAAGGCTACTTTTCCCGCTCCCGGTGGTTGCGTTATCGGAGCTCGTCCCATTGATTTATTCATTGAAGGTTACAAGAAGATGGGTGCGACCGTTGTCTTGGAGAATAATCTTTATACGATTCAGACTTCAAAAGGTTTAGGGTCGACGAATATTGCTTTCAACAGAGTCTCGGTTGGCGGCACGGAAACTTTGATGATGGCCGCCGTATTATCAAATGGGACAACTATTCTGGAGAATTGCGCCATGGAACCGGAGATTGTTAATGTTGCCGAGTGGTTAAATTCTTGCGGGGCGAAAATCAACGGTGTCGGCACGCCAGTTATTACCATTGAAGGAACAAACGGCAAATTATTATCCCCAAAAGAGTCATATGTTGCCATTCCGGACCGTATCGAAGCGGGCAGTTATATAATTCTCGGAGCGCTTTGCGCCGAGGAACTTTTGATCGAAAATTGCCGGCCGGATCATCTGGATACCGTATTGAATATGCTTAGAGAATCCGGAGTGAACATTTCCATCCAAGAAGGGAAGGGTTTGAATAAGACTATTTGTGTTTCAAATCCTGCGACCAATTCTGCCAAAACTTTTAAAGCTTTCAATGTCCAGACTCATGAATACCCAGGATTTCCAACGGATCTTCAGTCCCCGATGTCTGTCTTTCTGACTCAGACTTCGGACGAAAGCAAAGTCACGGAGACGATTTTTGAGGGGCGTTTCAAATATGTCGATGATCTGACAAGAATGGGCGCCAATGTGACAGTTATGAATCCGATGGAAATATTGATCAAGGGTCCGACGCTTTTGAATTCACTGCCCGATGCGGAAGAGTTGAGTGCTTTTGACATCCGAGCAGGCTTTGCCATCGTCATGGCGGCACTTGTGGGCAAAGGGAAGTTTGTTGTGAATAATGTTCACCTGATTGATCGTGGTTATGAAAATCTGGAAGAGAGGTTGCAGGACATCGGGGCGTATATTAAGAGAGTTTAGGTTCCTTGAAGAAGAGAGACATCAAGGAACCTTTGTGCTAGATTTATTCCAGACTAAACAGGATCTAGCGATCCGGAAAGGAATAATGCCAAATAGAAGCCGTGCATACCTTGAACTCCGCCCATTCTATGCTACCATCACTTCATGAGTTTTTTTTCTCCGAAATTGGGGATCGATCTGGGTACGGCCAATACCTTGGTCTTTTTGCCGGGCAAAGGAATAGTTATGAACGAACCTTCGGTGGTGGCGATCACCCAGACGACCAAGAAGATCTTGGCCGTGGGCAATGAGGCCAAGGAAATGGTCGGACGGACGCCTGATGATATCATCGCCTATCGGCCGATGAAGGATGGCGTTATCGCCGATTACCGCGTGACTGAAGCCATGCTCCGTTATTTCATAGACAAAGCCTTGGGTAAATTCTCACTTTTCAAGCCTGACGTCCTGGTTTCCGTGCCAGCTGGGATTACTTCCACAGAAAGGCGCGCGGTCATCGAAGCGGCCATTCGGGCCGGAGCCAAGAACGCCTATGTCGTCAAGGAACCGATCTTGGCGGCCATCGGCGCTGGCATTCCCATTCATGAAGCCAGGGGCCACATGGTCGTCGATGTCGGCGGCGGAACCACGGATGTGGCTGTAATCTCTCTTGGTGGCATCGTCGCCTCGACATCGGTCAAATGCGCCGGCAATAAGGTTGACGCGGCCATTGCCGATCACATCAAAAGGAATTTCAATCTGGCCATCGGCGATCACATGGCCGAAATCATCAAGATAAATATCGGATCGGCCGTTCCGCTTGATCAGGAATTGGCGATGATGGTCAAGGGCCGCGATTACATCACCGGCTTGCCGCGTTCGACCGAGATCAAAACCAATGAGATCGTCAAAGCCATCGCCGCGCCGCTTCGGGAGATGATCAAAGCCATCCGCGATGTCCTGCAGGATACCCCTCCGGAATTGGCCGCCGATATCATTGACCAAGGCATCACCATGACCGGCGGTTCATCACTCTTAAGAAATTTGCCGGAATTGGTTTTCCGACGTACTGGTGTCAAAGCTCAGTTAGCCGAAGAGCCTTTGCTTTGTGTTGTCAAAGGTACCGGGATTACTCTCACGCACTTGGATGTTTACAAGAAAGCGATGATTTCGAAACGATAGGTGTCTGTCATTCCCGCTTTCGCGGGAATGACAAGCTGTAATATTTCTGACCTCTGTTATAATTCACCTATGAGAAACCCCTTCCACCTCAAAACCCTCTCCCACCACGCCTATCTATTGATCGGTAACGATTCTCTTAAAGATGAACTGATCCTGAGTCTGGCTCACGATCATGGCGTTGCCATTCAAGGCAATCCGGATTTCTTTGAAAGAAAGTATCAGAATTTTACGATTGATGATTCCCGAGAATTGAAAGCTGCTCACGAAATGATGCCGATCACGGCGGCGGGGAAGAAGGTATTTATAATTTCTCTGAATGGCATCACAGTTGAAGCGCAAAATGCTTTACTCAAACTACTTGAAGAGCCGGCCGAGTACGCTCATTTCTTTTTGATAATTCCATCGGCTCATTTATTGTTGCCCACGGTGAGATCAAGACTTTCGCTCATAAATACTACCGCGTCGGACTCGAATACTCCAAGCGCGGCAAATTCAAATAAGTCAAAGTCAGTTGTTGCCACAAAGTTGGCTAGTTTTTCAAAGGCCGGCGAGCGGGACATGTCCTCTGACGACTTATCAAAAGTGACGAAAATTTTTGTCACTTCCAGTATTTCGAAAAGATTGGAGATAGTGAAGAAGCTCGTCGAGGATATTTCCAAAGAAAAGAAATCAAAACAGGACGCCGTTGAATTCCTAGACACTCTGCAAGCCTACATTTATGAGAATAATGGTCCAATGGACGGCAAGGTTAGTCTGGATGCTATCGAAACCGCTCGGAAGTATGCCAGTGACAGAAGTCCTTCCTTGAAGATGTTGCTCGAGTATGTGGCGCTGAATGTTTGAACACAGGTTGTAGGTTGTAGCCAGTATGGAAACACCAGTCTTATGCGATTTCTAGTCCCTAGTCCCTAATTACTAGTCCCTTGGTCATAAACACAGCGAATGTTCTTTAAAGAATATGCTATAATCGACTCATACAACATTAATCAAACCACCATGTCTTACGATTTTAATCCGCTCAAGAAACAGCTCGCTAACACCGAAGATTGGCTCAAGAAAGAGTTCTCGCAGATCAGGACCGGTCAGGCTTCGCCGCAGGTCTTGGACAGCGTCAAGGTTGAGATCTATGGCGCGCCAATGTCCATCAAGGAGTTGGCAAGTGTGGTGATCGAAGGTGCTCGAACTTTGCGCATCTCGCCCTGGGAAAAGAGCCAGGCCAAAGACATTGAGAAGGCTATTACCGTCGCCAATCTCGGCCTTTCCGTCGTTGTCGATGACCAAGGTCTGCGAGTCATTTTTCCGGAACTGACCTCCGATCGTCGCAAAGAATTCGCCAAGATGGCCAAGGACAAGTCCGAAGAGGCCAAGAAGCAGGTTCGAGGTCATCGCGACGTGGTTATTAAGGATCTTCAAGAAAAAGAGAAAACCGGAGGTTACGGCAAGGACGAGATTTTCCGACTCAAGAACGAGACGCAGAAGATGGTCGATGAAGCCAATAAGAAGATTGATGGGTATTATGAGAAGAAGGAGAAGGAAGTCTTAAGCTAGGGACTAGTTTTTAGGGACTAGGGACTAGAAATCGCAAGAGACTGGGATTGGGTGTTAGGGACAAGTTATTTGGCCACAAACATTTCGTGGCAAATCTAGTCCCTAGTCCCTAAAAACTAGTCCCTAAACCACATGCTAACCACAATTATATTTTTAATAGTACTGGCCATCCTCATCTTCATCCACGAACTGGGCCATTTTGTCTTTGCCAGGTGGAACGGCATCAGAGTTGATGAATTCAAGATCGGATTCGGGCCGAGGCTCATTTCTTGGGGGAGAGGAGAGACGAAATACGGCCTGAATCTTATTCCATTCGGCGGTTATGTAAAGATTCACGGCGAGGATCCCAATGATGAATCGATCAGTGGTCCGGACAAGAATCGGAGTTTCGTCAATAAGCAAAAGTGGCAGCAGGTGACGGTCTTGGTCGCCGGAGTCTTCTTCAATTTTCTTTTTGCCTGGCTGCTCTATTCGGGAGTTTTTCTCTTTGGTGTAACAGCCACGACTTCCGGATTTGAAAGGTATTCAGATCAATTCAAAAATCCCCGGATAATGATTACACTCGTCAGTCCTGGATCTCCAGCAGAGAAGGCGGGCTTGAAAACCGGCGATGTTTTAGTTGCAGTCACAGATACTAGCGTTGTCATTCCCGCGAAGGCGGGAATCCAGGATATTACCGGAAAGGTCGTCAGTGGTGACATCCTGGATTCCCGCCTTCGCGGGAATGACAAGTTAACAACTGATGACAACATTAAGACTTTGAAAATCGAAGACGTCCAATCCCTTATAAATAATAACGGTGGTACCCCGATTCAGCTTTCATATTCTCGGAGCAACTCAGCGCCTATAACGACTTCAGTCTCACCAATCAAAGGTATTGTTGAAAACAAATACGCTATTGGCATCGCCATGGACAATGTTGTCGACCTCAAGTTACCTTTCTTCTCTGCTATATATGAAGGCGGACACTACACACTAGTCATGATCCGTGAGACGGCCGTCGGTCTCTATGACTTTATCGCCAAGATATTCCAGGGCTCCGCAAATTTCTCCGACGTTTCCGGGCCCATTGGTATTGCAGGAATAGTCGGCGGTGCCGCCGAGATGGGATTCAAATATTTGCTGATGATCACCGCTTTGATTTCCATTAACTTAGGAGTTATTAATCTTATACCTTTTCCGGCTCTCGATGGTGGTCGAGTGCTGTTTGTCCTCATAGAAGGAGTCATTCGCAGACGTCTTGAACCAAAATACGCCAACGCCGTGAATACGGTCGGCTTCGTCTTGCTCATGATCCTGATGGTGGTTGTGACTTACAAGGATGTGGTGAAGTTGATAAAGTAGATTTAAGCTATTCTTTGTTTTCGCTGACTTTGAATAGAATGCCGAGCAACATAATCACAATAGCCATCAGTGCGCCAAAAATGTAGATTATATATATCGGTGTGTTGTCGATCATGATAGTATTATATTACTTTTTCGCAATAATGTAACTTATTGTCCAAAAAGATGTTCGTTTGTCATTCCCGCGAAGGCGGGAATCCAGGATTGAACAATTAATCCAAGTCTTTCCATTGCGGGTTAGTTTCCTCGATCAGTCTTATCTTCCAACTGCGATTCCATTTCTTTATCTGTTTCTCTCTTTGAATGGCAGATTCGATATTATTCGTGCTTTCATACCAGACTAGTCTGTGAACGCCGTACTTCTGAGTAAATCCTTTCATAGCATTGTTCTTGTGCTCATAGGTTCTCCGCTCCAGATTATTGGTGACACCGATATAAAGGGTGCCATTTCTGCTACTAGCAAGAATATAGACAAAGTATGCTTTCTCCATATTGTTCGCATTATATTACTTAAATGCCATTGTTCAATCCTGGATTCCCGCCTTCGCGGGAATGACAATAACAATGATTTCTTGTATTATTACCCCCATGAAACAATCCCAACTCTTTTCCAAGACCCGTCGTGAAGCACCCAAGGATGAAGTGGCCAAGAACGCCCAGTTGCTCATCAAAGCCGGTTTTATCCACAAAGAAATGGCCGGCGTTTATTCATTCTTGCCATTGGGACTAAGGACTTTGAACAAGATCATTGGAATCATCCGTGAGGAAATGAATGCTATCGGTGGCCAAGAAATTCAAATGACGGCTTTGCAGGACAAGAAGCTTTGGGAAGCCAGCGGTCGCTGGGATGATGCTGTTGTAAATAACTGGTTCAAAACAAAATTAAACAATGGCAGTGAAACTGGTTTGGCTTTTACGCATGAAGAGCCTTTGACCAATCTTATGAAGGATCATATTCGCTCTTATAAAGATTTGCCTCAAGCTATTTACCAATTCCAGACAAAATTCCGCAACGAGGAAAGAGCCAAGTCTGGCATCATGCGCGGCCGCGAATTCCTCATGAAGGATCTCTATTCATTCAACGTCGATGAAAAGTCCCACAATGAATTTTACGAGCGCGCCAAGCAGGCTTACATTAAAATTTTTGACCGAGTCGGTCTTGGCAATGAGACTTATGTGACTTTTGCCAGCGGCGGTTCATTCTCGAAATATTCCCATGAATTCCAAACTTTAACAGAAGCCGGTGAAGATACTATTTATGTCCATGAGGGCAAGAGGATTGCTATTAATAAAGAAGTTCTGAATGACGAGGTGCTCAAAGATTTGGGAATCTTGAGGAGAGACCTCAAGGAGAAAAAAGCTGTTGAGACCGGTAACATTTTTAGTTTAGGTACCAAATTCTCCGATGCTTTAGGCTTGGTCTTCAAAGACGCCGAAGGGAAGTCTAAATCCGTGATTATGGGTTGTTATGGAATTGGTCTGCCGCGCCTATTAGGTACAATCGCTGAGATCTGGTCTGATGACAAAGGTCTGGTTTGGCCAGAATCCGTCTCACCGTTTGCTATTCACTTAATCGGCTTGTTTGACGAAGCCGGAACGGTTAAGAAAGCGGCCAATGAATTATATGACAAGCTGACGAAAAAAGGTGTTGAAGTCCTCTACGACGACCGCGATATGCGCGCCGGAGAAAAGTTTTCAGATTCGGATCTTATTGGTATTCCGAAGAGATATGTCATTAGTGAGAAGACTCTAGCTGATCAGTCAGTCGAGGTTAAAGATAGAAGGACAGGGAAGGAGGAGATGGTGAAGATGGGGAGTTTATAAAATAATAAAAGCGCCATTCCACTTGAAATGGCGCGCGTAGGTTTGTAATAACATCTCGATTGTCTAAGGAGCATCGATATCGTGTGGATGAGCGGCCAACCACTTTGCGGCGGTATAAATACCGCACGAACATTGCAATTGATCAGGGTGACACGCCGGCAGATGCTTGAGTCCGCTAAACTTATGTAGCCGTTCTCTCAGGTATTCCGCACTCTTTGGTAGTGAGGAAGCTATAGCGTCTATGTGAGCTTGGACAAATTGATTTCGTTCCGTCTCACTTAGAGGTACTAAAATTATGTGACTTCTCAACTGACCATCTTCTTTTTTCATATATATCTTCTCGAAATCATAATCTGAAACCGGCGTCTCAGATGTCGGGTGATGAACGCGTCCGCATTTCCTACACCAGACGATGTCGATTTCGCGGCCATACATGAGAAGACAATGCCCGTTTGTGTCCAAGTCAAGCGGCACTCTTCCGTCACACCCGGTCTCTTGACAGGGAAATGTGTCGGCAACCACCATCAGATTGTGTTTGCTCTTATTCATATAAATGTCCTGGGTTTGTTGTCTCACCTAATATTACATCAAATCAAACAGTTGTCAAGTCGGATAAATCACTTTTGCGAGCAGTCATTATATGCAACAAATTCTGTCCAGAAATCGTACTAAACCTCGTTCCTAGAGGAGACACCTCTGAAAATCATTGACTACTACCCCCTTTCTGTATTAAGATAATATTATGCCTCCACTAAACAAACTTACAACCAAAGCGCGAGAGGCCTTACGGAGAGCCCATGAATTGGCCATAGAAAGGGGACAAAATCATGTCAATCCGGTGCATTTGCTTTGCGCTCTTATTCTGCAAGAGGAAAGCATGGTGGCTTCCATTCTCGACAAGATGGAAGTCGACACTCCCATGCTTACCGATGTCGTTTTGGAGCATATCGAGGCCCCAGAGGGATCGAATGTTCTTTCACCTTCATATCAGATCTATCTTACTCCCGACCTGGCCCAGATCTTGGACAATTCCGTCAAGGTCGCCTCTGTTCTCAAAGATGAGTTTATCTCGACTGAGCATTTATTCTTGTCCATTTTTGACATACCTTGTATCGCCAAAGACATTTTGACTCGTTTCAAGATCGAGCGCGAAAATGTTTCCAAAATCATCACCGAATTGAAGTTAAATCCGCCGCCTAAGGATGGCGAGCCGAAAAAATTCCGCACCCTTTATAAATACGCGCGATCTCTTACAAAACTGGCTCATGAGAACAAGCTCGACCCTGTTATTGGGCGTGACTCGGAGATCATGCGTATCATTCAGATACTTTCCAGACGTACCAAGAATAATCCGATTCTGATCGGGGAAGCTGGTGTTGGAAAAACAGCGATCGTTGAAGGATTAGCACTGCGAATGTCTCAAGGCGATATTCCGGAATCGTTGAAGGATAAGGAATTGGTCTCGCTCGACTTAGGTTCTCTTATTGCCGGCACCAAATACCGCGGTGAATTCGAGGAAAGACTCAAGAATATTCTCAAGGAAGTTGAAAGGTCTGATGGAAAGATTATTCTCTTCATTGATGAGATTCACACCATTGTTGGAGCTGGCGCCTCAGAAGGTTCCATGGATGCTTCCAATATGTTGAAGCCAGCTTTGGCGCGAGGTGAACTCCGAGCGATCGGTGCGACCACATTAAAGGAATATCAGAAATATATAGAGAAGGATCCGGCCTTAACTAGGCGTTTCCAACCGGTGTTTGTGAACGAACCAAGCATCGAAGATGCCGTGGCTATTCTTCGCGGACTCAAAGAGAAGTATGAATTATTCCATGGCGTTCGTATCACTGACGACGCTATTGTGGCCGCTGTAACATTAGCAAGCCGCTATATTACCGATCGATTCCTGCCCGATAAGGTTGTTGACCTAATAGATGAAGCCGCTTCTTCTTTGCGCATCTCGTTGGAAAACATGCCGCCTTTGCTTGAAGAAACTAGACGCAAGATTATGCGTTTGGAAATTGAGCGCGAGGCCTTGAAGAAAGAAACAGAAAAGGCCGCCAAAGCTAGGATGGCTACGATAGAGAAAGAGATCGCCGATCTCAAAGAAAGCACGTCGGAATTGGATCTCAAGTGGAAGAATGAAAAGGAAACGATTTCCGAAATCAAACGCATCAAGAAAGAACTGGAGACATTGCGCATCGAAGGCGAGAATGCCGAAGCGCGAACCGATTTGGCCAAGGCCGCTGAAATTCGCTACGGACGATTACCTGCGCTTGAAAAGGAACTCGAACAGAAGAATAAGCGGCTCAAGAAGTTGCAGTCATCTCGCAGGATCTTAAAAGAAGAGATTAATGCCGAAGATATTGCCGCTGTGGTTTCTCGCTGGACAGGGATACCTGTTTCAAGAATGTTGGAATCAGAAGCGGTCAAACTTACCAGGATGGAGCAAGAATTACAGAAGCGGATCGTTGGCCAGAATGAGGCGGTCTCGAAAATTGCCGATACTATTCGTCGTTCGCGCGCCGGCGTGGCCGATCCCAATAGGCCGATCGGTTCGTTCATCTTCCTTGGTCCGACCGGTGTGGGTAAGACCGAGCTAACGAAAGCTTTGGCTGAATTCCTTTTCAATGATGACAAGGCCCTTATCCGCGTCGATATGTCCGAATTCATGGAGAAACATTCCGTCTCGAAGTTGATCGGCGCGCCTCCAGGCTATGTTGGCTATGATGAAGCTGGCGGTCTCACCGAAGCTGTCCGCCACCGTCCGTATTCCGTTATCCTTTTCGATGAGATCGAGAAGGCTCATCCGGAAGTTTTCAATGTACTCCTTCAGGTTCTCGACAATGGCCGCTTGACCGATTCCAAGGGTCGTGTGGTCAACTTCCGCAATACTGTAATTATAATGACGTCGAATATCGGGGCTCAACATATTGAGAAGATGGAGAAGCTCGGCTTTGCCAAGAATACGGAAAATCGCGACAAGGACAATTACGATGAAGCCAAGAATAAGATCAACGCCGCCCTCAAGGATTATTTCCGCCCGGAATTCCTCAATCGTGTCGATGACATCATTATCTTCGATATCCTTTCACCTGAAGCCATTAAGGAAATCGTTGAGATCCAAGTCAACCAGGTCATGAAGAGATTATCTGACAAACAGATCGAGCTCGACCTGACTCCGGCCGTCTACGATTATCTCTCCAAAGAAGGCTACAACCCGCAGTACGGCGCGCGCCCTCTCAAGCGTCTGATCCAAAATAAGATCCTAACTCCAGTTGCTAACCTTCTCATTTCCCAAGAAGTAGCCAAAGGCGGCAAGATCTTCGTCGATTACCACGCTGACAAATTCAGTTTTGACGTCAAAAAGAAACACAAGGGTGAAAGTCCGATCATTATGCCGGGCTTGGTGGGGGAGAGGAGGTAAAAACAAAAAACGCGCCCCTATGAGCGCGCTTATGGTGTGAAAATTCTCGTCATTTTGTTCTCTGCTTTTGTCCCAGGCTTTGTGTACCCAAGTACCCCTTCTCAGGTTTCGATCCACTAGGGTCGAAAACATCTGAACTGATAATGTTGGTCCCTTTGTAGCTGACAATGAGGAAACGCCCATTATCATACAGGACATCTGCGGTTGTCCAGCCATTACCTGACTGATTGGTGACCGTGAGCATGACGTTGGTTTTGCCGTTGACTTCCCAAACCAAGATATCGCCATTATTCCTGTTATTACTATTCGACGATTTTGGATTGGTTATTGACCAAACTAGGAACGCCATGGCAACAAGCAATAAGGCTATTGCGGTATAGAAGCATAGCCAATCTAACCATTTATGCGGGATTTTCATAGTTTTCAATCTGTTTCCTTTCTTGCAACATATTGCCAGTTATTTATATAAATGTCCAGCCAAGGTGCTACTTAAGTCGAACCTCTATTTGTAAAATCCCCATTTTCATGCTAACATCCAGCCACTGTGCCAGGCAAAAAAAGGACAAAAGTGGTCGGTGAGGAGAAAATAATCGTCAAAGGGGCGAGAACTCACAACCTCAAGAACATCACTGTGGAAATGCCACGCAACTCGATGATCGCCATCACCGGCCTTTCTGGCTCCGGCAAGTCTTCTTTGGCATTCGACACAATATTCGCCGAAGGCCAGCGCCGTTACGTCGAGTCGCTCTCCGCCTACGCGCGCCAATTCCTGCACAAAATGCAAAAACCCGATGTCGATGAGATCATCGGTCTTTCGCCGGCCATTTCCATCGACCAGAAATCCCGCTCCAACAATCCTCGTTCAACCGTTGCAACCATTACTGAGATCTACGATTACCTCCGCGTCCTCTTTGCACGTGTTGGGAAGCCGCACTGCTTGGTCTGCAATCGCCCTATTCACCGCATCTCAAAAGAAGAGATCCTCGAAACCATTCTAAAGACTGTTACAACAAGAGCGACCAGAGCCAAGAAAGTATTTGGTGTCGATATTTCTGATGCTAAGATCAAGATCTATGCGCCAGTTGTTCTCGGTCGCAAAGGGGAATACTATCAGATGCTTTATGACATGCTTGGTAAGGGTTATGACCGCGTGCGCATCGATGGTACCGTCTACCGATTGCGTGATCAAATAATTCTCGACAAGAACAAGAAGCACGATATCGAAATTTTGGTTGATGAGATCTTTATCAGTGAATTCCAAGCAGGGAAAGCAAAGACTTCAAAAGCAGGAGAGGAATCAAAGGCCGAGTCGGTCAAAAAGGCCGACAATGCCCGCGAACGATTATCCGAATCTTTGGAAAGGGCCATTCAGGAGGCTGATGGGTTGATTAGGATTGAATACCCGGGGGAAGTAAAAAAATCCCCCGCCTTATTGAATATGTCAGCCTCTGAAGACACTGTGTCATTCCCGCGAAAGCGGGAATCCAGTGTTGCAAAAGAAAGCGATGGGAATTCAACACTGGATTCCCGCCTTCGCGGGAATGACAAACGAGAAGTTTTTACTGATTCAAACATTCGCGGGAATGACAAGGCAGAAGGTATTGGCAATGTAGAAAAATCTATTGGCGAAAACTCCAACGAATCCCTGATGTCCGTCAAATTCATGTGTCCATACGACGGTTTCTCCTATCCGGAAATTGAACCGAGATTATTCTCTTTCAATTCACCCTATGGTGCTTGTCCGACCTGTAATGGTTTGGGAACCGAGAGCATTTGGAGCGACAAACCTTGTCCGGCCTGCAAAGGCGCGCGTTTGCGCGATGAAGCTCTGCATGTTCTATTGGACGGCAAGAATATTGTCGAAATAACAGCTTTGTCTATTGAGGGTGGCATCAAATATTTCGAAGCGCTTAAACTTTCTGACTCGGAAAGGGAAATTGCCAAAGTTGTCCTGAAAGAAATCGAAAACCGCCTTTCATTCATGGTCAATGTCGGCATTGAATACCTGACGCTTGATCGTCGAGCCAATACTTTGTCAGGCGGTGAATCACAACGAATAAGATTGGCTTCTCAGCTTGGTTCAGGACTAGTCGGCGCTCTCTATGTCTTGGATGAACCAACGATTGGACTGCACCAGCGCGATAACGATCGTCTAATCAGTACACTTATTCGATTGCGAGATCTGGGTAATACGATAATCGTCGTCGAGCACGATGAGGATACGATGTTCGCTTCAGATTATCTAATTGATATTGGACCAGGAGCCGGTGTCCACGGCGGTAAAGTCGTCGTCTCCGGCTATCTCGACGATCTTTTGACTGCCAAAAAGAACGTTTCCAATTCCCTGACTTTGGCTTACCTGCGTGGCGAAGAAAAGATCCCTATGCCGCATTTCCGCCGCGAGCCAAAAGGGAAGATCATGATCCGCGGCGGCAAGATTTTCAACATCAAGAATATGGATGTCGATATTGCTCTTGGTTGCTTGAATGTCATAACCGGCGTCTCCGGCTCCGGCAAATCCTCTCTGATGTACGAAATTTTGTATCGCAATCTTCAAACTAGATATGAATCCAGAATGCGCAGCAATGAGATGATCAACTGCAAGAGCTTCACCGGCTCCGAATACATCGGCCGGGCGATTCTCATAGATCAATCACCCATTGGTAGAACACCAAGGTCCAATCCAGCCACCTATACCGGAGCCTGGACTCATATTCGTGATCTATTCGCATCTGAATCAGAGGCGCGCGCCAGAGGTTGGGGTCCCGGCCGTTTCTCTTTCAATCGTCCCGGCGGCCGCTGTGAAGCCTGCGAAGGCAATGGTGAGATAGCAGTGGAGATGCATTTTCTTCCAACAGTTTATGTTACTTGCGACGTTTGTAATGGTAAGCGCTTTATGAAGGAAACTTTGGATATCAAATACCGCGGCAAGAATATTCATGAAGTCCTGGAATTGACTATCGAGGAATCATTAGAATTCTTCAAAGATATTCCAGCCGTTGAAGATCGATTACAGACTCTTGTGGATGTCGGACTTAGTTATGTTAAATTAGGTCAATCCGCTACGACACTGTCCGGTGGAGAAGCGCAAAGGGTCAAGATCTCGTCTGAATTGTACCGAGCTCATCTCCAGAAAACTATTTACCTATTAGATGAACCAACCGTCGGTCTACACTATGAAGATGTTAAGAAACTTATTGAAATTCTTACCAAGCTGGTTGAGAAAGGAAACACCGTCGTAGTAATCGAACATAATCTGGATCTAATCAAGAACGCCGACTATGTCATCGATATCGGCCCCGAAGGCGGCGAAAGAGGCGGAAATATTGTGGCCAAGGGAACACCTGAGGATGTGGCCAAAAGCGAGGCGAGCTATACGGGGAAATATTTGAAGAGGGTGCTCAAGGGGAGGTAGTTACTGCGCTGTCATTCCCGCGAAGGCGGGAATCCAGTGTTGAATCGTTGGCGCCATTGTTAACAAACTGGATTCCCGCTTTCGCGGGAATGACAAAAACAAAAAAGCCGGATTTGGTCCGGCTTGGTGTGATTTCTCATTTGGTTTTTGTCCTTTCTAACCGATCGATGAGCGGTATCAAGGCCAGTCCAATGAGAAGTAAAACTCCAGCTATCATCCAAGGAATGAGGCGTATCGTATCGTGGGTAATCCTTCTCAAAGAAAGTGTTGCATTCATAGCGACTTTCTAATGATGACCGGGGTTGCGGTTGACGTTAGGGTTCGCCGAAAAGAAGGTGAACAGCAATAGGAAGATTAACATTCCCGTGCAAAACACTGGACCGTGCAGTATCGGTATTATGTACATAAAGAACCTTTCTCTTGATTCTAATCCGCACCTATCATACTCTTAATCCCATGCTCCGCCAATACCTCAACAAGAAGAAATTACCCGATTTGCCGGGTATTTACATATTCCGGGACTACCAAAAGCGTCCTATTTACATCGGTCGCGCAACCTCTTTGAAGGATAGAACAAAGAGCTATTTTGCCAATGATCTTATCGAAACTCGCGGTCCACGGATCGTCGACATGGTGACAAAAGCAAAATCGCTGACATTTGAGCAGACCGATTCTGTTCTCGAAGCCGTGCTATTAGAAAGTTCTCTGATCAAACAGTACCAACCTTATTACAATGTCGATGAGCGGGATGACCGAAGCAATCAGTGCGTGGTAATCACCGAAGAACTATGGCCGCGCGTCTTCCTAGCTCGTGCTCGCGATCTGGAAAAAAGTGAAGCTGATGGGACTACTCCTTACAGGATAAAAAAGTTGTTCGGTCCGTTTACCGAGGCTGGTTTAATTAAAGAGTCGCTCAAGATTCTACGGCGCTTGTTCCCATTCAGGGACAAAAAGGCCTACGATCCAAGATATGAATCTTTCTATCAAGCCATCGGCCGTTCGCCTGATCGAGGAAGTGAATCAGACCGACTGGCATATTCGCGGACGATTGATCATCTGATTCTTTTCTTCGAAGGCAAAAAAAGCCAGCTTCGGATTCAAATAGAGAAAGATATGAATGAGGCGGCCAAGGAGATGAGATTTGAAGATGCCAACCGATTCAAGCATCTGCTCCATGCTTTGGATCATATCAATGACATTGCTTTGATAAAAGACAACCGCGAACAATCTTCAAGATCAAATTATCGGATCGAAGCTTATGATATCGCCCATCTTTCAGGTACTAATGTGGTCGGTGCTATGACGGTTTACCAGAATGGCAACGCCGCTCCGGCCGAGTATAGGAAATTCAAGATAAAGAAGGATACCAATAATGATATCGCCAATTTGGCCGAAGTTATTTTTCGTCGCTTGAATCATCCGGAATGGGCGTATCCTGACCTCATCGTTGTTGATGGCAATGCAAATCAGTTGAAAGCCGCAGAGAATATTTTAAAAGCACGCCGAATCAATATTTCTGTTGTCGCTGTCACGAAGGACGACAAACACAAGGCTTCGGAATTATTGGGTGATCCTGAATTGGTAAAAAGATTCAAAAGGGAAATAATCGCCGTTAACGCCGAGGCACATAGATATGCAATCAAATACCATAGGCAAAAAAGAAGTGTTATTCGAGGGAGGTAACCAAACATACCTTTTCCTTTTTGGTCGAGAATAGCGACCAGCCCGCACAACTTAAAGTAAACAGTGCGGGCGCTCGCAGACCAAAAAGGAAAAGGTATGTTTGGTTATCGACCGAGTAGTGGACAAAAAATGTGAAGGTGATAGAGCTGTAGGTTGAGCTCGTTTTCCTTACTGGGTGACGGGCTCTTTTTTATGGAAAAAGCAACAGTATTCTCCCATCGTAAGATGAGCCTCAAATGAGTTTAGCATTTCTTGATGGCGGCG
>CAIMKX010000019.1 GCA_903842025.1 uncultured bacterium | reverse complement strand
TTTTCTGCTTAACCCCTTGATCAAGAAGGTCTTCAATCCGATCCCTTTTCTTCTGAGTAATGTGAGAAAACGGTTTTCGCTTTTCATGTTTATTCATACAACTTCATATTACAGAAGTTGCATTTCAAAAGATAATTTTCCCCAAATCAAACTGAATAGGAGAAACTATGGTTACTACAAAACCGTTGTCCAAAAAACATATCAAAGACGTCTGCAAAGCAAATCAAGGTGCCTCAACTTGCAGTTATCTAATGATATGCGTCCCCGAAGGACTATCCTGCTCCAAAGGCACGGAGTTCTAACTGGCTATCACCGAACGCCGGCCGACTATGAAATCAAAGGGTGATAATTGCTCTGGACCGCCCGACTACGCAGTCAGTGCGGATCCCATGGCCAAGACACCCTCAAACATGACGAATCTCGAGCTGTGGGAAATGATCGCGGCACGGACCGATCTTATCGGCGGGGACTGCGAGAGCCGTGAGGACGGAGACGTCTATCGAGGACCATTAAAAAGAATCTTCATCGAGGAGTCCCAGGTCACTTTTGAAATGTCCTGGTCTGCAACCCGACCTGATGATTCCGATCAATGGATTGTGCACCATGTACATACCTTCTTTACCGACATTGAAGGAACACGTTCCACGATCGACAGCAACGGCAAGGTAGATTTCTTCATGAAATTTTTGGGGCCGGTCGTGATCTTCCCCAAAGGCCAGAACAACCTCGACCCGGCGACAGTCAAGGGGCTCAAGCTGAAGTAATATCTGACACACGCATATGTAATTCAGGGCGGCAGAGATGTCGCCTTTTTTTATTTAAGCCACAACAGGAGTTCCCGAAACAATATCCACAGGAACGCCAAATTCAACGCTTTTCTCAAGACTCTCTTTGCCTTCTTTTGAGGAAAAATCCAATATCTCAACACCGAGAACATTTTCGTCCTTGTCCATGTCCAAAATAGTTCTATCGTTGACTTCGACAGAATGACTTATCTTGCCTCCGCGCAAAGTTATATATACGGCATCGGCGATTTTATCGTAGTTTATTTTCATGTGTTTGAATCTATTTTGGATAATAAACGGTGATCACCATGTATTCATCTTTTTTATCCTTAAATCCCTCTTTACAGTATACCACCTTGAGAATTCGTCCTTCAATTTTCTTTGAGACTTTTATGAGCCCTTCAAAGGCATCTTCTTTCTTATCAGGCTCAGCTATGGCCTTTTTTATGTGATCAATGGGAATACACCTTTCCTGGATCCTTATCTGACAATGGGTGGTTAACTTGAGTCTCATATACTACTGATTTTACTACTACTGTCAATCGAGTCAAATCGGTGCTATCTACACCTCATACCTCCACCCCGGCTGCCATTTGAAATGCGTACTGGTCAGTTTTTCCAAGGAGACACCGTTCACAATATTCTTCCCCAATAATTCTTGACTTGAACCTAATATGAGTGAGTAATATACTACTGGTGTGTCTGTGGGCGCAAGCCTTGTTCGGCCGTGGAATTCCTAAGCCGAAGAGCAGACCCAACAAAGAAAGCCCTTCGGGGTGTTTTTTGTTTTTGTATGCAAGTAACCCCTCACACCCCTCCTCGACCTAATCGCCGCCCTGTGAATAACAACACAGTTGTTTCGTTTCATCCATGTTAAAATATATGTCGTAATGAGTTTAACTGACAACGAAATCAGAGAACGAATGGTTGAACTTCACA
>CAIMKX010000018.1 GCA_903842025.1 uncultured bacterium | reverse complement strand
TATTAATTCAACCTCGTGAGCCTGTTCATCCGCCAATTCTTGGTTATCCATTTCTGTATTCGCTCGATCACCCGATGCTTTCAATAACTTAATTTATTCTTGAACTTCACGTAGCGCTTGCTCCAAAACCAAAGAATCCGATTCGGGAGTCAGCTCAGTGTTCTCCGACGCTTCAGAAATCCCTATTAGCTCTTTCTTAACAACTCGTTCAACCTCATATAATTCCTGCGGGATTAATTTGATTTTTTGTAGCTTTTCAATTAACTCGGAATTGGGTCTGTAATTAAGTTTGTGTAATTGACTTCTTTGGCTGGCTGGATTCTGACGGCCTGCGGTTAATAAATTTTAACTTTAATTTTGTCTGTCCGTTCCGTTTTGGAGCGGACTTTTTTCTTTTGAGCTATTGTATCACAATTTGATCCGTTCGGGAAACATAATGGAAAATTGAGCGATGATGAGACCCCAGTTGTCGATAGTGATCGTCCATTTCTTGGTAATGTCGTGCTGGGCCAGCCAAAGCAGTTTCATCAGCGATTCATTATGAGGAAAAATACTGGTGGTCTTGGTTACTTTCCTGAACTGGCGATGCAGGCCTTCGATTGTATTGGTGGTGTAAATGATTTTTCTAATCTCTTGGGGGTAGATGAAGAAGGTTGACAGCTCCGGCCATTTGACTTCCCAAGATTTCAGGTAGACAGCATATTGAGGCCAGAGCTTTTTCATTTCAGCGAGAGCATCCAGTCCGCCTTGTTCGGTGGCCGAGGTGTAAATGGCTCGCAGTCCTTCAGCGAATTTCTTTTTGTCTTTGTGCGAGACGTATTTAAGCGTATTCCTGATTTGATGGACGATGCATTGCTGGATTTCGGTTTGAGGGAAAATGGCTTTGATAGCATCAGAGAAGCCGGTCAGCCCGTCAATACAACAAATGAGGATATCGTTAACGCCGCGGTTCTTAAGCTCGTTGAGCAAACCAAGCCAATACTTAGCGCCTTCGTTCTCGCCGATCCAGATGCCTAAAATTTCCCGTCTGCCCTCTAAATTGACGCCTAACATGACGTAGGCAGCCTTGTTGACTATTCGCCCGGCATCCCTGACTTTGAAATGCATGGCGTCCAGGTAGACAACTAGATACAGCGGATCAAGGGGCCTCGTTTCCCACTCTTTGACCAGAGGCAAAACTTTGTTGGTGATATGGGAAATCATCTCGGGTGAGATATCGACGCTGTAAATATCCCGCATATGGCTTTCAATATCCCTGGTCGTCATGCCCTTGGCATACATGGAAACTATTTTCTCTTCCACGCCGCTCTCGACAGTTTCATATTTCTTGACGGCCAAAGGATCAAATTCACCCTTGCGGTCGCGAGGTATGTTAACCGTCACCTGGCCGGCCTCGGAGGTTTTAACGCTTTTCTTGTAATAGCCGTTGCGGCTGTTGCCGGTATTGTCACCAGCACTGCTGTGCTTGGCATAGCCCAGATGGCCGTCCATCTCAGCTTCGAGCATCGCTTGAATAGTCGGAGCGACTAAGGACTTGGTAAAGGCCGTCACATCGGACAGGGTTTTCAAACTTTTGACTCTGGATTGGAACTCCTCGTAGGAAATCGGCTCCGGTCGGATGTAATTGATTTCTTCGTCGGTGACATTGGCCAATTCATTCGTCGGCTCATCGGTAGCCGGCCTTCTTTTTGTTTTAGGCATAGGAACTTGGGTTAGGCAGGACGCCAAGCGTCCTACCTCCCAAGATACCATTTACACATAATATTTTACAGTCTCG
>CAIMKX010000017.1 GCA_903842025.1 uncultured bacterium | reverse complement strand
CTAGTATGAGAGAATCTCTTTAGATCTTCTTGTACTAGAATGTAGTGGCGGGAGCCGGCAAACCTACGTACTGCATGTCGTTCCAAATCTTTTGGAAAAAGACCTTAGCGGAGATTGAACCGACTCCCTCCTCTGCACGGCAATGAACAAATAGCACATGGTCGGCCTTGGGATTAGCTCAAGGACAATGACTCAAATACTAGGGATTCAGCCGGGCACATTTTTAACAGAATAATATTCAAACAAACATGAACACATGTTCGCGTTCGGAGACACTCTTTGTCGGCATTGATGTCCACAAAGATACCCATACGGCGGTAGGCATTTCTCCTTTCGGAGAAAAGCTCTTTGAGATCACGGTCGGTAATTATGAAAACGATTTTCGTGATTTAACCAAAAAGGCTGTGGAGGTCGGATTGAGATCCAAACTGTCGCCATATTTTGGTCTGGAAGATTGTCATGGGTATGGAGAACGCCTGGCTGAGTTTCTGGTAGAGAGGTACCCGGTGACTCATGTGCCTTCCGTCATGGTCGACCATCTGAGGCGAAAAGCAACGCATCCAGAGAAATCTGATTCCCTGGATGCGTTAGGGGTAGCCAAAGTCATGATGCAAAGCATTGACACGCTACCTCCATATACTGTAACCGAAGAGTCAAAAATAGCCAAGCAGATCAAGGAGGTTTCTTTGGACAGAGAATGCTTGGTAAAAGAGAAAACCAAGTTGAAAAATCAGCTGCATAGTCTCTTTTACAGAATCTGGAATACTGAATACGAGAAGAAATTCAAAGATCCTTTTTCAGTGACGGCTCTCCGATATTGGTCTAGGACCAAGCCTGCGGGTGATGAATTTCTGGTAAGGACGATGAAAAGAAAGGTGAAAAGATTGGTCGGTATTCATGAAGAAATCAAGGAGTTGGATCAGGAAATGAAACACTTGCTTGAAAAAGGTGGGTACACCATCCAAACCGCTAGCGGATGCGGCACAACGATCGCCGGCATGATCATCGGAGAAATCGGAGATGTTTCCAGGTTTCATTCACCTGGAGCATTGGCTAAATATGCCGGATGTGCTCCGAGGGAATGTTCCTCAGGAAAAAAGATTCGCTACATGAAAACCCGATCAGGTAATCGGCGCCTGAATTGCGCATTTCATCGCATGGCCTTGTCCCAGATATCCTGCACGGGAAACGAAGCAGCGAGGACATACTTCAAAGGAAAAGTGTCCAAAGGGAAAACTAAATCGCAGGCGTTGGTTTGTTTACGAAGACATCTGGTAAATGTGGTCTGGTGCATGCTTAAAAACAAAACTGAATATCGCTATCCACAGGTGTGATCTTCACATAGCACATCTTCGCGCTATCCCACCGTCTGTAACGCACAGACAGTGGGGCGCTACGCAGTACCGATATGCTCCAGGCGGAATATGGTTCCGTGAGAAGGAAGTGAACATCCACTGCTTCTGAGTTGCCGCGACCATGAATCACCTAACCTCCAAAGATAGTCGAGCGTGGGCGAATACGCCCTGTTATTTTCAGTGGAAAAATGCTAGATTTATTCTAATTATGGGAATTTTAGATTTAAATAATATAAAGGAGGCGCTTCAGATCGCAGGTAAAATTGAATTTTATCCGCAGATTTTGGAAATGCAGGAAAAACTTTTGGATCAACACAAAAAGATCTCTGATTTGGAAACAGAAAACAAGGGTTTGAAGGAAAAATTAGAAATACAAGGATCTCTTGTTTTTGAAAATAATGCCTACTGGATGGATACGAATAGTAAAAAGGATGGACCGTATTGCTCATGTTGTTGGGATGATCATAAAAAGCCAATAAGATTGCATCCTTGTGGTAATCCAGCTATTTGTGAATGTCCGAAGTGCAAAAGCAGAGTTGTAGTATATCCTAGTCGAGATAATCCTCCTCGTGCCGCTCAATTTATACCCGATTATATGTAATTTATGAAACTAACCGATAATGAAAAACGAGACGCGATTAAGTACCTTGAAGCTGGAAAGCCGCTTCCGGAAAAGTATCGTTTTTTGTTGTTCGATGATGATCGAGAAATCGAGCTTCTTTGGAATGGAAAGACTAACGAAGTGACTAATGTCGTCTTGCCTTTTCAGGTTATAGAGCAGATAGATGAACCGAGAAGCGATAATAAATTTGGTAATCAGGACACGCTTTTTGATACATCAGGCAGACAGATAACCGGTTGGACGAATAAGCTTATCTGGGGAGACAATAAGCTTATTCTGTCGTCGCTCAAGAATGGGCCGATGCGAAAAGAGATCGAAGCTCAGGGAGGATTAAAGCTGATCTACATTGACCCACCTTTTGATGTCGGGGCAGATTTTTCTATGGATATTAAAATTGGTGATGGTGAGGAGGAAGAAAGTTTTACCAAAAAGCCGTCAGTAATTGAAGAGATTGCATATCGAGACACTTGGGGCAAGGGTGCGGATAGTTTTATTGCCATGATTTATGAGCGATTAAAATTGATGCATGATCTTCTGTCGGAGGATGGAAGTATTTATGTGCATTGCGATTATCGTGTAAGCGGATTTATGAGGTTAGTTTTAGACGAGGTATTCGGTAAGGATAATTTTAGAAATGAGATAATTTGGGGATATAGAACAGGGGGCATATCTAAGGAATTTTTTGCTCGTAAGCACGATATAGCTTTCTTTTATGCAAAAAGTGCGGATAAAGTTAAATTTAATACGCAATACTATAAGTCCTATCAACAGAAGAAATACAATTTCAAAGGAGTTGAAGATTTGTGGGATGAAGAAAAAAAGCAGTGGTATCATAATTCTATATGCCGGGATGTTTGGGAGGATGTCTATCCTATTGGAACAGAAAATAGCGAACGATTAGATTATCCTACTCAAAAGCCAGTCGCACTACTAGAAAGAATAATAAACGCTTCCTCAAACGAAGGTGACTTAGTTGCTGACTTTTTCTGTGGTTCCGGAACTACATTAGCAGTTGCGGAAAAACTTGGAAGAAAATGGATCGGTTCTGATTTGGGGAAATTTGGCATACATACTTCACGAAAGAGATTGATAGGCGTACAGAGAGAAATGAAAAAAGAAAGTAGGAACTTCAGGGCTTTTGAAATACTGAATGTAGGAAGATATGAAAGAGAAATTTTTGTAAGAACAAACAGTGATTTGAGAGAGGAAGAAAAGCAAAAGATGCAGGAGAAAAAAGAGAAGGAATTTATTAAACTGATCTTGACTGCATACAAGGCCGAGCCGGTAGTGTCATACGAAACTTTTGTCGGAAAAAAGAGGGACAGACTTGTTGCTATTGGTCCTGTCAATTTTCCGGTGTCATCACAATTTGTAAGTTCTATACTAGAGGAGTGCGTGATCAACAAGGTCACCAAGGTTGACATACTTGGATTTGATTATGAGATGGGTCTGGATACATCCAAGGCGCATGAATATGGTATTGATGTCCAACTCAAAGTGATTCCAAGGGAGGTCTTTGATAAAAAGGCGGTTGAAAAGGGACAAGTAAAGTTTTACGATGTCGCGTTTATTGAAGTTGAAGCGATCAAGAAAGGTCACGGCAAGACGGTTGAGGTGTCGATTAAACTAAATGATTTTTCGGTATTTTATAATCAGGATGATTCTGGCGAAATAGTTGAAGCACTTAGACCTGGTGGTTCGAGAGTAGTTGTAAAAGACGGACATGTCATAAAAATGTCAAAGGATAAGGTGACGGAAGAAGTCACTGAAGAAATCTTAACCAAGAAATGGAGCGATTGGATAGATTATTGGGCGGTGGATTACAATTTTGCTAGCAGAAAAGAGATTATTAAAGTTATGGAGAATGGCGAGGAAAAAGAAGTCTGGACTGGTGATTATATTTTCGATAATGAATGGCAAAGTTTTCGCACCAAGAAGGACAGGAATCTTGAACTTGTTTCAGCAGTAAGGGAGTTGCCAAAAGGAACATATAAAGTGGCTGTGAAGGTTGTGGATATTTTCGGGAATGATACGACGAAGGTTATAGAAGTTAAGGTATAAATAGAAGATATGGAAAACAATAATACAACACAAGAGAATATCGACCAGAATGTATTGGTAACAAAACACCGGTTCTATTTTGATACACCACTCTATGAAATCATTCCGATAAGTAATATTGAGGGTGATTTTACCAGTGGTGAGGTTGATGGATATAACTCAATAGGTGGATTAGAGACGACATTTAAAATAGAAAGTGAATCTCTTGCTAGCAATAAGTGGGATATGTTTTACGGGTTTACGGGTATTAAATTGACCTGTAAGAGAAAGAGCGATGCGATTAGGTTTCTAGTTATAAAAAATAAAGATGTCGTAGTAAAGGTTGGCCAATATCCGTCATTAGCTGATATACAATTTGCAGAAATCGGAAAAAAGTACGACAGACTTCTATCTGAAGAAGAATTGAAGGAGTTCAAAAAAGCCATAGAACTTGCTGCACACGGACATGGTGCTGGTTCTTTCGTCTATCTTCGTAGGATTTTTGAAAACTTAATAAGTAAAGCTTTTAAGGATAATGGCAGTCATGTGGGAATCTCGGAAGAAGATTTTCGTAAAAAATGGATGACGGACAAAGTAGAATTATTAAAAGCTTATCTACCAAGCCAGCTTGTCGAGATGAAGGGTGTATATAAAGTCTTGAGTAAAGGCGTTCATGAATTAAACGAAGAAGAATGTCTAACATATTTTGCACCACTGAAACTTTCCATTGAATTGATTTTGGACCAGAAAATTGAAATAGATCTGAGAGAAAAGAGAGATCAAAAAGTTAAAGAAGAAATAAAAAACATCCACCAAAAACTTGGAAAGTAATATGAATTATCAAATCATAGAAACAATCAAACAGGCCGCACAAGCACATTTGGTGCTACGGATAATATATACTGATAAAGATGGTACCAGTGAAGGTTGGCGCCAAGTTGAACCATATAGCTTTAATGGTGATGATAGTGAGCAGGGCTTATTTGCATGGGATAGGACAAAGGATGGTATACGCCGTTTTACCATTAATCGTATCAATCAAGCAGAGATCACAGCAGAGTCCTTTACCCCTAAATATCCAATAGAAATATGACAATAGCTGATAAACCAAAATTTGGACTAAAATTATGTGGCAAAACACTGGTCATTATTGACTGGGCTAATGTGTACGGATGGTTCTCGGATCCAAAAAGTAAAAATTATCTAGGCTGGGAGATTAACCTGAAAAAACTTTTCGATTATCTGTCTACATATCAAGAGATTTTTGATAAAAGATTATATCAAGGAGTTGAAAAAGGTAGCCCACGATCAGAAGCCTTTCAAGATGAGGCGAAATCTATAGGATATAACGTTATTCCCAAAGAAGTTAAGTGGGTTCCGGTTTCATTGAGTAAGTCTCACTTCAGAAAGTTAATTAAGGAACTTTTTGATGTACTCGATGGTATCAAGAATACTAATTCAGATATCGCAACAAAACTTTACGACTTGAAAGAAAAAGTTGAAGGACGACTTTCTGCGAGAGTTCCAGATTTCGATAGTGACGGAAGTGCACGCGGGGAGCATCCACCCTATACTCTGGAAGATCAGGGAATTTACGATTCGGCATATGATCTCATTGAGGAATTGGATTCGGAGCTAAAAAAATTGAATATCAGTATAGATGATTTGCAAAAACACTTATCGGAACCTGTTATGCGTAGGAAGTGTGACTTTGATGTTGAAATAGCTCGTGATGTATTTAATATGTCTAATGATTTTAGTCAGATAGTTCTCTTTAGCGGTGACGGAGATTTTTCTGCTCTTGTCGGTGACTTAATCATTAAGGGTAAGAAAGTGATTGTAGTTTTCGCGCAAGGGCATAAAGGTAAGGAATATAAAAACCAAAAGGGTCTATTTTTGTGTACAGTTGAAAATTTGAAAGAAGAAATCTGTAAAGAAAACAATATCCCCACGGATTTCTCCGCGGGGCGTGATAGTGATATGTTAGCAGATTCAAATGACGGAAGTCAAGCACTTGTGGATAGTAAATAAATTATATGGCCCTACCACAAGATTTTCCAAAAGACCCATACAAGATACTTGATCCAAGTATTCGGTGGTTTCCGGCCAATGAGGATTTGCGCGAAAAAGGCTTTGACAAGCTCATCCCGCCTCTTGTGGCTGATCTGCGTAAAAAAGTAAAAGAGTGGCGAGACAAAAGCTACGAAGGAGCCAGCGACACTTCTAAAACACTTTTAAAATGGTGGTTCAAAGAAGAACATATTTTGTATGATCAACATGGAGTATCTTCTAATTTCAGATACTATTTTGCTCAAAGAGAAGCGATAGAGACGGTAATCTGGCTGTACGAAGTTGCAAAAGTAAAAGATAAATATGATCTCATTCGTTACAATTCCACAGGCGTATTGAGTCCACAAATGTTCACTGAAGAATGGCTTCGCTTCGTGATAAAAATGGCCACCGGTGCCGGTGGTAAATTTTCTAGTGAAATGCAACTCTCTCTGTTAATGATTTAAGTATGCCATGACTCTCGGCTACTTCCAAGGCGCTCCGGTAATGGAGCGATTTTCTGTATTTGTTGTTGATG
>CAIMKX010000016.1 GCA_903842025.1 uncultured bacterium | reverse complement strand
CTAGCGGAGCTGGTGCTCCGCTAGGTCTCTCCTCGCGGAAACCAAATATCGCTTTTCTCTCCCAATCGGGCGCGCTCGGCACTTCATTGCTCGATTTGGCGGCCAAAGAGGGCATCGGTTTTTCCAAATTCATCAGTTTGGGCAACGAGGCTGACCTCTCCGAAGTTGAATTTCTGGAATATTTGCGCGACGATCCCGAGACCAAGGCGATCCTTATTTATCTGGAAAAACTTTCGAACGCTCCCAAATTCCTGCAAATTGCTAGGGAAATAGTCAAAAGCAAGCCGATAGTTGTCCTTAAGGCCGGGCGCAGTGCCAGGGGACAAAAAGCCGTCATGTCGCATACCGGGTCCTTGGCTCCGGCCGACGCCGTATTTTCCGGAGCCTGCAAGCAGGCCGGGATTATCACCGTTGAATCAATCCGCGAGTTCTTCAATTTCGCCAAACTTTTTCAGTTGGGCATCACCAAGCCGCTACAGAATTTAGTGATTCTGACCAACGGTGGCGGTCCTTCAGTTGTGGCCGCTGACCTTGTCGATCTGTCCAAGTCGCTTTCGTTAGTTGAATTCTCCGAGGAGACCAAAGAATCTTTGCGCAAAGTTTTGCCACCTATGGCCGCCGTGGGGAATCCTGTCGACATTATTGGTGACGCTCTGGCCAATCGATATGCTGATACACTTAAAATTCTTGTAGAATTGAAGGAAGTCGACGGCATATTATTAATCCTCACACCTCAAATGATGACCGAGGTTGAGGCGACCGCCAAACTTGTCCTGGAATTTGGTAAGCAAAAGCCCATTATTCCTATTTTTATCGGAGGTCCGACGATCGAGCCTGGTCTCAAATTCCTTAAAGACAATGGTCTCACCAACTTTCATTTTCCAAAAGACGCGGTGGAGGTGCTGGATGGGTTCCTTGAGGTCTCTCCTCAAGGATCTAGGTTCCTTGAGGAGAGACCTCAAGGAACCTCTCTCCATCAACTCCCCCTCTCTGAAACCCTGAAAATCTTTGCCGAACAGGGGATCGCTATGTC
Source organism: uncultured bacterium (assembly GCA_903842025.1). Lineage (GTDB taxonomy): Bacteria > Patescibacteriota > Minisyncoccia > Phycocordibacterales > PALSA-1337 > C7867-002. The sequence goes on along the minus strand of CAIMKX010000016.1, from coordinate 24,601 downwards.
CGGGGTTATGGTTACCAAGAAAGAAGATCTGATAAAAGCCATCTCCAAGCTCGGATGTGGCCCATTTTCCCTAAAAGCTATTTCCTCTGACATTGTCCACAAGACCGATGCCGGCGTTATCCGATTAAATTTGGCCGGTTTTGAAGAGGTGAGTGTCGCCTGGGATTCGATAGAACAGAGAATCAAACAAGGCTTTCCACAAACGAAAATAGAAGGCATGTTCCTTCAACCAATGGGAAAAGGAAAAGAAGTTATTATTGGAATGAAAAGGGATCCCGTCTTTGGTCCAGCGATTCTTTTTGGTCTTGGCGGAATATTTACCGAAGCTTTGAAGGATACTGTTATTAGAATTGCTCCAATTAATAAAGATCTAGCTCTGAATATGATGCGTGAGATCAAAGGTTTTCCTGTCTTGAATGGAATGCGCGGCGAGAAATCCGTGAATTTCGAAGCTTTGGCGGAACTCATTGTCGGGATTTCGAATGTTGCCTTGGCACATCCGGAGATCAAGGAGATTGATCTGAATCCGGTGATGGTTACACCAGAAAAAGCGGTGGTGGTCGATGCCAGGATGATGGGGTAAAATGCAAGGGACTAGTTTTTAGGGACTAGGGACTAGGAATCGCAAAGACCAGGTCTGACCTGGTGGGGTTGTAGATTACGACGAAGTGTTGTAGTTTAGAAATAGGGAAAGGATTTGTTATGAATCTTGACACTTTGACTCCTGATCGAAAGGCTTATTTGAAGCCATTTTCTCCTCATGCTAGATTTGAGATACCGTCTGAAAAGAAAGGATCTGAATATTTAAATTATCTTCACGGATTGATTAGCGAGATGCTGACTAAGGCAGATCCGCGGAATAGATGGAATCGTGTTAGTTTCGACCAAAAAAGTGGAATTGAAGGTGGTATCGGTTCTGTCTACCTCGGGGTCGATTTCATCGTTGGTTGTAAGCTGTATTGGTACAACGGTGAACAGATAGACACACCATGCGGCTGGCAAAAGGGTTGCTTGTTCCGCGACCATGAGGACAAGAGTGTCTACACGGTCAATCAGATTTTTTCTGCTTGCCGATGCCTTTGCGGAATTTCTGAAATCAAAAGAGATTCCGTTTACGCTGAATGTGAGGCATCGAGCTGATGACAGCGAAATTTGCCGGACTAGATTTCCAACATAAACGTATTGTCTCCCCTTCAGATTCGAAGCTGTAAGAAATTGCAGCTTTTTTTGTCGCTGAATTTTGATATTCAATAATTTGTTCAATAGGGCACACATCCTTTTTTTCACTTTCCAAAAGTGACGATAAAATTCGTCACTTTTCATATGTGAGAAAAGAGATATATCCGGACTTCTTTAGGTTTGAATTTCGCCGGATTTTGAAGTCAAACAGAAACTGAACATCCAAAGTAATTTCTAAGCCTCAGTCTCTTGCATCAAATTCTTATGAGTTTGTTTAAATAATTCAACACTGGATTCCCGCCTTGGTTCGACAAGCTCACCACAAGTCGCGGGAATGACAAGCATAAATATCTATTTCACTAACTGAAAAGTGATTCCCTAGAACCTACAACCTACCACCTAGATAAGCTTCTTCAAATCAAAATTAGGATCCCCCAACTCCTTGTGCAGTTTGGAAACATCCATATTCTTCTCTATCAGTTTCGAAATCGTCGTCATCTCCGCCGACCTATTGATAAGAGTGGCGCCCTCGATCTCATTATTGACAACAATGATCCGTCCGTAGGAATTGATCTCAGGCGAACCGCGGGTTATTACCGTGCGATCTGGACCAGGGGCAACATCGCCGACGAAAGCGATATTTACTCCACAACCTTGCGTTGTATAAAAAGAAACGAATTTGAAAGCTTCATGACTGCCGGTCATATTGAGTCCGGCCACGCGGCCTTGTTCGCGGGCATTGACCCAGTTGCCCATCTGAACATTTTCTTCCAGAAGAAGGTCCTTGTATTCGGCGATATCACCGGCTGTATAGATGTCGGGCGCGCTGGTTTCCATGAATTCGTTCGAAACGATCCCGTGGTTAGTTTTGACGCCAGAATCCGCCAGCCAACCAGTGGGATTGGTCACGCCAATGCCGGCAATGATCATTTCGCAGGGGATTTCAATTTCTTTTAAGTCGGGCTTTGTTTGTTTGACGACGACACTAGTAATTGGTCCCTGAATTTGATTCGTGGTGTTTACGGGTTTCAGGCTGTCAAAACCAGGAGTTGTAATCGGTTCGGGGCTTTGAGTATTGGAGTCATTATTACTGACTATTGCAGGACTATTCTCTTTCCTGTCACTTTCTAATTCGGGACCAGGATTATTTGTCGAACCATTAACTATCCCACCATTAACCATAACTACCTCGGCGTTTTTGATGATCTTAATACCCGCTGAAGTCAAAGCTTTTTCGATCATCAATCCCGAAGCTTCATCAAGAATTGGCTCCCAGAAATAGGATTCGCGCAGGATCAAAGTCGTCTCGATCTTGGCCAGATTCAATAGATCAGCCATTTCGAAACTAATAAAACCGCCACCGATGGTGATGCCATGCTTGGCGGTTTTGATCTCTTCCATGATGGCGATGCCGTCTTCCAATGTCCGCAGGCTGTGAATATTGGCCTTATTTTCAGAGCCGGGTGCCGACCATTTGCGAGCATCGACACCTGTGGCTATCAAAAGTTTTTCGTAAGTAATTTGGGAGCCATCAGTCAAAGTCAAAGTTTTTGAAGTTGAATCGCATTTGGTTGCCTTTTTTCCTCCTAGAAAATCGATATGGTTCTGGTCATACCATTCCTTGCCTTTCATGTAGATCTCATTGAAGGGGATTTTGCCCAAGAAAAAAGCCGGCTTGGAAAGCATGACCCGAGAGTACATGAGATACGGTTCGTTGCTGACAATGGCCATAGTTCCCGTCGGATCGACCCGTCGAATAGTTTCGGCCGTCGAGACTCCGGCCGCTCCGCCGCCGATGATGAGGTATTTGTATGATGACATTGAATTTAGGGACTAGGGACTAGGGACTAGGGACTAGGGACTAGGGACTCTCGATTGTACCATTGTAGCAAATGCGATTCACTAGTCCCTAAAAACTAGTCCCTAGTCCCTTATCTCGGGAACACCTTCTTTCCCTCCTTATCAAATAGTAGAATCGCTTTTGTCGGACACGATTCAGCAGACATGACTAACGTCGCATCATCGACAGAATCAGCACCAGTGACAACAGCTTTATTTTCACCGTCTAATTCATAGGTTGTGCCTGAAACAGCTAAACATGAAGCCGCTCCGATGCAAAGGTCTCGATCGATGACGATTTTGGCAATCTTCGAATCCGCGCGATTTCTAGGGTATTCTTTTTGGTTGGACATTGAATTAATTTAAAGTTAAAAAATCAAAATGGAAAATGACAAGGCAAAATTCAAAATGAAATCGCACCCGTTTCGGACATTTTGCATTTTAATCTGTCATTTTCCATTTTGAGATTTACATTTTACATTATTTAATAATTTCAACTTCTCTCACCTCGGCCACCTCTTCCTTGAGAAGCTCGCCGACCATACTATTATACGTCAAATCAGCCATCCGACAATCCTTGCAGGCTCCGGATATTTGTAGTTTGACAATGCCATCTTTGAATCCGAGCAAGACGACGTCGCCGCCGTGCATTTTGATGTAAGGACGGACTTTGGCGAGGAGAGCGTTGATCTTTTCTTCTGGAGTCTTTGTTTTTGGTTTTGGCATAATTTGAAAAATCCCCCGTCCCTTCGCTTCGCTCAGGTCCACCCCCTTTTTCAAAGGGGGATCCTCCATCTTTCCATATTTTAAATATAACTCGCTGTGGTTCTAAAGACTCCTGATGTTTAACTTCTTTCACTAAAAAGTATTTTACTAGACTACCTTATATTACACTAGCGGTTCGTTGGTGGATCCCCCTTTGGAAAAGGGGGTGTCCTGAGGCGTAAGCCGAAGGACGGGGGATTTTTTAATGAACCTACTCCCTAACCAAAATACTTCTCCCTATAAAACCTTATCAATTCCTCGACCTCGGGAATGCACTGCGGAAAACCGATGCCAACCTTCGTCCTTTTTTGAATTTCTTCTAATGTTGAAGCACCTTCAAGGACTGCTTCTTCGATGTCCGCTTCGGTGGTCATGGTTTCCGGATCGATCACCTTGGCGCCCTCGGTTTCGATCCTTTTGAATTGTTCGGTCTTCTTGAACCAATCGTTCAAGGCCGCCCGCAAGGCTTTGTCGCCGAGGACCGAGCAATGGATCTTGCGGTCGGGAAGTCCGCCCAGTCTTTTTATTATATCCTGAGGTCTTATAGCCAAAGCTTTTTTAATCGGTAAACCGCCTTTTTCGGTGACCATGACGGAAAGCATTGAGGTCGCGGCGATGGCGCTGGCACAGCCGAACGTCCGCCATTTGAATTCCTTGATCCTATCCATTTTCCTGTCGATTGTGAGCCAGACCCGCATGACGTCTCCGCAAGCCGGACTGCCGACGATCCCCTGAGCATCATATTTTGCCTCTTTCGGATTCTCCCAAAGGAGATTCTTCGGCTTGAAGAAATGTTCCCGTACGATCTTCGAATAAGCCCAGGAATTGCCCGTCTGCCTGTTCACGACGTCCGGTTTGGTTTTCTTTGGTTTTGTGGTTTGCATAATTTGAAAAATCCCCCGGCCTACCGGCCACCCCCTTTTCCAAAGGGGGATCCTCCATCCTTCCTTATTTTAAATATGACTCGCTATGGCTCTAAAGACTCTTGGTGATAAATTTCTAGCACTAAAAAGTATTCTACTAGACTACCTTATATTACACTAGCGGTTCGTTGGTGGATCCCCCTTTGGAAAAGGGGGTGTCCTGAGGCGTAAGCCGAAGGACGGGGGATTTTTTGATTTCCTCAAAAAATGCGGCGTTTTCCCGCCAATAAACGCTCTCGGCTCCGCTATTTTCTTGGCGTGATTCAATTCAAGGTTCAGCGGCGAGATCGCCCTCAACTTTCTTACTATATCAGGAAGATGTCTGATCACAAAAGCAATATCTTTGCTTGTCGTATCATGTCCGAGGGTAAATCGTATACTGCCATGGACGAATTCATAACAACTGCCCATCGAAGTCAAAACATAGGACGGTTCCAAGCTTTCGGAATTGCAGGCTGAGCCGGTATTGGCGATTATTCCGCATTCATCTAGGTGCAATAATAGTGCTTCACCCTCAACGTCAAGAATAGAAATGTTCAGGAAATTGGGCAATCGTTTGGTCTTGTGGCCATTCAAGACAATTTTTGGAAGGTTTCTCATGAGGCCTTTTTCAAGTTTGTCACGCAGTGTTTTTAATCTGCGGCGCTCTGTATTCCTATTACGGTTGTTCAATTCGAGAGCCGCGCCGAATCCCACGATGGCCGGAACATTTTCCGTGCCGGATCTCAGTCGATTTTGTCCGCCGCCGTAGATTATTGGCTGAATCTTTACGCCTTCTCCAACATACAAACCGCCGATACCCTTTGGCCCGCCAAATTTATGGGCTGATAATGTCAGAAGATCGAGGCCCAATCTTTTGACGTTTACATCCGAATATCCGACTGCTTGACTGCCGTCGCTGTGAAAGTAGGGAAGTGACGTGTTGTCTGAGATCTCTGTTTTAAATCGTGGCGCGCGGTTTGATTTTGGTTGTTCTTTTGAATCGGTCGAAACCGGAGTATTTTGCCTCCGGAATCTCTTAATAATTTCTGCAATATTCTTAATCGGCTGGATCGTGCCCGTCTCGCTGTCGGCCATTGTGATCGAGACGAGAATAGTCCGGTCATTCAGCGCCTGTTTCAATTCTACCAAATCAACCAAGCCATTTTTGGCCACTGGCAACTCGATGATCTCAAAACCTTCCTTCTTTAAAGCCTGACAAACCGCCATGATACCTTTGTGCTCCAAGGCTGAAATTATAATACGATTGCCAAATTCTTTGTTGGTTCTGGCTATGCCTGCCAAGGCCAAATTGTCGCTTTCGGTAGCTGAGCCGGTGTAAACGAATTCGCTTGGCTTGCAACCAATAATATGTGTAATCGTTTCAGTAGCCCGGATAATCCCCAGACGCGCTTCTCTTCCAAGTCCATAGATGTTTGACGGATTGCCGTATTTTTCCCTGAAATATGGTCGCATGGCCTCAAAGACCTCTTTGCGCAGAGGGGTAGTCGAGGCATTGTCGAAATATTTGAGCCTGTGCATAATCCCATACTACCATATGATTATTTGATGTTATATTCGCTTCGCTCATATATCGCCTGCGCTCGGATTGTGTGTAAGTTGACTTCCACAAATCCTCGCTTGGCGCTATAATACATCCATGTCATCAGGCGTTGAATTTGACGAGGATTCTTTCGGTCAAAACCGTCCACAGCAGTCCGGCCTGCCAGCGGGGTCGATGGTACCCAGACAGTTCACCAATGCCACTGCCCAGCCTGAGTTCACCGGGATAGTCGGTTGGCTTATCCGCCATCGGCTCGCCAAGTCCCCGCAAGGGGCCCAGAAGATCCTTATCGGGATAGTCGCCATAAATATTATTATTACTTTTATTATGATAAAATATTATCTATGAACAAAGTCAAATATCAGCTCCCATTATCAACGAGAATAATCTTGGTCATGGTCATCGTCTCCAATGTCTTCGTGACCTTCGCCGTTTGGCAGGGTTTGGTTTAGCAAAAGTTATCCCCTTATTCGGAAATTTGACCCCTAATATTTTATCAGGGTGTTATTATTAGTGTGTATCAGTCGAATACTCCTTTAGCAAAGTAATTTGAAAATTAAATGGCAAAGAAAAGAAAGGTCGCGAAGAAGACGAAGAAAAGCAAATCAAAGAAGCATTCCAAGAAGAGGTAGTCTCTTTGATGTTTGAAGAATTTAAAAAAGCCGTTCCGATGTCCATCGGAACGGCTTTGTGTTGCTATGAAGCATTACATTCGCAGGGGATTTCTTCGGTAACCATAAGGAAAGCCAAGACGTCCCTTGCGCTGTAAGAATCGTTTTCGTCTCGCATCAAGCGTTTGAGAAAACTGACATCATCACCCAGGGTGACGATCGGCAGACCGTCGATCATGCCGGCTGTTGCAAGAAGTCCCTCGCAAATACACCGAACTCCGATGGTGTCTTCGATTTTTCCACCTTTTCGGATGTAGTCTTCTATTGGCTCGGCCGGACAGCGATAGCCGTTTTGACCGTTAGGCTTTTTGTAGAGAACTCGAAGAGCCCCTTGTTTGCAAACGCGCTTCCTGCAGCCGTAATGGAAGTCGTCTGATGCCGTGCCATTAAGCTTCGCCACTTTAAATGGAAAACCTGTCGGTGAGAATGCGCTGGTGAGGATTACTAGCTGGTCAAGAAAAGCCCTCTTTCTTATCCAGTCCCGAAGTTCTTGGGTCATCCCAGACCTGCCTTCTTGGGCCATTTTCTCATCTTCTTCCGGAGTCTTTCCTGATTTGCCGCAGAGAGCAAGGATCGTGCCTACTTGAATCCCGACGGCCCCTTGAGATTTTGCGAATTCCAGTTTTTCCGGCGAAGCGTACGAACCACCCATCCAGAATGGATAGCCTAGATCGACCAATTTCTGTTTGTCGAACTCGTCTTTTTCGTCATAGACGAATTCACCTTTGGTGTTGCGTCCGCCGTTTCTGGGAGGAGCGTTATGGCCGCCAGCCGTCGATGTTTCGACGACGAAGCCATGGACACGGCAAGGTGATTTGTTTTCCATTAATTTCTTGTCCAACTTTGCAAAGACGAGCGCCAAAGTGTATGACGAAATGATTGGAATGAAGAAGGGGACTTTATGTAGCGGTAATCTCGACCCGAAGAATTTTTCCGGATCAAAAGTCATTACCTTCTTTTCTTTTTCACCGACCACTGTCACTGGATAAGTCAAAGGTGCGCCCTTTATGAGGCAATTTATGACCTCCGGAATATGGAGCGGAATTCCCGCACCCATCACAATCACGTCTACTCCGGCCAACATTGCGCCGGTTATCGCGTGGATTATGGGCATCTGGATTTTTTCCAGATAATTAATGCCGATCGGCTTGTCATGGCCTTCTTTGGCCAACCAAACAAACGTGAAATTCGCGCAAACGATCAGCGCTTGAAGCAACTGAGAAGGATCGGTGCTGTACATCTGTATTCCTCTCTTAGACTGGATTCTGGATGCTCCGCCTTCGATGAAGAAAGCGTCAAGGACCATTTTTGCTTTGTCTTGGAAAGGGAAATGCGCGAGCGCCCGACGACAGTGTCCGCCGGGATCTCCGTCCTGGAGTATAAGCGCCAAGATACGATCAAGCGCCACTCCAGAAACAATACCGAGACCGCCGAAAAGCGAAACTATCTTTGCTATGAGCCAGTAGGAGATATTGACTCCCATACCGCCCATGAATATTTCCGGTAAGGACGTTTTTTTGGGTGTCATAGTTCTCAATATTTGAATGTTCAATGTTATTCTATCTTTCCATATCTTAACACTATTTTTGACTAATTCCCCTTTCCATGTATAATGGTTCCCATGTTGTCATTAGCCATCGAAAAGCGCGATATGAAGGCCGATCGGGCCGAAAAGATCAGGAAGGGCGGCTCAATTCCCGCCATATTTTACGGTCCCAAGGAAACATCGACCGCTATTCTGGTCAATGCCATAGAGTTCAAGAAAGCCTGGAAAAAGGCCGGTGAATCCTCAGTCATCATCCTCAAAGACGCCGCCGGCAACGAACACGAATCCTTGATTTACGCCGTCGATGTCCACCCGCTTTCCGGCGAGCCTCGTCACGCCGATTTTTACATTATTGAAAAGGGCAAGAAGGTCAAAGTTGCCGTTCCTCTCGTTTTCGAAGGCGTCTCTTCGGCCGTCAAGGACAAAGCCGGTATTCTGGTCAAGGTCCGCCGTGATGTCGACATTGAAGCCGCTCCGAGAGATCTGCCGCACGACATCAAGGTTGATATTTCCAAGCTTGTCGAGCTGACCGACGTCATTTTGGCCAAAGATCTGCTCATTCCGACTGGTGTCGTCCTGAAGATCAATCCTGAAGAGGTCATTGCCTCCATTGCTATAGCCAAAGAAGAAGTCGAAGAAGCTCCGGCCGCCATCGACATGTCAGCCATCGAAGTTGAAGCCAAGGGCAAGGAAGTCAAGGAGGGCGAGGAAGGTGCCGCCCCGGCCGCCCTCGCCGGCGACAAGAAGCCCGCGGAAGCCAAGAAGCCCGAGGCCAAGAAATAAGATATTCTGTTCAATCAGACCGGCGGAAATATTCTTTCCGCCGGTTCTTGTTGTGTGGTAGAATTATGACCATGGAGATGGTGTCTGAATGGCAGTCATTCTTATCAGAATCCATATATAAGTCAAAAGTACGGCAATGCCAAATAATAAACAGGGATTCACTCTCATAGAACTTCTGGTCGTCATTTCGCTCATCGGGACGATGGCTTCGATCATCCTGGCCTCTCTTGTCTCTGCTCGCGAAAAGGGCCGCATCGGCGCCAGTATCATGTTTGCCGACAATATGTATCAAGGTTGGGGAGCGGACGCCATCGGTTATTGGAAGTTTGACGAGGCCAGTGGCGATGCTTTGGATTCCGGGCCAAATAATATTACCTTAGTCAAGAATGCCGCCTATGGCATCGCGCGTTCACCGATTACTCCTCTCTCGGGGGGCAATTCGCTTGATTTTACCGGATCTGGCATGAATGACGCTACCAGTTTTGTAAGTGCGGATCTTTCCACAAAACAGCTAAGCATGACGAAATATACGGTTGATGTTTGGGTTTTGATGCCTGATGCTAGCGCGCAGGGAGTTGCTGTCTCGGTTTATGACATCAACAACAAAAGAATTAATGCCTTGAATTTTAGCGGTGGAGCTAGTTCAGCGACTCTGGTTGCCGGAGCTTGTTTGGGCAGCAGTTATAATTATCAACCACCGTTTGGTAAATGGATAAATATGGCTTATTCATGGGACGGGGCGAACGAGAAATTATATATCGACGGGAAACCTTACGGGTCATTTCTCGGATGTTCTCCTTTGGGCGGAATAAGTGTAGGTTGGATTGTTAAAAATATTTATGTCAGCGGTTATTCCGGTATCGGAGCACATTTTATTGGAAGGATGGATAATCTAGTAATTTATAATAATACTTTGTCTAATGCCCAGATCGAGCAGATCTACGCCGAGGGGCTGAAGACGCATACGTTGGCGGAGAGGTAGTTTCCTTGAGGAGAGACCTCAAGGAGATACATCTCCTTGAGGTCTCTCCTCAAGGAAACATCTGCTATAATATCTGCATGAAATACGCAGTTTTTTTATTGGCCACTTTCTGGTTGTTCCAACCGATTTTCGTCCACGCCCAAACCAATCTCACGCCTGAACAGCGCGCCCAATTACAGCAAGAATTGGCCCAAGTTGAGGCCGAGCAGAAGCAGGCCGCCATCGATTTGGCCACCGCTCAAAACAAAAGCTCATCTTTGGCTCGAGACATTGCCGTTCTTGATGCCAAAATTAAAACTGCTCAACTCAATATAAAAGCCAAAAATCTCCTTATCCAAAGCCTCGGCAATGACATTTCCGTCAAGCAGGGACAAATAGAAGTTTTGGACAATCGGATCGGTCAAGGAAAGGATACTTTGGCTCAGATTATCCGCAAGACCAATGAAGTCGACGATCTTTCCTTGCCGGAATTCATCCTGTCCCAGACTGATCTCACGGCCTTTTTTCAGGATATCGATACTTTCCAATCTGTACAGACAGAATTAAAATCGACCTTCGAACAGATCCGCAGTGACAAAGCTTCAACAACCGCCCAAAAGGACGCCTTGGACGCCCGCAAAAACGCCGAGACTGATGCCCGCTATGCCATTCAGCAACAACAGAAAAACATCCAGATGAACCAGGTCGAAGAAAAACAGCTCTTGGCCATCAGCAAAGGCAATGAGAAGGCTTATTCAACCGTTGTTGCTCAGAAGCAAGCTCGCGCCGCCCAGATCCGCGCCGCTCTGTTTAAGTTGGCTGGAGCAATTGAAATACCATTTGGTGATGCCTATGCATATGCTCTTGAGGCAGAAAAAAGGACAGGCATAAGGCCAGCTTTTCTCTTGGCTATAATCACCCAGGAGAGTAATTTGGGCGCTAATGTCGGTTCTTGTATTGTAACGGATCTTAATACGGGAAATGGGGTTGGGAAGAATACGGGAACACTATTTGAGCGAGTTATGTATGCAAAGCTACCGGGTGATACGAGCAGTAGATTGAGTGATACAATTCAATTTTTGAGTATCACAAGGTCACTTGGCCGAGATTGGACAACAACGCCAGTTTCTTGTCCAATTGGCAATGCTACACATGATGGAACAAAATATTATGTTGGTAGAGGATTTGGTGGAGCTATGGGACCGGCTCAATTTATCCCTTCAACATGGGATAATGGTACTCCTTCATCATTTAAAAATCGTGTTGCTCAGGCACTTAACATCTCAACTCCTGATCCGTGGAATCCTGAAGATGCGTTTGTAGCCGCGGCATTTTACTTGACTGATTTGGGTGCCGTGAACGGTAGCTATACGGGAGAAATAAAGGCTGCATGCAAGTATTTTGGTACTGGAGGATCGTCTTGTGCATACGGGAGACAAGTTATAGATAAGGCCAATAATATTCAGAGAACAATGATAGATTTGTTATAGTTGACTTTCTTAATGTCAATCTGATAGTATCTTAGGTAATGAGACCGCGTGGGTCTATCCACGCAAATATTAATTTTTTTGGTTTATATGAAGAACCCCCCCTTGATTGGGGGGTTTCTATTTTTATGCTATCCTGTGCCCATGCTAAACGAACATAAACCAGCTCTGTTTAGGTTTTCCTTTTTCCCAACATATGAGGAGAACATAAAATTTCTTGCTCAAAATCTCGCGGATAGTGAGATATGGGATTTCTCTGATAGTGTTGAAAAGAAATTTGCCATTCTTAAGAATTATCTAGAGTATTCTTATCGAAGACTTAAAGAAGAGTCAAAGATCTTTTATACAAAGAATAACGAATTTTGCATTTTCAATACAGGATTGGTCACAAGCAATCAGGAAGATATTTTTGCATTTTTTGAAATAAGTAAATCTGTTAGGAAAGACAAGAAGGAGCTTGCACCATATTATTTCAAGGGTTTTTTCAAGCACAGCGATTCTATATTACTTGAAAAATTTGGTGAATTTCTTCCAGAGACTGCAAATTTTTTTGAAAAACCAGAACTTCTGTTATTGAATCCAAAATATAAGATAATTCCGGATATTGAGCATATTATTACCGATAACAAGACCAGGTTTCCAAGTCATTTACAAAATGCCGACGATGCGGAGCTACGCAGACAATTAAAGGGAGCCATTGAAGATGTGACCAAAAAAGTTAGAACGAACTATAAAATTGCAATTCCTCAATACTACGACGGAAAGGTTCAATTACTATTACCACTTTGCCTTACATCGGGATCGCCAAACCCTGATCTTGCGTTGGTAATAGGTAAAATCTCAGGGCAAGAAATCTATTCGGCCAAGACATGTTTGACTTTGAAAATGGCATATAATAATGCTCGTCTAATTGTAAAACCACAAAGTGACTGGTTAAGGCCGTAGTTTTTAAATCGTCAGTATCACCGGTATCACCATCGGTCTCTTCGCCGTCTTCGTCAGCAAGAATTTGCTCACCGCATCCGTAATATTATCCTTAACAAAGTCCACATTTATCGGATTTTGGCCTCTTGTTGATTTCTCTATCGTATCTTTTATCAGGATGCGCACTTCATGCAACAAATCCTGCGATTCTCTTAGATAAACGAAGCCACGCGAAATAATATCCGGTGACTTCTTAAGCTTGCCGTTTGAAATATTGATAATTCCAAAGATGATAAATATGCCGTCTTGTGCAAGCATTTGGCGGTCGCGGATGACGACGTCTTGGACGTCTCCGACGGAGAATCCATCAACGAGGACCAAACCGGAAGCGGCCTTTTCCTTCAACTTCACGATCTTGGCGCCACCGTTTTGGATTTCAATGATTGAACTATTGTCAGGAATAACCACATCTTCCTCTCGGAGTCCGTTAGCTTCCTTGGCGATGTCGCCGTGGACGCGCAGCATGTAATGGTAGCCGTGGACAGGAATGAAGAACTTCGGATGGATCTTGCGATGGATCCAGGCGGTTTCGTCGCGATTGGCGTGGCCGGAAGAGTGGACGTCGGCTATGCGATAGTGAATAATTTTTGCGCCTTGGCGGGAAAGATTATCCTTGAGCTTCTGAACGGCGCGCTCGTTTCCAGGGATGACCGAGGAGGAAAGCATGATCGTGTCGCGCGGCGTGATCTTGATCTTGGCGTGGGTCTTGTTGGACATTCGCATCATGGCCGCGAATTCGTCGCCCTGGGCGCCAGTGGCCAAAATAATAATTCTATCAGGCGGATAATTGTCCATATCATCGGTTGAGATCATCGTCTCTTCCTTGGCCTTGAGAAGCCCTAGATGCTTGCAGATCTCCAGGTTGGACTTCATACTGCGACCTTCGACGACGACTTTCTTGCCGTACTTCTCGGCGAAATCGATGATCTTCAGAAGGCGTTCGAGCAGGGAAGAAAAGGTGGCGATGATCAAGCGGCCTTTGACATTCTTGATGATTTCCTCGATGTTCTTGTGGACGACTTTTTCAGGAATGGAGAAACCGGGATTTTCGACGTTGGTCGAATCGGCCATGAGGAGCAGGACGTTGGTCGGAGTTTTTCCGGCCACGGGATTTTTTGTTTCCGGAAAAGCTCGGGCGTATTCAGCTTCCTCTTCGGCGACAGGGATGCCGTCGACGTGGTCGAGTTTGAGGTCGCCGGTATGGACTATTGAACCGTATGGGGTTTCTATGATCACTCCCATGGCATCAGGAATGGTATGGGTGACGGCGAAGAATTTGACCCGAAGCTTGCCGATGGTGATAGCTTCGTCTTTTTCCACAACCTTGATGTCCAATTTCTCGACGCTTGGAAATTCTTCTTGGCGTTTCAGAATCAGCACAGAAGTCAAAAGGCGTGTATAGATAGGTGGGTTTCCGATCCTTGGCATGATATAAGGGATGCCGCCGATATGGTCGAGGTGGCCATGGGTGACTAATACTGCTCGGATCTTTTCGCGGCGCTCTTCCAGGTATTTCGTATTTGGCAGAATGTAGTCGATGCCCGGGGTATTTTCGTCACGGAATTGGAAGCCGATGTCGATCACGATGATGTCATTGCCATATTCAACCGCCGTCATATTGCGGCCGATCTCCTCGACGCCGCCGAGCGGTATTATCCTCACGGAATCAGCCGCCAAAGGCGGTATGACCTCACCGCTTGTCTGGACAAAAGGTTTGGCCGGTCCGCTCCTTCGTCCGCCGCCGCTACCTCTTGATTCTTTGCGGACGACGTTCATCCTAGCTCCGGCAATATGTTTGACCATTTCCGGATGCTTGCGCGCGCCTTTACCGAGAACGATACGATGAGGTTGTGAGGAGAGGGCAGGTTGTAGGCCATTCGGCTCTGAGAGCCTCAGGCTCGAAGAGTTGTAGGGTGTAGGGTGTAGGGTGGCGCTGTTTGCAAGGGGTTTAATCGTTGTATTTGATACAGTTTTAATCGGAGACGCGGTTGAATGCGCCGGTGAAATAGAATTATTCAAAAGTCGCGTTTGCATCACTGCCGGCCTTGGGCGAAAATTTTGATTCCTGGAATTATTAAAAGTCCGCGGACCATTATTGAACCGATTGGGAGTCCTATTGGTTGGGGTTTTTGGTTGTTCGTTATTCATAATTGATAGTTGTTAATGATTTGTTTTTGACGATTTTTTGTTTTCCAAGAAATGAAGAGGGCGGACGAAGCGGATCAAATCCTAATTGGCGAAGATTTTCCAGACTTTTTCGGTGTTCATGTACCAGTTTTTTACGGAATCGAAACGGTCTGATGGCACAGCCAGGCCCTCGACGTTCACTCCTTTCAGTGATTGCGGAATGACGTAAATGAAATCAGGCGAATAAAGGAAGATCGCCGGAATGTCGGCTCCGATAATGGCGCTTAGGTCAGTGTAATTTTGTCGGCGAACCTTTTCGTCGCTTGTCGTCCGGATATTCTCCAAAAGCTTGTCGGCTCTGCCGTTGGTATACATGGCGACGTTCAAGCCCGGGGAATTCCTCTGCGAAGAATGCCAGAAAGCGTAGACGTCATTGTCCCGGCCGATAAGTTCGCCAAAAAGTAGGGCGTCATATTTGCGGGTCCGGATGACATTCTGGTAAAGATCGGACGAATCAAAAACTTTGACTCCGACTTTGGCGCCGAGGGCCGTCCAGGAATCCCTGACTATTTCGGCCGTCTGCTTGAGGTCCGGCGTGTCGGCCGTATCAATATCGAAAGCCAATGTTTGGACGGTATTCTTGGCGCCTTTCTTCTCATAAATTCCGCTGGTCGCGTTTTTCTTCCAACCGTTTTTTTCCAGAATATTTTGGGCGCCGGCCAAGTCAGATCGATTGGCGTCTGAAGTCGAAACGTTGGCGGGCAAAGGACCGTTAATGGCCGAACCAAATCCGGTGAGAACTGTCTTGACTAGCTCTTGGCGATCGACTGTCATTTCCAAAGCCTGACGGACGTTTTTGTCGGCCAAGACCGGATTCTGGTTTTGATTGAAAAAGACGCCGAATATTCTGGGCAAAGTCGCGGTGATGATCTTGCGGTCTCCGGTGCCCGCATCAGTCAGTTTGGCCGCTTGTTCCGGTTGGATGGAGTTGAGACTGGAGATCAAGCCGCTTTCCATCGCCGCCAAAACTTTCTCCTGGTCGGCAAAGAAGACGAAAGTGATATTGGAGAGATATGGGATCGTCGCATAATAATCCTTCCAAGTGGTCAGGTGGTATTCGGAAGGCACGCCGCCGGCGCGGGTTATCGAAGCCTTTTTGTAAGGGCCGCTACCGATCGGTTCAAGATTGCGGTCATTCAGGGCGAATTGGTCGCCGTTCATTCCGTTCCAGACGTGTTTCGGAATGATGCCGATCGTCGTGTTGGAAAGGAAGGGGTTGTAGGCTTGTTTCAAAATGAATTTGACTTCCAGGGGAGACACGACACTGACCGTGACATCGGTCCAATCGGCGCGGTGAGGACTGCGAATGGTCGGATCCTGAATCTTCTGGATGGTGAAGGCGACGTCATCGGCCGTCAGGGAGACACCGTCCTGGAAAGTGACTCCCGGTTTCAGGGTAAAATCGTAGGTCAGGCCGTCGTCCGAGATTTTGTAGGATTCGGCCAAGTCTGGTACGAGCCTGTCGCCGTCATATTTGAGCAGTCCGGAATAGATCAGGGATGAAATATCGCGATCAACATCGGTGATCGCCAAAATCGGATTGATGTTGTGCGGCAGACCGATGACCCCTTCGCGAAGTTCGCCGCCATGGCTTGGGATCTCCACCATGAAATAGGAGTTGATCATTTGGGCCATGGCCAAGGCCGAGACGCCGGCGGCAACGACGAATATTCCGAAGATAACCCTTTCGGTGGCGGAAAAGCGGCGGATATATTCCAGTATTGCTGAGCCGCGTTTGAAGCGGAACTCATTGTTTGGGGCTATGTCGTTCACTGTATGAAAAAATGAAGATTTCCGCGCGAGCAGAGTGAACTGTCCGGAATCTTTGGTTAGTTTAGATAAGATTGATAAGAGCCGAGATGGCGAACAAAACTGCGATGACGATGGTGGCGCTGAAGAGCCATTTCTCCATTCCGCGTCTGGTGTGGAAAGCCGAGCTGAAATTGTCCCCGCCGCCGAACGCACCGCCCACTTGGGCGCCTGTTTTCTGGAGGAGGACCGCGGCGACCAGAAGAGCGGACAGGATTATCTGAACGTAAGGAAGGAGTGACTTCATTGGTACCATCCTACCACACTGTCTTTTTTATGCAAATTTAGCCGTAAAGTTGACCATAAGTCCCTATTTCCATGAATATGGCGAAAAATCCTTCAGTTTTGAATATGGCTCTAATATCGCCGGTTACGTTGATGCTTCTGTATCCATTCCATTTTCCATGAAGTGAGTGGTTATTGAGCAAAGGATGGTCAGAATCGATCAAAAGCAAATTTCGTCTTTCTCGGAAAGCTTTCTTGATCTCGACGCTTTGTTTGGCGTATGATTTTTCGAAATTCTTATGCAAAATAAAGCCGACAATCTTTTTCATATGTCTTGTCGGTTATTTATAAATTGGCCAAATATCGATCCATCTTTTCCATATTCGTAAAGAGCGGAGAAAGATTCTTGCCGTTCCTCAAATCTTTTTCGGCTGCTTTAAGAATCCTTTTAAGATTGCTTGAAGGTTTCGAAGGTGCGGTGAAAGTTATGCTTTGGTCAGAGATGAACTTTTTCAGGAAAGCGTTGATGACGGTGCTGAGTGGCAGGCCGATCTGCTCAGCCGTTCTCATCGCGCCGTCCTTGACTTCTCTGTCAGCTTTGATATTGATGATAGTTTTCATATCGGAAGTATATACAACGGTTATGTTTAGTCAAGAGCAATTGTTATTAAATATCACCGTTAATTTCATATTTGTCAAGTTGCTAGTTGTCCGTTCCTGACTATAATACGAAGACGAATTATCAGCTAACATTAAGACCATGAAAGATCTATCCAAAAAGATAAAGCCCCTTCACGACCGCGTCATTATAGCCGAGGACACCGAGAGCAAAGAAAAAAAAACTTCCTCCGGCATCATTATTCCCGTAACCGTCAATGAGGACAAAGGCAGCAAACGCGGCGTAGTCGTGGCTGTCGGAGCCGGACGTTATGAAGATGGCAAACTTATTCCATTATCCGTTAAAGTCGGTGACACCGTCCTTTTCCAATGGGGAGATAAGGTCAAGGTCGGGGAGGAGGAGTATTACATAGTCAGGGAGAGCGAGGTGTTGGCTATTATTAAGTAATGAAAAAATTAAAAATCAAAATGGAAAATGACAGTGCAAAATACAAAATTGAAGTCACGAATTTTAAATTTTGAATTGTCATTTTCCATTTTGATTTTTACATTTTAATTTAAACAACTATCATGAGCAAAAAAATTCTCTACAACGAAGCCGCTCGCAAAGCCCTCAAAACCGGTGTTGATGTCGTGGCTGATGCCGTGAAGATCACAATAGGCCCACGGGGTCGCAATGTCGTCCTCGACAAAGGCTACGGTTCACCAACCATTACCAACGATGGAGTCTCCATTGCCAAGGAAATAACGTTGAAAGACAAGTTCGAGAACATGGGCGCTGAGATCGCCAAAGAAGTCGCCTCGAAGACCAATGATGTCGCCGGAGACGGAACAACCACGGCCACGATTCTCATTCAAGCAATAGTGAACGAAGGAATGCGCGAGACGACCATGGGCGTCAATGCTATGGGTCTCCGATTTGGCATTGAAGAGGCTTCGAAAGATGCTGTGGCGTATTTGAAGAAGATCGCCACTCCTATTAAGAGCGACGAAGAGATCAAGCAGGTTGCCACCATTTCATCTGAATCTCCGGAATTGGGAGCGATCATTGCCGATACCATTAAGAAAGTCGGTAAAGACGGAGTTGTGACTGTTGAAGAGTCACAGTCGACTTCACTTGAATCGGAAATTGTTGAAGGAATCGAATTTGATAAGGGTTACGTTTCCGCGTACATGATCACCAACGCCGAGAGAATGGAAGCGGAGTTCAATGATCCGGCTATTCTAATAACCGACAAGAAAATTTCAACCGTTAAGGAAATTCTGCCGATTCTTGAACAGCTGGCCCAAAGCGGCAAAAAAGACTTGGTTATTATTGCTGACGATGTCGATGGTGAAGCTCTTGCTACCTTCGTGGTCAATAAGTTGCGCGGCACCTTTAATGTGCTCGCGGTAAAAGCGCCTGGCTACGGCGATCGCAAGAAGGATCTGCTCCAGGATATCGCAGTAACAGTTGGCGCCACTGTCATAACCGAAGAAGTCGGTTTGAAGTTTGAAAAAGTCGGCCTCAATGTTTTGGGCAAGGCCCGCAAGGTCATTGCCACCAAGGACAATACGATCATCGTCGGCGGCAAGGGTAAGAAGAGCGACATTGAATCAAGGGTGAGTCAGCTCAAGAAACAATGCGAAAATCTCGATTCGAAATACGATATCGAGAAACTTGAAGAACGCATCGCCAAGCTTTCCGGTGGCGTGGCCGTCATCCGCGTCGGAGCCGCTACCGAGACCGAGATGAAATATTTGAAATTGAAAATCGAAGACGCCGTGAACGCTACCAAAGCCGCTATTGAGGAGGGAATCGTCGCTGGCGGCGGTTCAGCTTTGGTCAGAGCCGGCAATGAATTGGAAAAGACTCTCTTGTCCAAGAAGTTGATCACCAAGGAAAGGGAAATGGGTTACAGGATCGTCATCAAGGCTCTTTCGGCGCCAACCAAACAGATCGCCATCAATGCCGGTAAAGAAGACGGTTCAGTTATAGTTGATAAGATCAAAAACGGCAAAGGCAATATTGGTTATGATGCTCTTAAGGATGAAATTGTCTTGGACATGATCGCCGCCGGTATCGTTGATCCGGTCAAAGTCACCCGTCTCGGTGTCGAGAATGCCTGCTCCGCCGCCGCCATCCTTCTTACCACCGAAGCCGCTATTGCCGATGAGCCGGAAGAAAAGAAGGAATCAATGCCGACAGGAGGCGGACAGGAGATGGGGTATTAAACACAAGGTTGTAGGTTTTAGGTGTTAGGTTTTAGGGAATCGCAGAAGATCTTGAGTTTGTCATTCCTGCGAAGGCGGGAATCCATAGTTGAATGACAAATGACAAATTTCCAATGACAAATCAATGTCAAAGCCCAAAATCCAAATTTTGACATTTGAGCTTTGGATTTGATTGGAAATTTGTCATTTGGATTTTGTCATTGGTGACATCCTGGATTCCTCATTTAGCAAAATGACCTACTAGACGCTTTCGCGGGAATGACAAACATGTAATACTACTCCACATGAAAACCTTCTTCCTCTCCATCCTCATCCTGATCGTTCTCGCCGCTTTCGGTTTCGTCGGCTTTTATTCTTACACTTATCTCAGTGACAAGAATTCTCTGCAATTCACACCCTTGGATTCACCCAATAATTCGGCTAGTTCAACTGACGCTGGGAATATTCAAGCTAGTTCAACCGAAGCTTCTATAACTTCAACAATTGATGTTTCCGCTTGGAAATCTTACAAGAGCGACGAATTGGGACTCTCAATAAAATATCCCGCTGACCTTATTGTAAATGGCGGCAGCAATTCGGTGATCCTAGCTTTTCCCAAGACCAAGTATTTCCATTGGCCGCTCCAGGATGATGCCAAGATTACCATTACCGCTAGCTCTTCTTGTGCTATTTTCCAATCGGGTGACAATGGAGAAGAAATTGAGACCGATTTGACAGTCAACAATCAGAAATATTCCGTCAAACAATCAAATGACGCCGCTGCTGGTAACGTTTACAACGAGATCATTTACGACCAAGTAAAAGGAGTCGGCCTCTGCTATAGCCTCGCTTTCTTGGACCATGGCGCCAACGGCGCCGGCCTCTATGTCGACGACGCTTCTCTTATCAAAAAATATGATGATCAGCATACCGCCGATCTCAAAGCCGTCATGGAAGTTGTCTATGGCATTTTGGCCAATTTTCGAGCAAGCGCCAATTAGAACAATTAGACGGGCAATAAAAAACCCGGAGGAGACACTTGTCTCTTCCGGGTCTGAATGATCCGTGTCGATTTCAATGCTTTTTAGTTCGGTTTGTATCGGGTTATTTTGTTCGTCCAATAGACGAGCGTTCCGATGACTGAAACCAAAACTAAAATGGCAAAAATCGCTGAAAGGTGGTTTTCAATATATCTGAAGGCGTTTCCCAAGATCCACCAAATCAAGGGGAAAATCACTTCACTTGTTTTCATTCTTTTACAATTATACACCCAACAATTGTATTTGTCAAGGTTTTCGTAACCCCTCACATCATCTTGAACGAGCGAGTGAGGGATGATGTGAGGGTTTACGAAAATATCTTATTCACCGATTAATAATCTTCTTTATAAATTCATGTTACAATTGTGTCATTAATCCGCAAGATTTTCCCAATATTATGCCAAACAATAAATGGCTCGAGGCGTCACTCATCCTAAGTTCGGCTCTGCTGGTGATGGTTTTTGTACTTGGCAATGGTCTTAATATAAACAGCAGTGACCAGCTGGCTCTGGCTTATAAAATCGGTTCAACGGTCAAAATAACGCCAGTTGAAAACAGTTTTCCCTTGGTTTCGATAAATGCCATCGAATCAAACCAAACCACCACCGGTTCCATTTCTTGCCAAAGTAGTGATTTCCTAACCAGATATTTCGAAGGTTCTGCTACCAAATACAACGAAAAGTTAACCAAGGACGCTCTCTGTTTGAAAGGTCGTGTCCAGGCCACTTATTACAAAGAGCAGTCGGAAGATGATGTGATGAGCATTGCTGCTATCGACACGATGATTGCCGATGTTCAAAAAGTCTTGGATGCTGCAAATCAAAAGGATAAATTAAATCATGTCAAA
Source organism: uncultured bacterium (assembly GCA_903842025.1). Taxonomy (GTDB): domain Bacteria; phylum Patescibacteriota; class Minisyncoccia; order Phycocordibacterales; family PALSA-1337; genus C7867-002. Next base: position 3,001 of record CAIMKX010000016.1, on the reverse strand, counting down.
GTCGCCATCATTCCTGGAGGTTATGATTCTGCTGAAAGTTATCCCTTCGTCGATAATGTGTCTATAAAGTGTTTGAAGAATAAGGCGACTGTTGTTTCTGCGGAAACCGGTATTAGTACTGGCAGCAAACAGAGCGGATCAAAATTCCTGATTACGAATGATTCATTAGAATCTTTGGTCAAGGAGCTCAAAAGCACCAATGATGACATTAGCAAAAAACTTCAAGGCTTCAAAGATGCCAATGAGCCGGTTCCTAATACTTTTATAATCAAGTTAGTTTTCAATTCTCTATCGTTGGCCGACAAAATGGCCAACAAATTGGTTGCTATTACGCCTGAAGCCTTGCATACGGATTATCCGGATCTTGAGTCTCGTGGCATGTATATGACAATGTCCATCGATTTGGATGTAGATGCCAATGGAAAAGTTATTGATGGAACAGAAAAAATCCCTGGTCCAGTTCGCTGGGCTATCAAGACAAAAGACAAAGATACCGACAAAGAAGATCCTTGGCTGGTCGGTTCGGTGTCAGTTGATGGAACGAAATATCCTACCGTGCCTTTGCCGATTCAATTTATGGCCAATAAAAATAATGCCGCCTCAGCGGCAGGGTTGATCCGTCTCAAAGCAATAAAAAAGCAATACGAAAACCGCATGGCCCAGAATGAGGCCAAGAGGAAAGCTTTGGAAGCGAAAAACTATAACTGCACCTCTTAGTTCGTTATGATATGATTGCTTCATGTCAGAATATTACAATTCCCGCCGGACCAAAAACATTTTCGATCCCAAAAGTGATGAGCCTTATAGAATCAGTCGTTCCAAGATCGATCTCTTTTTGAATTGTCCGATGTGTTTCTATTTGGATGCTCGATTGGGCGTTGGTCGACCACCAGGTTTTCCTTTTGCCTTGAATAGCGCCGTCGACACTCTGCTCAAAAAAGAGTTCGATATCCATCGGGCCAAGAAGCGTCCGCATCCTCTGATGAATGGTTATGGACTCAAAGACGTGATTCCTTTTTCCCATGAAGATCTCGATATTTGGCGCAGCAATTTCAAAGGCATTCGACATATTCATGAGCCGACCAATTTGCTTATTACCGGCGCGATAGATGACGTCTGGCTGGATAATAAGACCGAGGAACTGATCATCGTTGACTACAAATCAACCAGCAAAGAAGAAAAAGTCTCTCTCGACAAAGAATGGCAGATCGGCTACAAACGCCAGATGGAGATCTACCAATGGCTTTTTCGCCAGAATGAATTCAAGGTCTCTCAAACCGGCTATTTCGTCTACTGCAACGGCAAGACCGACAGGGAAGCCTTCGACGCCAAGCTTGAATTCGACATCGACCTCATCGCCTACACCGGTCACGATTCCTGGATCGATGGCGCTCTTGTCGAACTCAAAAAGTGTCTGATGGCCGAGAAACCGCCGGCTCCGGGTGATGCTTGCGATTACTGTTCATATAGGAGAGCGGCAAGGGATGTCCAGAAGAAGTGATAGAAATAATCTAACCAGCCCTTGACTTTTCTTCATAACTAGTATACAATAGCGCTGTTACTCAATTAACCGTGCAGATGTTGGTTTGCGGCCAGTTTGGGCCAAATATTCAACAAATGCGCTGACAATATGATCAAATCAATCAATCAGAAATATATCGGTATAGCCATGGCGATTGTGCTGGTTTTTGGCCTGCTCAGCGCAATGCCACAATCTGCCTCGGCTAACTACGGATATTACGACAACTCTTATGGTTCGAATCTTTCGGGCCAGTATAGTTATAGCCGCACTACTTATGTTGCTCCATCTCCAGTCTATGTCACTCCGACGGTCGTCTATGCCCAACCCAATCCGGTTGTCTACGTAAACCAGCCTGTGATCTATTCTCAGCCGGTTTATTCGACGCCTGTCTATTATCAGACGCTTTCGGTTTCTTGTAGCGCCAATACCACCTACAGCTCCAACGGCTCAGTCACTTGGACGGCCTATGTTTCAGGCGGCAACGGTTATTACAATTATTCCTGGTCCGGTTCTGATGGCATTTCCGGATACGGCCAGACGATTAACGTCAACTATTCCACGGCCGGCCAGAAGTATGCTTCCGTCACGGTCAATTCGAACGGCCAGACTTTGACCCAGAGCTGTTCCAATACGGTCAATGTTTCCTTGCCGAATTACGTCATCTATCAGCCGACTGTCTATCAACAGACCTATCAGCCGGTCGTTCAGCAAAATTACGTTATTGCTTCCAACAACAACAGCGGCCTAGATATCGGTTGCTATGCCGATCCGGCCAATTCTAAGGTCGATCAGCCGATCACCTGGAACGTTGAGGTCAAGGGCGGCGTCGGTCCTTACACATATTCTTGGACTGGCTCCGAAGGTTTGACCGGCACTCAAAGCACGATCATCAAATACTATGCTACTGCTGGTACCAAGAGCGCCATTGTCACGGTCATGTCCGCGGATGGTAAGACGGGTGTCAGAGCTTGTAGCAATACGCTGACCGTCACCTCGTCTTACAAGGCTGTTGCCAAAGCCGCCACGGTCAAGACTGTTTCAGCTCCGGTTGCCAATGCTGCTGGTACTGCAACACAGATTACTCCGGTCGTCACTCTTGCTCCGGCTGCCACGGCCATGACTGCCGCTTCACTCTTCTCTCTTCAGAACGTTCCTTGGGGTTGGGTCGCGATACTCATTATCGCCGTTCTCTTCTTCACGGTCTTGTATCTTTTGTTCAATAAGACGAAGATTTAAGAGCAAGGGACTAGTTTTTAGGGACTAGGGACTAGAAGAGAAGACGGGTGCGAGCAACAAATAAATAAAATGCAAAAAAGCCCTCAAATGGGGGCTTTTTTGTGGTAACCGCTCACACCCTCTCTTGGCCCCCATATTTCAAGCCATTGCAACAGGATTGACGAGAGCTCCAAGTTCGGCAAAGAAGTTTTTAGGTTTCCTCCAAAAGAGTGAAAGCAACACTGACGCCAGGACTGCCGTGGT
>CAIMKX010000015.1 GCA_903842025.1 uncultured bacterium | reverse complement strand
TTTCTGCTTAACCCCTTGATCAAGAAGGTCTTCAATCCGATCCCTTTTCTTCTGAGTAATGTGAGAAAACGGTTTTCGCTTTTCATGTTTATTCATACAACTTCATATTACAGAAGTTGCATTTCAAAAGATAATTTTCCGCAAATTGAAATGAAAATACTCATTGTTGACCCATTTCCATGGGTCAGACAGAGCATCGCCGTGCTTCTCAAAAACATGGGATTTGAGATGACCGTAACCGAGGTTGGTGAATATCACCAATCCCTCAGTTTCATCAGACAAAACCGATTTGATCTGGTAATAGTCTCCGCCAGCCTACGTTCTGGCTTTGATGATATTGATGGTCTCAAGATCGTCAACTTCTGCAAGCACCTTTACAATGGAACCATGGGGGTAAGAACAATCCTCCTCGCACCATATTTTGACTTCCAATTGCGTGCCCAAGCGGCAGACGCAGGTGCAAACGCAATTCTGACGATGCCGCTTAGGCATCTCGAGGATTTCGCGATTGCAGTCAACACTGCCCTTGAGACTTCGCCTTCGCAAGCTCAGACGCGATAGAATAGTTTCACAAAGCGCCAACCTAACCGTTGGCGCTTTTTTTACCGGGTCTAACCTCGTATTCCCTCTTACCATGTCTGACATGGTAGGACTAGCACTTATCAACAGGATATAACCTCGTTACCATGTCAGACATGGTATTACTGCAAATATTTGGCCTTATTGGCCAAATGCCCGTCGTGAGTTGCCGCGTAATGCATGTTCCCTTTATTATCTGAAAGATAGAATAGATACTTGCTTGTCGTCGGATTGACCGTATCCTGAATAGCTTCAAGACCAGGATTACCGATGGGAGTCGGCGGTAATCCCAAATGTTTGTAAAGATTATATGGCGAATCCATAGCCAAATCCTTCAAGGTCAAGGCGGCCGAATCCTTACCCAGAATGTAGAAGAATGGCGGATCAACCTGCAGAGGCATGCCGATCTCTATCCTTTTCCACAGAATTCCGGCGATGATCCTGCGGTCCAGACTGCTGGTCGCTTCCCTTTCCACGATTGAGGCCATTGTGATCACGTCAGCCAAGGGTTTGCCAGAAGCTTGGATGGCAAGCAAAGCCTCCTTGATGTGATTGTTAAAATTCTGGCGAAGAGTGTCGACGACATCTTGGGGTTTGGCATTCTCGTAAAAGAAATAGGTATCGGGAAATAGATACCCTTCAAGTGGTTTGGCTATGATCAGAAAAGTCGGTAGATCAAATTCCGGAATGGCATTCTTAAGTTTCGTCCCGATCTGGGCGATCGTACTGCCCTCGATGATCTTCACCGTGATCTTGGGCAAGCCCTGGATGCCCAACGAAACTCGGTGGGCTACTCGCAGAGCCGACATTGGTTGCTCGAAAAGATAATCTCCAGACAATATCTTTTTTTGGCCACTCAACAGGACGATAAAGACCTTAAACAAAAATGGCGACCTGATTATCTTGTTCTCTTTGAGAACGTTGGCAGTCTGAGTCAGACCCATGCCCGGAGAAATGCTGACAATCGCTCGTTCAGGAAAATCAGTCGGCGCGCTGGCGCCAATGGCTAGAATGATGCCGCCAAGTATGAGACAGACCAAAACTACCGCTAACGTCAACAGGTATCGTCTTTTCAGAAATTGCCAGGCGGTCTTTATCATCTTGGATAATAAATATTACAGTTAAACCGGAAGATTGCCAGGAGCCTGCGCTTTCTTTGAAGGAACACGCTCCAGATTTGGCGTCTGCGAGACCGAGCCTGGAAAATGATACATCGTGGCCAATTCCTCTGAATTCATCACAAGCGGCTTTCCTTTGAAAGGAGCAAAGAAATAAGATCGGCGCTTGAAGGCCATAAGAGCGAGTCTTCCATATCGATTGCGCCTCAAATTTTTATAATCCAACCATGGGTCACCAAGGCGTGGATGCCATTTGTCACCGTTGGGCTTGAAACCATTAAGGTGTTCGGTACTGAAGTGCTTCATATTACCAACAATTCCACCGATTCCAAAAGGTGTATCGAAGACATCCTTCTTGGCTATATACAAGAATCTTATTCCAACATCAAAAGGTTGCTTGGCTATCCTCCGCTCAATGGCCGCTGCTGCCTCCTTTTCACCCTCTGATATGGAAGGCATTTTTGTAAATCCGGTCTCATCATCCCTAGTTCCAGCGACTTTCGTGTCTGGGTCACGCTTAAGTATATCGTTGACCTCATTGATCGCTTCAACCTTCCACGAATCTTCAGTTTCAAAAATCTTTCCTTTTTTTCGTCTATCATCCTTGTGTGCTCTAATAAGAAGCTGCATCCAGACCTGCTGATTGGGACCAACGCTTCCCAGAAATTCGATTAGAGGAAGCATCGGATCAACCTTAAATTCTTCCTTAGGATCCTTATCAAGACCATAATCGATGTAGGTTTTAATGGGATAAGCAGAAGATTTCTTATTTGTAAACTTAAACTCGGCGGCCCAAATGCGGATTTCTTTCGGATCAAAATGGACTGAGCGAGTGTAATCTTCGATTTCTTTGACTTCGATTGAAGGAAATTGGGAATACAAAGCCGACATTACTCCTTGTTTGCGAGCACTCTCAGTCCATATCAAGAATTTAACGACTCCTTCAACAGAAATAAGCTCAAGAGAATACCATGGGCGAATATCACCTTTCCAATATTGAGAATATAGGCTTCCGTCAGATGTATTATGCAGAGAATTCAGAACTATCTCCATTGCTTTCGGAGACTTGAAGGTTTCCTTTGGCAATTTGAGTTCCAAAACAGAGTACTTCTGATTTACGAAAGCTTTTCCTCGAACATAATCGACCCAGAGGTCCCAAAAAATAATGAACAAAAGAACCATCAGAAATATCGGTCCAAAAGCAATCAGGAACTGGACAGCATTGGGAAGAAATGTGGTCGTGAATTTCTCTATAGTAAAAGAGACAGTGGAATCAATGGGCATGGAATTATTATAACACAGGAGTTTGATTTTCCATTACCATGTCTGACATGGTATGACCGCGACTTATCAACAGGATATTACCCAGTTACCATGTCAGACATGGTAGTAATCGCAAAGAAAGTCCGATCCTTTCAGATCAGACCTCCTGCATCAAACCTAGTCCCTAAAAACTAGTCCCTTGCGCTTACGCTCCCACCGGCGTGTACTTGCCATCCTTATCGCGGCGGAAATATTTCGGATTCTGAAGGTTGACGACAATGGTGTTCTCTTTGACGTAGCGCTCCTTCATGACCTTGTCGATAATCTCTTCCTTGGAGAGGGCGCCGTTCTTGACAAGAACGGAGCGGATGACGTCGCGGACGACGCCGGGAGCATAACCCCACTCAGCTAGAGCGTAGAGGCCGCGGCCGACGAGGACGAAACGGGGGTCCTTGATAAGTTCATTGTGGGTCGTGGCGACATGGGCCTTCTTGTTGAACATGGTCGTGATCTGCTTGGCGACCTCACGGAAATGGATCGGCGAGCCATGCTTCCTGATGACGAGGAAAGCGTAATCACGCATGCCCTTGGTCTTGACATTCGGAGACTGAGCGACGCCCCAATCACCGAGGGGATTCTTACCGATGGCTTTGGAGATGGCCAGCCAGCGCTTGATAACCTCCTGATTCTTGTAGCGCTCGGAAACGTCCTCGAGATGGGTGAGGAATTTGGAGACCATTTCCGTCTCGGGCAAAAGGTCCTGGTTATTCAGGCTGGAATAGAGCTTACGAAGGGCGTCCTCAACCTGTTTAGCCAATTGCTCATTGACATGCCAGCGATGGCGGAACTCGTCATCCTCCTTGAATTTACGAAAAGGTTCGCCGACGACTAGAAGAAAATAGATATGATTCTGGAGACTGACATCCTTGGAGACATGGCCCAGGAAGTCGTCCTCGACGACGATACCGCCCAAAGAATGGAGGAGAGTTTCGAGCTCAGTAAAGACGGCCTTTTCGCCGGCGTATTCCTCGGACTTGCGGACGAAGCCCAAGGCGTAATTTTCGATCTGGCGGACGCGTTCGCGAGTGATGCCGTAGGTCTTGCCGATAGCGTCGAGGGTCATCCTCTTCACATCCTTGCCGAGTCCATAACGCTGAATGATAACGTCGCGAGCGCGGTCAGGCAACGAAGAAAGGAGCCTCTTCACGATCTGCTTTGGTTTGAACGATATTGTTGGTGTGGCCATGTTTTTGTTGATAATCTACAGGTACTTAATGCTTACTGTTTTATCACTGTCTTGTATTAAAGTCAATTATGTGTGAATCTGGGGAAAACTTCCGGGAATTCGACTTATCTACATTAACACTTAGAGGGTTGATTTGTCAAATGCTTAGCAATACCCGCACCCTCTCGGCGGGACAAGTGTCGCTCCGATTCTCGCTCCGCTCGAATTACGCGACACTTCCCCCGCCTGACGAGGGTGCGGCTGGCGCGATTCACGTCCAACGATATGGCCTCTCAAGCGACACTCCGAAATGTCTGAATCAGCAGATTCACCTACTGGGCTCGAAAACTGAGTGCCGAAAGTTATGCGAGCACAATGTTGACTAATCTTTTGGGAACGACAATGATTTTAACAACCGACTTCCCTTCCAACCAAGATTTAACTTCCTTGACTTCCCTGGCCTTTGCCTCCAGATCCGCATCGCTTGAATCGACACTGGCCATGAATGAACCGCGGATCTTGCCGTTGACTTGAACCATTATTTTGACTTCATCATCAGACATTAGAGACTTGTCAGCGACTGGCCACTCAGCAACACAAACAGATTTCTTGTTGCCGATCGCCGACCATAATTCTTCACAGACATGAGGCGCAAACGGTGACAATAATTTGAGCAAGATCTCGTATTGTTCACGACTGATTGATTCAATCGCTTCCAGCTCGTTGACTGTGATCATGAGAGCGCTTATGGCAGTGTTGAAATGCAGATCGTCGATGTCCTTGGTGACTTTTCCGATGACTTTATGAATTATCCGATCGGCTTTCTTTGAATCCTGAACGATCGAATCGAGCTCTGGCGCTGACTTCGAAGTTTTCGACTTTGACGGGACAATCTTCTCACGTAATTTCCAGACCTTCTCGATGAAGCGCCTGACTCCTACGATGCTCGATGAACTCCAGGCGATCTGCTGGTCGAATGGACCCATGAACATCTCATAAAGACGGAGTGAATCGGCGCCGAAAGTTTTGACGATATCATCGGGATTGATGACATTTCCGAACCGCTTGGACATCTTACGGCCATCCTCGCCCATTATTAATCCGACGTGCTGAAGTTTGATGAACGGTTCGATCGTCGAAACTGCGCCAATGTCATATAAGAATTTGTGCCAGAATCGCGCGTAGATCAGATGGCGCGTGGCATGCTCAGCGCCACCGACATACATATCCACAGGTGACCAATATTTCTCTTTCTTGGGATCAACCAAGGTCTTCTTATTATTCGGATCCATATATCTCAAATAGTACCAAGAAGAACCTGCCCACTGCGGCATTGTGTTGGTCTCTCTCTTGGCCGGACCTTTGCAGACGGGACATTTGACATTGACCCACTTTGAAATCGCCGCCAAAGGAGATTCACCAGTACCAGTCGGCTCATATGATTTCACTTTTGGTAATACTACCGGCAAATCATTTTCTGGTACCGGCACTATTCCCTTTCCAGCTGGATTATTCTTGGAACAATTCTCGCAATGAATGACCGGAATCGGCTCGCCCCAATAGCGCTGGCGGGAGAAGACCCAATCGCGGAGTTTGTACTTGGTGACCCATTGGCCGCCGACAAAAGCGGTGATCTCTTTCATAACCGATTCAGAAGCTTTGTCATTAAATTTCTCTGAATTGATCAGTGAACCAAAATCAATAAACGCACTTTCTGTGCTCATTACGACTTTATCAGAATTCAAATTCAAAGGCGCAATTACAAATTTGATTGGCAACCCGAACTTCTTGGCAAACGCCCAATCCCTTTCATCATGTGCCGGCACTGCCATGACAGCACCAGTTCCGTAATCAGCCAAAACATAATCGGAGATCCAGACAGGGACTTCTTCATTGTTGGCCGGATTGATGACCTTAATACCTTTTAATTCAACACCGGTCTTTTCTTTGGTTTCATCAGTCCTTTGAATTTCCGTTTCATTTTTGGACTTGGCAATATAAGCTTCAACCTCGCTCTTGTTTTCAATAACTTCTAAGAATTTCTGAACAAGTGTATGCTCTGGTGCCAAGACTACGTAGGTCACGCCGAATAATGTGTCCGGTCGAGTTGTGAAGACTTCTATCTTCTTGTCATTCCCGCGAAGGCGGGAATCCAGTGTTGAATCACTGGCGCCATTTTTTTCACACTGGATTCCCGCTTTCGCGGGAATGACAGGAGAGAGTCCGATTGTAGACTTTTCACTTTTCACTTTAAACTTTATCAACGCTCCTTCGCTCCTTCCTATCCAATTCTTCTGAAGAGTTTTAATCGATTCCGGCCAGTCTAATAGTTTCTGCTCTTTGGCATCGCCGGTATACAGATCCCACATGTATTTCAGATCCTCACGATTGATGAAATCGCGAACTTTTGACCGTTCGACCCATTCAATATCTTGGATGACCTTTTCTTCATCGGTAATCGAATCCTGTTCTTCATTTTTTAATTCCAAATAGACAACCGTGGCGTGGGCCACACGATTTTCCTTCTTTAATTCTTGGTAAAAATGACAATCGGCTTTTCCCAGAATTCTCTTAAAAATGACATTCTTGTAACCAGTCTCCTCAATAGTCTCGCGAATTCCGGCTTCAACTGCTGATTCATCAACCTTAATGCCGCCGATGACATAGCCGCGCCAATCATTCTTCTTCCACTTCATGCAAAGATATTTATCATCCTGCCAGTGCTTGACGATGCAATAGACCGCCATTCTTTCCGTAACTTTTTCGCCCGGCCTCCAGGCGTCGGTACCTTTTGACATGTAGAATTTTGGAATGTTCTCTATTTCGAGATCATTGAGTAGGCGCTCGGCATAGTCAGTAATTCGCAACACCCACTGCCTCATCGGTTTCTTCTCAACTAGGGCGCCACAGCGTTCACAGCGACCGTTCTCGATGTCTTCATTAGCAAGGCCAGTCTTATCGACAGGACACCAGTTGATCGGTTCGTATGATTCAAATGCCAGACCTTTCTTCAAAAGCTGGAGGAATATCCACTGGGTCCATTTGTAATAATTTGGATCAGTAGTATTGACCTCGCGGGACCAGTCGTAGTCCGCACCAAGGATCTCCAACTGCTTCTTGTATCTGGCGACATTCTTTTTGACAGAAGCAGCCGGATTGGTCTTGGTCTTCAAAGCATAATTTTCGGCCGGCAAACCGAAAGCATCAAAGCCCATCGGATGAAGAACCGAATGACCCTTCATTCTCATATAGCGGGAAAGGATATCGGTGGCTATGTAACCTTTTGGGTGACCAACATGAAGCCCTTCGCCAGAAGGATACGGGAACATGTCCAGGACATAATATTTCTTTTTTTTGGAGTCTTCCTTGGATTGAAATATCCTTGAAGATGCCCATTTCTTCTGCCACTTCTTTTCAATCCTGATCGGGTTATAGTCAACTGTCTTGGCTTTTTTCATAAAGTGAATCATAGCTCAAAATCAGATAAGTTTCAAAAGGTCATTCCGAAAATGTTGATTCACTGAAAGCACTGTTGGCGGCGGTACCTCCACTTCATCACAAATGAAAAGTGACGAATATTTTCGACACTTTTCATTTGTGACAACAAATCAATGAACCATGCACTAGCTCATTAAATAAAAATGCCGCCCGGTTGGATAGGGCGGCGCTCGTTCATCAAATTGATCTGATTTCATTTCAGACCCAAATTGATGAGTGCTGCATAAACAGTGAAGCAGAAACAGACAAAGACACCCAGCATGACGAATCCAACCGACACAGTGAAAGCGTTAATCTTCGAATATCCGCAATTCGGAGCTAACGGTTGGTTATGAACCTGTTGATCAATAAACGGCCACCTAATAGGTTCATTGCTGACTATGATGTGCTGGCCCGGCTTTACCGAGTCATGACGATGAAAAGTCATAAACCTCCTTTTTGAAATTTCTTAACCGCCAATACTATAACACAAATGCAATATTACAGCAAGTGTGCTTCTGGTAACCGCTCACCCCTGTCCACACCTCGTACCACATATTTTGACTGAATGATATATAATATGTCCATATATGGGACGCGTACTTACACCAAAAGAGATCTATGAGCGCATGA
>CAIMKX010000014.1 GCA_903842025.1 uncultured bacterium | reverse complement strand
AGTTTGGCGATCTGCTCGCCTGAAAATATTGTCCTCATTTGTTTGTTTTGTTAATGATTAATTCTAACAAAAGAAAACAGCAAACACAGAAGTCTGTGTCTACTAAATGGGGTACACTTCATTGCGGAGGGTAAGGGATTCGAACCCTTGGTGGGTTGCCCCACACACGCTTTCCAAGCGTGCGCACTAGACCGCTATGCGAACCCTCCGTATTTGAACCACTATAAACCATTAACCATAAACTAACAACCAACTACCAATCACCACCTCCCGCTCGCCCCTCCGCCTCCCGACATGCCGCCACCGAAGCCGCCAAATCCGCCACCGAAGCCGCCTTGCCCCGAGCCAGTCGAGGGACCACCGAAAAATATGGGGAAGATACCGCCGGAACCGCCGGAACTTCGGCGGATGTTTCGAAACGAAGTAGTCAAAGATGAGGCCGAGTACTGAGAATAAGATTATAGCGCCGATACCGTAGAAGAAGAAACCCCAAATCAGCCCGACTATCACACCGATTCCGGCACCGAGAACGCCTCCCAACCACCAGGATTTCGTCTTGCTTAATAGTCGGGTCAAGACACTGCCGACGATAAAGAGTATAAATACGATAAATTCAAAACTAACCTTGGAGCCGGATGAATTATTCGATTTGTTCGGCTCCGAATAAAGAGCGGCGTTGGCCGGATTGGAAATGATTGAAAGCACGGCGGCGACCGCCCCTTTGATCGCGCCGGAATAATCTCCATTCTTTAAGGCTGGAATCATCACTTTGTTCACAATATTCCCCGCCTGAAGATCGGTGATCGTACCCTCCAAACCGTAACCAACTTCAATTCGGGCCTGTCTATCATTCAAAGCAACCAAAATGAGGAGGCCGTTGTCTTTACCCTTGACTCCGATCCCCCATTCCTGGAAAAGCTTATTGGCATAAGTCTCGATTGTTTCGTCATTACCGAACGTCGAAATAGTCACAACCGCCACTTCTATCTGGGTTGAGGATTTCAACGCGGAAAGCTCGCCATTGATCGTTTGAATATCGCTAGCCGAAATGATCTTGGCAAAATCATTGACATATCCAGTTGGTTTTCCAGGACTCGAGTAGGCGAAAACGCTTAAAGGTAGGAAAACAAGACAAACAATTAATAGTTGGATATTTTTAACCATGAAGACGTTTCTCCTGTCATTCCCGCGAAAGCGGGAATCCAGTGTTGAATACCCTAAATGAAAATTTAAAAATCAAAATGGAAAATGACAAGGCAAAATTCAAAATGAAATCGCACTTGTATCGGACATTTTGCATTTTAATCTGTCATTTTCCATTTTGAGATTTACATTTTACATTACACTGGATTCCCGCTTTCGCGGGAATGACAGCACAACCTAGCCCCTAGTCCCTAAAAACTAGTCCCTAAAACTTAACCTGTGGCGCTGTCTCCGCACCTGGAACGGAAATGAAATATTGTCTTTGAGCAAAGCCGAAGATCGAAGCCATTATGGAACCCGGGAATTTCATAACCTTGAGATTGTAGGATTGAACTGTCTGGTTGTAACGCATCCTTTCGACGCTGATGCGGTTTTCCGTACCTTCCAACTGTGTCATCAGCGATTGGACTGTTTCCGAAGATTTCAATTGAGGATAATTCTCCGTAATGACCAACAACCTTCCGAGAGCACCTTCAACCTGTGAGGCTGCGGCGGCCTTCTGGTCCGGAGTGGTTGCGCCGGAATATTGGGTGCGGGCTTGGGCAATGGCGTCAAAGACGGCTTGCTCCTGCTTCATGACGCCTTTGACTGATTCCACAAGATTTGGGATTAGATCAAAGCGGCGCTGATATTGAGTCTCAACCTGCTTCCATTGGGTATCGGCCGCGACGTTCAGAGTTACAAAGCCGTTGTAGGAAGATACAGCGTATATGGCGAGGATGACGATTATGGTGAGGATGATCCAGAGGGTTTTTTTCATGTTTTTAGAGTTAAGAGGTAAGAGTTAGGAGGTAAGAGGAACAGATAAATTTTGCGGTGAATCTTTACTCTTATCTCTTACATCTTACATCTGTTCTGCGACTATTTAACTTTCGTCTCATCCTGGCCGGCCGGACCCTCGACGAAGACAAAGGACTTTACCAAGCTGGTAAAATCAGCGTCAGCCGTGTTGACGATGGCTTTATTGTTGTTCTGGGCTTGGGTGACGTTGGAACCGGTCAAGCCTTTGCTTTCCGGAGAAAGAGAGATGGCCGAGAAAGTGAAGAGATAGCAGATATTGCCCTTCTGCAGAGAATACATGCGGTTGAAATATGCCCTGCCCTGAACCGTATTGGACATCGAGATCATGTTGAGGGTCGAAGCACCGACCGTCATCGTACTGCGATCCTTGATAGTCGTCACCGGAGGGAATGAGCACTTGGCGGATAGAACGTTCACGTCAGCCTGAAGCTTGGCGACCGTGGAGACCTGAGTCTGGTCGATGGGGATAATGAAGCTGACGCCGGTGTTGGTGTTGTCGGCTTCCCAAGTGGTCGGATAATTGACGGAAAAACCCAGCTCGGCATTCTCAAACTTGGAGGTTTTTGAGGAGATCTTCGTGGTCTCGGTTACGGCGACTGGAGCCGTGGAATTGGTCGCTGAAGGATTGTTTTGGCCAGCGAGCTGACTGGAGGATTTGCCGTACCAGACTATGCCGATAATGACGAGCAGAACGACCACGATCGCGATGATATTTGACTTCTTCATAGGTTCTATTGGATTAATATTAAAGATACGAAACCGTCCGTTCAATATAACACAAACGGACCGGATAACAAAACCTATTTTTCCCCAACCGTCACCTTGGTCATGACGATGTTTTGGGCCGGCTTGTCCTGCGCGCCAACCGGAGAGGTGGCGATAGCGTCAACTACGTCCATTCCGGAAATGACTTTGCCGAAGATCGTGTAGTTGTGGGGCAAAGGCGTGTCTTTGTGCATGATGAAGAATTGGCTGCCGTTGGTATCAGGGCCGGAATTGGCCATAGCGACAGCGCCGCGGACATAACCGGCTTTATAGGATTCCGTGGCCGGATTCAATTCGTCGGCGAACTTGTAGCCTGGACCGCCCATGCCAGTGCCGGTCGGATCTCCGCCCTGGATCATGAAATCTTTAATCACGCGATGGAATATCAAATTGTCGTAAAATCCCTTTTGAGCCAGCGTAATGAAATTCTTGACGGTATTTGGGGCATCGGCATCATAAGTCTCGAAGACGATCGTTCCCTTGTTGGTTTGGATGGTGATCTTGTGCATGAAGTTTTTTGTTGTTGAATTAGTATTAGTAGTTTGAGTTTGTGGAGCCGTGGAAACCGTCGGGTTTAAAGAATTATCGACTGCTGTAGCGGCGCTAGCGGCCTGATTATTTGAATTAATCTGCGCCGTGCTTGTGGCTTCATTGCCGTAAGTGTTGAAAAAGGCGTCCGGCCTGGAATTCAAATACCACTGGACTCCGGCCAAAACAAGGATTAAGGCTATTATGACAATCAGCAAACGGGATGTATTCATGTTAAGAGTTAATTATATTCCTGTAATAATTCTGCCAATAATTTTGAACGCTAGAGATTATACATTTCTTTCATTTTTTCCACCACTACCTTCTTGGCCTCGTTATAAGGCTTTTCAAGAATTAGCCCGGCGGCCGCCCGATGTCCGCCGCCCCCCAAAGCCGCCGTCAAAGCCGCCACATCGTATTTTTCGCCGTTATTCTTGGAACGGAAACTAAATTTGATCTTATTTGGTTCTATTTCTACCGCTGAAGCCACGACTTCCCATTCGGCCACAGTGAGCATTTGAACAGCAACATCACTGACTCTTATACTATTGATTGAAATATTCTTTTCTTTGACATAAGAAAGTGGAACGAATGATAGAGCAACTTTTCCTCCTCCTACGATCTCAATATTTCCCAAAGCTTCGGCCTCAAAAAAAAGGAAATCGGGCTTTTCTGAATTTTCCATCATTAGAATCAGCTTCGAAACATCCGGGATCAACGAAACCAAATAGGCCGCAATCCGATAAGTTTTGGCCGCATCGTTGACCAAATATTTAAAACCGCCGGTATCGGTATACATGCCGATAAACAGGTTAGAAGCAATTTCCGGAGTGATTTTCACTTCCCAAATATGGAAAAGATCAAACAGAAGTTGGCAGGTTGCCGGATATGACGGATCAACGAGATTGATTGAGCCAAATTGGCCATTGGTAAGATGATGATCGATCGTGATCGCTTTTAGAGTCTCCGGAAATTCAACTTTTCCTCTCCTTGAAACCATCTCAATCCGGGCGGAATCGAGAACAATAAAGAGATCAAATTCTTTCAAATCAATTTCAAAGAAACTCTTCTCTACTATCTCACCGGCTCTAGGAAAATGTCGGAATCCGGCCGGGAATTCGGAATCACCCTTGATTACCGTGGCTTTCTTGCCAATTTGTTCCAAGGCAAACTTCATGGCCAAAGCCGATCCCACAGAATCCGGGTCAGGCGATGGGTGGCAATGAAGCAATATCGACTTGGCTTTCTTGATTTCCGCCAAGATAAGAACGGCTTTTTCTTGGACAGCGAGAGAAATGTCTGGATTCATAGGAAATGATTATAACACAGGAATCGGATTTCTCTTGACCATGTCCGACATGGTCAAACAGTATTCTCCCATCGTAAGATGAGCCTCAAATGAGTTTAGCATTTCTTGATGGCGGCGAATAATTTTTGCTTGCTTTCATGCATGATTTTGGCGTACTCAATATGACTCATACGAATCATTTTTTCTTTCAAAAGTT
>CAIMKX010000013.1 GCA_903842025.1 uncultured bacterium | reverse complement strand
TTTCTGCTTAACCCCTTGATCAAGAAGGTCTTCAATCCGATCCCTTTTCTTCTGAGTAATGTGAGAAAACGGTTTTCGCTTTTCATGTTTATTCATACAACTTCATATTACAGAAGTTGCATTTCAAAAGATAATTTTCCATTCTAACCGAAAAGAAATCAGCCAAGGCTCCCGGTCGTCCAGTCTTTAATGAAATGATCGCCATGATCTCTGCCGGCAAGGCTGATGCTATTCTCTGTTGGAAGATCGATCGCCTCACACGCAATCCGGTCGATGGCGGACAAATTCAATGGCTGTTACAAACCGACAAGATCAAGTGCATCCGGACATTTGAGAAAAGCTACTTTCCATCTGACAATGTGCTTCTGATGAGCATAGAACAAGCTATGGCCAATCAGTACATCCGGGATTTGAGTACCAATGTCAAAAGAGGTAATCGTGCCAAAATGGAACATGGTGGCTGGCCAAGTCGCGCCCCATTTGGATATGTAAATGATCGAGGAACTAGGACTATCAAGGTGGACAAAAGAGTATCACCCTATGTTGTCAAAGCTTTTGAGCTATATGCCACAGGAGGCTACAGCGTTAAACAGATCAGCAATATCCTCTACCAAGAAGGCCTACGCACATCATCCGGCGACAAGGTTTGCAAGAATCAAATACACAGAAACCTATCCCATAAATTCTACATGGGCTTCATGGAAAGAGACGGCAAGATATACGAGGGTAAACATACGCCACTCATTTCAAAAGACTTATTCGACAAGGTGCAGGATGTTCTCAACGGTAAACTTCACGCTAAAGTCAAAAAGCATTTCTATTCAGCTCGTGGCTTCTTAACGTGTGCCTCCTGTGGCTGTGCTTTAACTTGCGACACCAAAAAAGGCTTCAAGTATTACTATTGCACTAACGGCAAGGGTAACTGTGAAGAACATAAAAAGTATATGCGTTCAGAATATATTGATGGTCTTATCTCCCAGAAATTCTTGGACCTCAAAATTGACGAAGAAATGATCGCCATCTCCGGCGAAGCCTACAAAGTGAAATACAACCAAGAAGCAGATCGCACCCGATTACCTCTGGAAAATCTCTCTAATGAGCTTAATCTGCTCCTAGAAAGAGAGTTAACGCTCACAGACGGCTACAGTTCTAAACTCATCCGGGAAGAAGTCTACAAGCTCAAGCTACAGGAAATTGAAAACAAGCGCGTGGAGATCAAGAAACAGATGAAAGACATTCGAGCCAAAACCGGACCAACAGTCGCAACTTTCGAACAGGTCAAAAATGTATTTCTGGACGGCAACAAAGCCTCGGCACGCTATCTAGTGGTTGATGATGCAGAAAAGCGACACATGCTGGAAAAGCTACTTTCGAACGCTTCGATCAAAAACAAAACGGTGGCTCAATACCAATTCAAAAGTCCGTATCAGAAGCTCGCCAATATGCCTAAAAATGCCAATATCAAACTATTGTGCGCGCACCAGGATTCGAACCTGGGACCCCACCAGTATCAGTGGTGTGCTCTACCAACTGAGCTATGCGCGCGTTTGGTATTTATCGCAAGCGATAAGAGGTAAGAGTTAGGAGTAAAGATGAGCTGATACCTCAAATCAGTAGGTACACATTAACAAAAAGGACAATTAAATGCAAAATACGTCGACCCGAGTTCAACAATCAATTGCAACACTTGATTTACCGTGACATTTACGATAGTTTTAGGCCAGAAAGGATTAAAATGAAAATTGCAATTTACACCAAGCCGTCGGGACAATTCCTGGCTGTCCCTGTCTCCGAAACGACCCGAATGTGGCAACGAGACCCGCTGTTGGTCATTGAAATTGAAGACAGCCAGATGTCTCACGCCCTTCTTGTACTGACAAGGGATTGGAATCAGGAAGGATCACTGGGAAACGTCTTTTCCAAAATCCTGACAGCTGTCTTTGAGGCCGGAGCAAGATACCAGGCAAATCGTTCAGCAGAACAGTTTGCATGAAAAACAATCTGGAGGCTATCCGGACCAAAGCAATTCCCAGGCAAAGATGCCTGGGAATTTCATTTATGGTAATGTATTGGCATGGCACAAAAAACTTCCTGGGGAGCCGTTGCTGATTGGTATGACGAGATGTTGAGCGATTCTGATGATTCGTATCAGAAGACCGTCATCCTGCCGAACCTTGTTCGCCTTATCGGACCGAGAAAAGGCCTGACCATCCTTGATGTCGCCTGCGGCCAGGGTTATTTCTCGCACGTCTTCGCAAAAAATGGAGCCGATGTCATTGGCTGTGACATTTCTGCAGAATTGATCGCATTGGCCAAGGACAAAACATTTTCCAAGAATTCAACCGCGGCAAATTCAACTGCGGCTAGTCCCGAATTCCACCTCTCCACCGCGAACAAACTTTCATTTGCAACGAATGATTCAATCGACACTGCGGTAATCGTACTCGCCCTGCAAAATATTGAAGATTTGGCGGGAACGATCAGTGAATGCTCTAGGGTTCTCAAGACTGGCGGTTCCCTATTTATTGTTTTGAATCATCCGGCTTTTCGGATTCCTCAAAATTCAAGCTGGCATTGGGATGAAATGAACTCCAAGCAATATCGTCGCATTGATTCCTACATGTCCGACAAGACTATGAAAATAGACATGACACCCGGTGAAACGGATGTTCACAAGAAAAAATTCACCGTTTCTTTCCACAGACCACTGCAATCGTACTTCAAAGCATTAAATAAAGCTGGATTGTCGGTTACGAGACTTGAAGAGTGGATCTCAGATAAGAAGAGTCAAAAAGGACCAAGAAGTGAAGAGGAAGATCGGATCAGGAAAGAGATTCCGATGTTCGTGTGCTTGGGGTGCGTTAAAAAATTGTAGTCCTTCTACGCTCCTTGCTTCGCTTTGGAGCTACGAAGGACTACTTCGCAATTTTGTTTAAGAAATCAAGAACGATTCTTGTGCCCGCACTTCGAAGCAACCCCGCGTGTTACGGGGTTGCGAAGTAGTGGGCACGAGAGGAGTCGAACCTCCATGAGCATGGCTCACAGCGTTCTGAACGCTGCGCGTATACCAATTCCGCCACGTGCCCGTCTGGACACTATAGGATAAATAAATCAAATTGGCAAAGCAAAAGCCGCCCTTTCGGACGGCTTTTTTGCCTTGTCGCCTTCTCCCGATGTTCATCGGGATACGGCGTACCACTGTAGCGCTCTTTATTTTGTTCCGTTCGTCCATGAATGATTCAATTGAGATCATCCATGTGTGTCGGGAATCTTCCCCGACTAAGCGCTCCTGTTTTGAGATCAGAAGAGCGATCATCCAATCTAGTAGTTGGTTAATAGTGAATAGTTAATGGTCGGTCGCAAATGCGATTACCATTAACTATCAGCCATTAACCAACTACCAGACTATCGACTATAAGTTAATACCGGCTATGCCGATAAAAACGGTTGATTCTTTGAAATATTCCACGAGCAGCTTCCGCTACCCGTGCCTTGTTACGACTTACCCCCTGTCATCGATTTTGCCTTAGGCCCGCGCGAGGCGAGATTTCGGGCACCACCGACTCCCTTGGGTTGACGGGCGGTGAGTACAAGACTTGAGAACGTATTCACCGCGGTATAGCTGACCCGCGATTACTAGCGATTCCGGCTTCATGAGGTCGAGTTGCAGACCTCAATCCGAACTGAGGCGCGTTTTATAAGGGTTTGCTCCGCCTTCGATCGGCATTGCGTCCCGTTGTACGCGCCATTGTAACACGTGTGTAGCCCAGGGTGTCAAAGGGCCATGCTGACTTGGCGTCATCCCCACCTTCCTCCCAGCCTTTTGTGTAGAATTTGGAATAAAGAATTTGGAATTTGGAATAATCGCGAATTGTGACTATTCTAAATTCTAAATTCTAAATTCTTTATTCTGCCCAAAGGGCTGGGCGGTCTCGCCTGACACTTGTAACAGGCAACAGGGGTTGCGTTCGTTACCCCACTGAAGGGAACAGTTCAAACCACGAACTGACGACAGCCATGCAGC
>CAIMKX010000012.1 GCA_903842025.1 uncultured bacterium | reverse complement strand
TCCCGCCTTCGCGGGAATGACAAAAACCATACTTTGCATTTTGCACTGTAAACTGTAAACTATTTTCATGTCCACCCTTTCCATCATCGGCACGCCGATCGGCAACCTCGAAGACATCACCCTTCGGGCTTTGAAGGTCTTGGCCGCGGCGGACATTATTCTCTGTGAAGACACTCGGACGACCAAGAGATTATTGGAGCGGCATGACATTCAAGTCAAAACTATGTCCTATCATGTCCACAGCGGATTGGCCAGGCAAGAAGAAATAATCAATCTATTAAAGGATGGGAAGAATTTAGCTTTGGTTTCCGATGCGGGTACGCCAGGCATTTCCGATCCAGGTTCAGAATTAGTGCGCATCATTCGGCAAAGATTTGTCCCTGAATTAAAAACAGGCGAACTTAAGATCGAGGCCATCCCTGGACCATCGGCTTTGACCTCTGCGCTTTCGATCGCCGGCGTGTCTTGCGCCGATTTTACATTCTTGGGATTTTTGCCGCACAAAAAAGGCCGCGAGACCTTATTCAATGAAATTATCGGATCGGAAAGGACGATGGTCTTTTACGAATCGCCGCATCGGATCATGAAAACACTAGATTCTTTGATTACCTTCGGAACTTTGGATAATCCTAAGACTGTAACTATTTGCCGCGAGCTCACCAAGATCTTTGAAGAAGTCGTGACCGGAAGCGCTAGAGAAATCAAGGAATATTTTGAAAAAAACAAAGAAAAAGTAAAAGGGGAGTTTGTGGTTATTGTTTCCGTCAGGTTATAATGGCCAAATGTCAAAGAGACAATTCATAATGATTTTGGGAATATTGATCGCAATTTTGCCGTTCTTGGGGTTTACAGTCGTTTGGAACAAATCATTGAATATGATCGCCGCTTTGCTGATCGTCGTGATGGCTTATCTCTTGACTCCGGGCAAGGGTCGGCGCAAATCCGGATGGGAAACCGGGACGGCCAAAGAAAACCGAAGCGCAGAAGCGACATTCGTCGAGCACCATGGTCAGGTTAACAATCCGTCAGTAACAACCGATACCAAATGAAGACCAGAAAAGCCGGGGAATTGATGCTGACAGTGGCGACGATCGTGAGCGGCATTTGCGCTGTTGTGACGATGGTCATGGCCGGCATCAAATTCTTGCCAATACCAAATAGCCAGATATCCTATGTCAGCCAATACGACAGTCCGGCGGCCGTTATCATGGCCAGCACGACTCTCGATGTCCCGCCGCCTTTCGTCGTCACTCACATCGCGACCCCCGATCCTTTGAAGGCCGTCTATTATACCAGTTGGGCGGCGGGTAACCAGAGATTCCGAAAAGAATTATTCGACTTGGTCGACAACACGGAAATAAATGCCGTGGTCATTGACGTCAAGGATTATACCGGACGCATCAGTTTCAAGGTCGAGGATCCGAAACTGCAGGAGATCGGCTCAGCCCAGGATCGGATTCCGGACATAAAACAATTCATCGGACAGCTTCATGACAAGGGCGTCTATGTGATCGCCAGGATCTCCTCTTTCCAGGATTCTTTTCTGATAAATGTCCATCCGGATTGGGCTGTGAAGACCAATGAAGGGGCGATCTGGCAGGATTACAAAGGCGTCAAATGGCTTGACGCCGGAGCGGTGCCGGTTTGGGATTATCTGGCGGCGATCGGTAAAGAGGCGTATGCTGACGGTTTTGACGAGTTGAATTTCGACTATATCCGCTATCCATCCGACGGTAACCTCAAAGATATCTCCTACAGCTGGAGCGACGGTCGGACAAGAGAAGAAGTTATGAGGGCCTTCTTTTTGTATTTGAGGGAGCAGTTATTGGACACCCAGGTACCGCTTTCAGTTGACCTGTTTGGTCTGACGACGACGGCTGAAGGCGACCTCGGCATCGGCCAGAATATCACCGACGCCCTGCCGTATTTTGATTACGTTTCGCCGATGGTCTATCCGTCGCATTTCGCCAAAGGCTTCATGGGCTTCTCCAAGCCGGCCGAGCATCCTTATGACGTCGTCAAGTTCTCCATGGAGCAGGCCACGAAGAAAGCTTTGGCGGCTTCTTCGACCACGGACAAATTGCGTCCTTGGCTGCAGGCTTTTGACCTCGGTGCTGTCTATACCCCAGCCATGATTCGGGCCCAGATCCAGGCGACGAACGATTCCGGTCTGACCAGCTGGATGCTGTGGAACGCGGGTAGTGTTTATAATAAGGAGGCGCTGTTACGGAGAGAATAGGAAATTTCTAATTGACCTAATTACTAATTAACCTAAGAAATGTCCAAGATCCAATGTCAAAATATTGAACATTTGGATTTGGTGATTTTTTAGAAATTAGGTCAATTAGAAATTAGAAATTTTCAGTTAGGTTATGCCTGTGCATAAAACTCTTGCTATTCTCTGTAATCATGGTAATATTTCAGCAGACATTGCGACATAGACCCGTTTGCAAGCGACCGCCTACTTTGGAGGAAGGAGGGTTGCGAACAGACGTCATGGTCGGTGTCGTAGTGATAGAACCTACAGTTATATGTCTGCCTCTAAGAGCAAGAACATCTCCGGTCTTACGGGGAAAATATCGCAAAACAACGATTCAGGAGAAAGGGTCAAGAGACCTGAGCGCCTCGGATTGTTCGGCTGCGTCGAACTGCCGATTAACAGCAGGGGAAAATTGAGGACATACGTTCATCCGGGATTGCCGGCGTCAGCCTACGGTGGTCACGGGCCAGCTTGAGATGCGAGAGTTCTTTCTTGGAAATTCATAAAAGCCTGACCCTTGGAGGAGGTCGGGCTTTTTTATTACAACAATTGTTCTTTTGAATATTTGAACTCATTTAATTGTGGAAATATCGACCGTTAAGTTAATCATTTCTCAGAATATGGAGAATAACAAGGCTTTTTGTTGCGCTAAGGATAGTTGTGGACATCTAGACATAGTATTTTGCCACAAATGAAAAGTGACGAAAATTTTCGTCACTTTTCATGAGTCATAAAATAGGATAGGAGAGGGGTAACAGGAAACTAATATTTTGAAGCGTTTCAACATCTTAATAGTCAGATTTGACAATCCACTATCGTCTGCAGCAAATTCTTAAAAGATGTTACAATTGTAAGAAGTATGGAAGAAGATCGCATCACATATTTTGGCGAGACGGACGCGCGCAACAAACGGGTCAAATTCGGCATCAAAGCCAAGGATCGGACCCGCCACGTCTACGTGATCGGCAAGACCGGCATGGGCAAATCCACGATGTTGGAAAACATGGCTGTTCAGGACATTACCGGAGGAGAAGGGATGTGCTTCATCGATCCACACGGCAAAACAGCGGATCTGTTGCTCGAATATGTGCCCAAGCATCGTATCCGTGACGTCATCCACATTGCGCCTTTTGACGTCGATTTTCCGATATCTTTTAATGTTCTGGAAAGTGTCGATCCGCACAAGCGGCATTTGGTGGTTTCAGGTCTGATGAGTACCTTCAAAAAGATCTGGGAGGACGCTTGGTCGGCCCGCATGGAATACATTCTGACTAACACTTTGCTGGCACTTCTTGAAGCCCCGAATTCGACTTTGTTGGGCGTGAATAGAATGCTTTCCGACAAGGAATATCGCAAAGAGATTGTTTCTTACGTCCAGGACCCGTCTGTAAAGACATTTTGGACAAAAGAATTTGCCAATTATACAGAAAGGATGGCGGCCGAGGCTGTGCCGGCCATCCAAAACAAAGTCGGTCAGTTTACGGCTAATCCTTTGATAAGAAATATGATCGGCCAGCCGCACTCCTCATTTGATTTTCGTGAGGCCATGGACCACAAGAAGATAATAATTATCAACCTTTCAAAGGGAAGGATCGGTGACGAAAATATGAAGCTCTTGGGCGGACTTTTGGTGACAAAAATATATTTGGCGGCCATGTCACGGGCCGATATTCCGGATCGGACAGCCAAGATGCTGCCGAATTTCTATCTATTCGTCGACGAATTCCAGAACTTCGCCAACGCCTCTTTCGCCGATATTCTTTCTGAAGCCCGCAAATATAAATTGAATTTGACCATTGCCCATCAATACATAGAACAAATGGACGAGATCGTCCGGCCGGCCGTTTTTGGCAACGTCGGCACGATGATCGCTTTCCGGGTCGGAGCCACGGATGCTGAAGAGTTGGAAAAAGAATTCGCGCCGGTTTTCGTTTTGGAGGATTTGGTTAATCTTGGTTTCGCCCAGATTTACCTGAAATTGATGATCGACGGACTTTCATCTCAACCATTTTCCGCTACGACTTTGCCACCTATACCGCATCCGGACCAGTCATACGTGAACGAGATCATCGCCGCCTCACGCGAGCAGTTCGCTCGCCCGAGGGAAGGCGTCGAAGAGGAGATCATCCAATTTCACAACCCAATGGCCAAGAGAGCGCCGGCGGTTTCGGTTTCAAGCGGGACTATTCCGCCGAATCCCACGCTTCCGGTAAGCTCGAATTCGCCCGCGACTGTTTCAAAACCAGCATCCCAGATCAATTCTGGTCCGGCCGTCAGTCTGATCAAGCCGGTTGCCGCTTCGAATGCCGCTATGGTACCAAATCTTCCAAAACCGCCAATCATCGGTACGATCCCAAAGCCCGGCCAAAATGTCCCAAAGCCAGTTTCTCTCAGCGCACTTTCCTCAAGATCTTCGGTGAAGATCGACGCCAAAGTCCCGACCGAGCAGAA
The DNA here is from genome assembly GCA_903842025.1 of uncultured bacterium. GTDB lineage: Bacteria > Patescibacteriota > Minisyncoccia > Phycocordibacterales > PALSA-1337 > C7867-002. Next base: position 48,345 of record CAIMKX010000012.1, on the reverse strand, counting down.
CGTCAACAGTTTGAAAAGCGCCCTTCAGGCGGTCTTGAAGAAGTCGCCGGCGGTCAGCCAACATATTCTGACGGGATCTTCGCGACCGGTTCCGGTCCAGATGCCGAATGTTTTGACGGCGATTCCCAAACCGGCGGTCAAAGCGGTTGGAACACCAGAAGATTTGCATTCGGTCATTCCGAAGGAAGTGCCTGAGGATGTTCTCAAAAGCGTTCTGAAGGACAACTAGGCTGTATTGACAATGTCATTACACTTGGTAAGATGGGTTCATGTCCACAACCCAAACAACCATCCAATTGCGCATCGATAGTGCGACCAAAGCCAAAGCCCAGAGCATATTCAAGAAGCTCGGCATTGACCTGTCTTCAGCCATGAAGATGTTTTTGGCGCAGGTCATCAGGACCAAATCCATTCCATTCAAGGCCCTGACCGAGAATGGCTATACGCCGGAATATGAAAAGGAAATATTGGAGGAATGGAAAGCAATGAAAGCAGGTCGTGAAAAAACTGTTCATTCATTTGAAGAGCTTATGGCCGATCTTAATGCCTGATTGAAATTGTATGTTTGAAATCAAGTATGGCAACAAATTCAAAAAGTCATACAAAAGAATTCAAAGTTCTGGTCGTTTTAGGTTGGATATTTTTGAAACAATTTATCAGTTACTCAGAGACGGAAAAGAAATTGGAAACCAGTATCATGACCATGCCCTGAAAGGGGATTTTATAGGATTTCGAGAATGTCACATTAGCGGAGATTGTTTGCTTTTATATGAAATCAATATGACCGAGAAATATGTTCGTTTGATGAATATTGGCAACCATGCCAACTTATTTGAATGATTTTGTGCTTGCGCGGAATCATCTGCTCGCCTAGAATTACCCCATGCGCCGAATTCTCATATTTTCCCTGGTCTACTACCCGCGCAACATCGGCGGAGCCGAGGTGGCCATAAAAGAAATCACCGACAGGATTTCTCCGCAAGAGATCGAGTTTGACATGATAACTTTGCGCAAGCAGGCGCCGGCTTTTGAGCGGGTTGGCAATGTCAATGTCTATCGGGTCGGCTTGCCGTGGTTCGGTCAGAGAACCAATAGCTCCAAAATCTTTCTGCTTTCGAAGATTTTTTTTGTTCCCTTGGCTTTTCTCAAAGCCATTTTCCTAAATCACCGAGACAAATATGACGTTGTCTGGTCGATCATGGCCAGCTATGCCGGTTTTGCCACTTTTCTTTTCAAGAAAGTAAAGCCGGAAATCCCTTTCATCCTGACGATCCAAGAAGGTGACAATTTCGGGCGGCGCCAGGGAATATTCCGCCCGTTTTTCAGAATGATCTTCGCCGCGGCCGACAGGATCCAGGCCATTTCCAAGTTCCTTTCCGAATGGTCCAAGCTGATGGGCGCCAAATGTCCGATCGTCATCGTTCCGAACGGCGTCGACTTCGATCATTTCTCAAGGTTGATCGATGGTGAGACCAGACAACAAATGCGCGAAGAAGATCATTTGCAAGATTTTGACACGTCGGTCATCACAACTTCTAGGCTGGTCGAAAAGAACGCCGTCGACGATCTGATCAGATCTCTGGCCTTACTGGAGAGATCCTGTAAGCTGATAATTCTCGGCACCGGCCAGGAGGAGCAAAAGCTCAAGAATTTGACCAAGGCCTTGGGGGTTGAAGATCGCGTCTTCTTCAAAGGATTCGTTCCGCATTCGGAAATGCCCAAGTATTTGCAATCAGCCGATATCTTCGTCCGACCTTCGCTTTCTGAAGGTCTGGGTAATTCTTTTTTGGAAGCCATGGCCGCTGGCCTTCCTGTCATTGCCACGCCGGTCGGCGGTATTCCCGATTTCCTGAAGGACGGTGAGACTGGGTTATTCTGTGAAGTCAGAAATCCAAAAAGTATCGCCCAGAAAGTCGAGAAACTTATTAAGGACAGGGAATCGAGGGAACATATCGTCAAACAGGCCAGGGAGATGGTCAGGAATAATTACCAGTGGGGAATGGTTGCGGGGAAGATGAAGGATGTCTTATGCTATTCCCGCGAAAACAGTCATAATTAGTGCAAAGTTTTTTGTCATTCCCGCGAAAGCGGGAATCCTGTGTAATGTAAAATGTAAATCTCAAAATGGAAAATGACAATTTAAAATGCAAAATGTCTGCTACAGGTGCGATTTCATTTTGATTTTTACCTTGTCATTTTCCATTTTGATTTTTGAATTTTCAATTATGGTATTCAACACTGGATTCCCGCTTTCGCGGGAATGACAAGACTGCGGGTGGTCACCTACTGAGCACTGCGCTATAATGAAAATACCATGAAAATCCTAATCGCTTCCGGCATTTATCCTCCTGACATTGGCGGTCCGGCCCAGTATGCCCGCAATCTCTATGAGACTTGGAAAAAACCCTCCTCCGCCAAGGTCATCGACTCTGATGAGTCTCAGACTCGAAGAGCTTCGGAGGGCGAAGGCGGCCATGAAGTCAAAGTCGCCGCTTATCGTTGGGAGCGAGCCTTTCCGCCGATAGTCCGTCACATTTTGTATTTTCTAAAAATCATCCGCAAAGGTTGGAATGCCGATCTCATCCTCGTTCTCGATACCTGGTCAGCCGCTGTTCCAACCATGGTTGCTTGTTCACTTATGCATAAGAAGTATATCGTCCGGACCGGCGGCGATTTCCTCTGGGAGTCCTATACCGAAAGGACGGGGAATCTGGTTCTGTTCAGGAATTTCTACGAAGACAGATCGATCGTCTACACATTCAAGGAAAAACTTTTTTTCAAATGGGGCGGCCGCTCCTTGAGGAAAGCGGCGGCGGTGATATTCAGCACCGATTGGCAAAGGAAGATCTTTGAAAAAGCCTATGGTTTGGATCCGAAGAAAAATTTCATAGTCGAGAATTATTGCGGAGCGAGAATTGAGCCGGTCCAACCGGACAACCGGTCTTTCGTGGCCGGTACGAGATCTCTCAAATGGAAGAATGCCGAATTGCTCAAGGAAGCTTTCAAGCAGGCTAAAGATGTGATTCGACAGCACGGGTTGGAGGATGTTGAATTGGATTGCGGCAAAGCTGTTTATGATAGTTTTGTTGAAAAGGTCCATAACTCATACGCGGTTGTTTTGGCTTCGTTGGGTGATATCAGTCCGAATATGATCTTTGACGCCATACATGTCGGCACCCCGTTTATCTTGACAAAAGAAACCGGAATCTCCGAACGGGTCAAAGACTGCGCTATTTTTGTTGATCCGCAGGATAAGAATGACATCTCCGAGAAGATCGTTTGGCTTTCTGATCCGAAAAACCGGGCGATTCAAGCCGGCAAGGTTCGGCAGTTCACCTGGGTGCATACTTGGGAGGAGATTGGCGGGGAGATTATCGGGATTTGGGAGAAGGTTAGTTAGAATTTAGAAGTTTGAATATAGAATTTAGAATGGAAAACAGACGATTATTGATGATTTCGACGGATAGGTTGATCTTCGACGAGAAGAGCGATGTTCGCGCGCGGCAGATCGAGTATGCGAAGGACTATGACGAGGTGCATATTGTTATATTCCAAAATTCCAAATTCCAAATTCCAAATTCCAAAATTAGCTTAAACTCCTTTCAGATTGCTCCTAACTGCTGGGTTTATTCAACCCAATCATTATTTAAGGCATTCTATCCGTTTGACGCGATTAAAATAGGTAAGCAAATTATCAAACAGCATGGAATTACGGAGATAACTTGCCAGGATGCCTCACTGACTGCAATGGCGAGTGTTTCCCTTAAAAAGAAATTCGTAATTCCGCTGGAGATCCAGATTCATGAAGACCTTGGCAGTCCGAATTATGCCTATAATCTGACCAATAAGATCAGAAGAATATTAGCACAGCGTTATATTCCAAAAGCAGATAAGGTTCGGGTAGTTTCTGAAAGAATAAAGAGGTATGTTGTCTCCTTGAGGAGAGACCTCAAGGAGATCGAAGTCCGTCCGATTGCCGTCGATACCGAGAGGATCAAGAACGCGCCGATTTTGATCGATCTGCATAGGAAATATCGACAATTTGACAAAATCGTTTTGATGGCCTCGAGATTGGAAAAAGAGAAAAACATTGAATTAGCCATCAAATCTTGGCCGGAGGTGGTTAAAAGTTTTCCAAAGGCCGGTCTTATTATCGTCGGATCTGGTTCCCAAATATCCAATATCAAATCTCTTACCTCTTATCTCTTATCTCTTACCTCTAATAATTCCATTATCATTGAGAATCGAGTTGATAGAGACATTCTCGTTTCCTACTACAAAACCGCCGATGTTTTCTTGAACACTTCTCTGTTTGAAGGTTATGGAATGACGTTAGTTGAAGCCCGAGCCGCCGGTTGTCGGATTATCTCCACTGATGTCGGCGTGGCCAGGGAAGTCGGCGCCACGATCGTCGAATTTAACACCTCGGATGTCGCCAGTACAATAACTAAACTGCTTCAGAGCTAGCTTTGTCTCTTCAAATATCTTTTATCTTATATCTAATATCTTACCTCTTACCTCCTACCTCTAAACTATGATCAACTCTCTCAAACAAACCTACGGTAAGTTTAACGAAAAATATCCGGCGAAGACTAAGATTGTCCGCTACATCATCTCCGGCGGCACGGCCGCGGTTGTCGATTTGGTCCTATTATATTTGCTTACGGACGTCTTCGGCGTCTGGTACATAACGTCTTCGATAATCGCTTTCCTTGTTTCCTTCATTGTCAGCTTCACTCTTCAGAAATTCTGGACCTTTAACGATCGTTCCACGGATAAAATTCATTCGCAGGCTATTATTTATCTTATTGTGACTAGCATCAATCTCGGTTTGAATACCGTCGGAATCTTCGCATTCGTTCATTATTTTGGCTTCCATTATTTGGCCTCACAAATAATAGTCAGCATCCTCATTGCTTTTGAAAGCTTTTATGTTTACCATTTAGTTTTCAATGAAGGTAATCGGCCAAGCGCCCGCTCCGCACCTTTCTGATTTGGTCTGCTTGTCCTTCGTAGCTCCGAGCTTGTCGAGGAGCGAAGAAGGGCGGGCGCCCGCCCCCTTCGCTCGAAAATCGAGCTTCGGAGGGGCAGGCACACCAAATTAAAAATATGTTCGAGGTCGCTCGTGAATTCCAGTAAAAAATGAAACTACTGATCGTAACCCAAAAAATCGATAAGAATGACCCGGTCCTCGGTTTTTTTCATGGCTGGATTGTAGAATTTTCCAAGCATTTCGAATCGGTGGTTGTGATCTGTCTCGAAAAGGGTTTGGTCGAGTTGCCGGACAATGTCAAAGTCCTGTCTCTGGGCAAGGAAGACGGCCGGTCAAGAAGGTGGAAATATGTCAGCCGTTTCATTGGCCACATTTGGCGGGAAAGAAATGATTATGATGCAGTCTTTGTCCACATGAACCAGGAATATGTCCTTCTGGGAGGTCTGATTTGGCATATCCTGGGCAAGAAAATCACGATGTGGAGGAATCATCAAGTCGGCGGTTTCCTGACCGATTTGGCGGTCTTGTTCTGTCATAAGGTTTTCTGTACTTCCAAGTATTCCTATACCGCCAAATTCAAAAAAACACTTCTGATGCCGGTGGGGATCGATACCGAATTGTTCAATCGCAAGCCGGAAATTGCCAAGCTTCCGAATTCGATTCTCTTTTTTGGCAGAATGGATCCAGTCAAGAAGCCGGAGATTTTGATCGAGGCTTTGAGGATTTTGGATCAACAAGGTGTAGAATTTAACGCATCTTTCTATGGCAATCCTTCGCCTGGCAATGAGAAATATTACGATTCATTGAAGGAGAAAGTAATGGAAGGTTCCTTGGGTTCAAAGATCAAGTTTCATCCCGGCATTCCCAATCCGGAAGCGGTTCAGGTCTACAATGCTCACGAGGTCTGCGTGAATCTGACCGATAGTGGCAGCTATGACAAGACTATTTTCGAAGCCATGGCCTGTCAGGCTTTGGTCCAGGTTTCGAACAAGAATTTGACGGATTTGGTCGGTAAGGATTTTCTGTTTGAGGAGAATAATTCGGAGAGTCTGGCGGATAAATTACGCAAGCTTCTTTCTTTTGACCGGACTTTGAAAGGGCAGTATGGTGAAAAGATGAGGGCGATCGTTGTTCAGAAATTTAGTCTTAGGGAATTGGCGCATGATTTGATAAATAACCTTGGTTAAATATATGCTGACAAAATTAGACTTTTGCACGGTTGCTGACAAGAATTTTGCTTTCAAGTGTCTAACACTTTTCAATTCTATAGAAAAAAATATGCCGGGTTCTATTTGTTGGGTCCTGTGTCTGGATAAGGAAACAGAAGATCTCTTCAGAAAACTCGGCAAAGAATATTTGAGGATCATTGCTATTTCCGATCTTCATGACAAGGAACTTGAAGCCACGAAATCAAACAGGACATTCCGCGAATTTGCCTGGACATGCAAGCCGGCTTTCATGAATTTTCTTTTGAAGGAAAAGCAGATGGAAACTTTAGTTTTCGCCGATTCCGATCTTTTGTTTTACTCGACCCTCGATCCGATTGTAAATGCCCATAAGGAATCCTCCGTTTTGCTGACTTCTCATAAGTTTTCGGCCAAGAAGGCTCATTTGTCCGCCGGAATCGGATATTTCAATTCAGGTTTTATCGTCTTCCGTAACGGCGAAACGGCACTGGCCTGCACGAAAAGATATCGGGAGCAATGCATCGACTGGTGTTATGCTTATCATGACAAGGGGCGTCACGGTGATCAAGCCTATTTGACCGACTGGTCAAAAAGATTTGCCGATGTCGAGGAGATTCCTGAGAAAGGCGTCAACCTCGGCACATGGAATCTGGAACGATACAAGATTACGAGAAATGAAAATAATTTCTTGATAGACGGCGAACCTCTGGTTTGTTACCATTTTCACGGTTTGATTGTTTATAAAGATAGAAATGCTAAGATAAAACCCTATCCGATCACGATTCATCATGCGAGAATATATAGATCATATATTCAGGCTCTGCAAGAATCTTACAATCAGATAATCAAGATTATGCCAGGTTGGAATTATGGGCTGGCACCCAAGCCATCAGCCTTGCGCCTTATCAAACAGAAAGTCACAGCCACGATCAGAAACATATGTCGGTAAATCCTCTCAGAAAAATCTTTTGGAAAGTCGGACTCGATATTCACAAATATCGGCCGATCTTTGATCAGCTTCATTTTCTCAAAGAAGCTGATATCAAAACCGTTCTTGATATTGGTGCCAATACCGGCCAGTTCGTCAGGGAAATCCGAGAGGTTTTGCCTGAAGCTCAAGTCTATTCTTTTGAGCCTTTGAAGGACTGTTTCGATAAACTGAATGATTCAAATAAGAATGACCAGAATTTCAAGGCTTTCAATTTTGCTTTGGGTGATTCCAATGAAACTGTCCAAATGCACCGCAGTAGTTATTCGCCAAGCTCATCCATCCGTAAAATGGCCCAGTCTCATAAGGATCTTTATCCTCATACCAGTGGCGAAAGCCAGGAAATGATCTTGATCAAAAGGCTTGATGATTTGAAAGAGATTGATCCTCATTCGTTGGAAAAGAATATTCTAGTGAAAATGGATACTCAGGGTTATGAAGATAAGGTAATCAAAGGTGGCCTCAAATTTCTTAAAAGTGCCAAGTTTGTTATTGTTGAAACGGCTTTCATTTCGCTCTACGAAGGACAGCCTCTCTTTGCCAACATTTACGCTCTGCTAACTTCACAAGGCTTTTCTTACAAAGGCGGCCTGGCTTGGAAATTTGACGCCAAGAATGGGGGAGTTCTCAGCGAAGACTCTTTATTCATAAAACACTGATATGAAGAAGATGAAACTTTTTTTTCGCAGGGCCAAATTTTTGAGCCACAGGATCTTGTATCTGTTTGGCGTTATTCCAAAAGTTGAATACGAAGGGATCAAGATCTATTATGAACCGGAAACGGATTGCGGAAAGAAATTGTTTTGGATCGGCGGCGGCGAAAGCAAGGAAATCGCATTGCTGAAAAGGATGATCAAGCCGTCCGACTTTATCGTGGACGTTGGCGCCAATATCGGTGACCATTCAGTGCCGTTCGCAAAAAGCGCATATCTCGGTGTTGTTGTAGCTTTTGAACCGGGCGAAGGAACGTTTGCTGTTTTAGAAAAGAACGCAAAGATTGTCGGCAACATCAAGGCTATCCATTCAGCGGTTTCTGATAGGAGCGGTAAGGTGACGTTCAACGAATCTGTCGATAGCGGGTATTCAAGCGTCGGGCAGACTGGAAAGCCGATCATAAAAAGTTATGATGTTCCGGCGAGTACCATAGATGATTGCAATTTCGACAGACTTGATCTTCTTAAGATCGATGTCGAAGGGCATGAGATGGAGGTAATTTCGGGGGCGCTCAAAACGATCAGACAATTTAAACCTTTGATATTTTGCGAGATCGATTCCGGCGGCGGACTTTCGCCTGAGGCAAGGATAAAGAGGATTACTGATCTTGGATATCGCGTCTGCAACATTATCGAAGGGAAGCTTGAAGAGTTCAAGACATATGATCCTATGATATACAATTTTTTGTTCATTCCGATAAAGTAGTTTTACGGAAAAGATTTGGCATAGCAACCTTCAATAATCTTGTCTGCCAAGTGTTTGGCCGTCAGATTATTCCTGAACAATTCATAGCCTTTTTTGGTCACTCTTTCCAAGATTTCCCGATGATCTCTTAGGAAAAGAATTTTTTTGGCCAAGTCCTCCGGATCCCCGGGATTGGCGCAAAAACAAGTCTCATCTTCCTTCAATAATTCTAGGATGGCTTTGTTTCTTGCGGTCAAATAGGGAAGCCGCATGGCAAGGCTTTCAAATGATTTGCATGGCAAAGTCCGGTTAAGACGAGGGTGGTCGGCCATTTGTCCTAGACTAATATGGCATTGTTGCATTTTTCTTCTAAGATCTTCGATCGGTAATGTTCGGTTAACCATTTCAATATTTTTCGGATGCAAGGTTTCCATAAGATGATTCACTATCTTGTAAAGATGACCTTCTCCCATTATCAAGAATGAGATATTAGAATCCTCCAGTATTTTGGCGGCTTTGATGACCGTATCAATGCCAGATTCAGAAAGGAACCGGCCGCGGAAAAGGATGGTGAAATTTAAATTCTTGGCAATTGATGGATCATATAAGAATTCTTTTTCATTCAAACCGGACCAAGAACGGATCAATTTGCTTCTTCTAAGGAGACATAATCTTCTCGTGTACTCTATTTGATTTTGACTTTCAGCCAGAACGCGCCAAGAAAGATGGCAGGACACAATGTCGACCAGCCACCACTTCAAGGCTTGAAAGGATACTGCCTTGACGCCTCTGGAGACGATATTGCTTTCATATTGAGAGGAAACGTAATTGAAGATTATCTTGTTCATCGAAAACAGCCAAACTATTGGAATAAAAAGAGGCGTTGGGAAGCCAACAAAGATGGCGTCGTATTTGGCGCGATCGCTTAGAAGGCGCTTGGCCAAGTTCAAATACTTTTTCATCCCAGGATTGTTTTCTTCCAATTCGATCACTTCGTGGTTGTTTTGCCTCAGTCCGTCAATAATATGCCGATCGTGCGGATAGATATTTCGGGTATTTACATATAGGAATTTCATACAAAAACACGATATATCGCGTCCCTACAAGTATATCAACCAATTTGCTACAATCAACCTGACATGAAGCGGATGTTTATCTTATTCCACGGACGCTTTCCCGGCGAAAAAGCCGCTTCACTTTTTGCCGCCAAAGACGCTGAGGCTTTCGCGGCGCAAGGCATTCAAGTGCAGGTCGTTATACCAAGACGCCGAAATGTCGATCCAAATACCGCTTTTGATTATTATAATGTTCACAGAAACTTTGATATCGTTGTATTGCCGATCATCGATTTCTTTTCCTGGAAAATTCCCAGTAAGTTGTCTTTTTACCTGAATTTTCTGGCATTTTCCCTGGCTTGCCGTTCATATTTGAAAAAAGAAAGTACGAAAGACGATATCATCTATTCCAATGAATCTTTGCCGCTATATTTCGCTTCCGCATTGAATCGGAAAACTTTCTATGAGATGCACGATTTTCCCGAGAGCAAATTTTGGCTATTCAAGATGTTTCTCAAGAGCTGTACGTGGATTTTGATCCACAATCGTTGGAAGGTTGAGAAATTCAGACAAACGTTCCCAGGAATCAAAGCGCACATTGTTTGCGAACCTAATGCCGTTCAAATTGAAGAATTTGACATTCCACTTTCAAAAGAAGAAGCCCGCAAACAGTTAAATCTGCCGAATGATAAAAAGATCGCTGTTTATACCGGCCATCTTTTTGGCTGGAAAGGGGTTGAGACTCTGGCGCAAGCGGCAAGGTTTCTTGATAACGATTTTCTAGTCGTTTTTGTTGGTGGTACAGACAATGATGTGGCTCAATTCAAGCAAAAGCATGGCACAGTCACCAACGTTTCAATAGTTGGTCACAAGCCTCACAAGGAGATTCCCGTCTGGCAAAAAGCGTCCGATGTCCTGGTCTTGCCGAATACGGCCAAGGAGGCGATTTCCGCTTATTATACTTCTCCTATGAAGCTGTTTGAATATATGGCGAGCGGAAGACCGATCGTCGCTTCGGATATTCCGTCAATAAGAGAGATAGTGGACGAGAATAGTGCCGTCTTGGTCAAAGCCGATGAACCAAAACTATTGGCTGAGGGGATAGTCAAAGCGGCCGGCGATCAAATTCTTGTAAATAACTTGGTTACCGAAGCCTTCGAAAAAGTCCGGATTCATACTTGGGCAATGAGGGCTCAGAGAATTATCGCTTTCATGAATAAAAGTAATTAGCGATAGTGGACCATTGTGCAGAATTTATTCTCAAAATATTCCTTTTTTGAATCGTAATACTCCCAGTCGATTGTTTCCTTGGTCATAATAATATGAGGAATGTTTCCGTACCAAGCGGCGAAATCGCCAAAGCTGGAATTCGATCCTATTACAACATCGCAAGCTGAAAGCAAAAAGAGGTCAGTGACAGCATTCTCTTTGGAGATGTGACAATTCAAGCCTTGAATGATTTTTGGTTCAATAGGACCGTCGGAAGCAATGACAAAGACAGTTTTGTTAATGATAACGCTATTTCTCTTGATGTATTCGTCAATTATTGTTCTAACCCTATCAGCCGGAATCAAATAGTGCCCATCCTTGAAAGTGACGTAGTCGCCTTGACGAATATGGATGCCAACAATCTTTTCATATTTTGCCGCCAATTCTGCTATTCGGTTATGGACTTTTTCAACAATCTTATCTCGAGGACAAAAAGCCGAAATGATCTCTTTGCGATATTTGTTTAGTCCGACTGGATTTCGGAAAAGCCAACCATCGAAATATACTTTATTTTGATCCTCTTTTTGTCTGAAAGTCTCAATATTTCCCGTTGGGGGTAAAGCCACGACTGAATTTGATGATTTGTCGGAGGAAATGATCCTGCTTTTTTGAGTCAGATAAATGTAAAACGGATAAATCCTGTAGATTTTGCGCCAAAATTTCTTCCAATTCTTTTGTTTTCTTCCAAAATAATCTTCAAAGAGCTTGGCCATTGACTTCACCATCCCGTTTTCTTCCTCAAGAAATTTGAAGGAAGAATGATATTCATAGAAGGAAGGGTTGAAGACAGGCACACCTTTTTCCAGGCCATAGGCATAGATGCTGACATAATTCCAAAGTTGATTGGCTAGTTCACCGTCGCCGTATTTGAAAATAATGATGCTTTTCATGCCATTAGAAATCACGATCTTTGGCGTGCAGTCCCGGCGGAACGATCAGGGTTTTCTTTATTGCCAGATAATTCGTCAAAGTGAACCTTTCTTTTCCGGGATTATAGATTACTTTTTCTATTGATAAAGGTTTGATGCGGTATAGATCAAAGCCGTATTTGTCGAAGAAGTCCATGAAGTCTTTGAGAAATGTTCGGGCTTCACGGGAGCCGCCCGAGAATTCAAATTGAACATAATCGACTGCATTATTTTCAAACAGTTTTTGGGCGCCTTTGAGGACAAAATATTCATGTCCTTCAACATCTATTTTCAAGAAGTCAACATGTTTGATGTTTTTCGAGAGGCAATAATCATCAAGAATTTCGATTTGAATCTCCTGTTTTGACCCGTTCGCCAGGCCTGGGTCGTACAGAGAATTATGGGTTGATCTTTGATTGTCACAATAAAGAGTCTTCTTTTCTTTTTTTTCTCCGAGGGCAAAGTTATTGGCGGTGAGCGGTAAAAGTCTCAAAGCTTTGTAAGCTTGATTACCTGGTTCGAAAGCATGAATTTCGACATTCGGATTGATCGAAAGCATATAGCTTGAATATGTGCCGTCATTGGCTCCGACGTCAAAAACGACATGACAATTGGGTATTATTGTTCTGACAATCATATTTTCGCCGTTTGTCTTCCTGTTAAAATTCATATCCCCGTAACATAAATCGACATATTGAGAGCAGAATTTGAACAGGTTCATTGAATAGCGGGGATGTTCCCAATTCAACAAAGTCCTTTTAATTATGGCGCGAAGGATTTTTTTCATTTTGTAAAATGGTAAAGTCCAGTTCCGAAACATTTCGTAGAGTCATAGGTTTCGACTAGCATATTACCATAGATATATCTTTCTTCTTTGAGCTTGAGGGCTGAGAATAATTTGATGACATAATCTCTGGTAAAAGCCCTATGGGCGTTGAAATAAACTTTATTTTCACTATCTATTGGAACAGATATGAAGAGGTTTCCATTGTTTGCAAGGATTCTGACCAATTCGGCCGCCGCTTTTTCACTGCCAAACTGGTCCAGGGGGTCGCCATATCTTCCAAGGCCGATATGTTCAATAACACAGATTGAACTTAAAGAATTGATTGATGAATCGCCAAATGGAAGCTTAGTGATATTACCCTCAATAAAATTGAGGCCTGGAAGATTTATGGAAATCGGTCGGATATCAATCATAGTCGTTGGCACAAACTGGGAAATGATTCCGACCATTAAAGCTTGAGACCCGACGTCATAGTGCCTGGTCGGCTTATTGTTGAATATCTTGTTGGCGCACCAGGTTCCTTGAAGAAAATAGATTGGATCAATGTCGGTAACATCTGTCTTATCGAAGATGCGTGGGTAAAGATTTCTTGTCTCACAGGGCATATTCTGATTGGCGGGTAATTTCCTGTAGGCTTTGTAATCGTTGAAATATTTGGAAAGTTTGCTGAATTTACTGGTAAGTCGGTATTTATTGCGAATAGCCTTGTAGGATATGACTATGACCTTGAACAGACTGACTGATTTGAGCATTTCTTTCATGGGAATTATTGTACATGTTTGCCGGTATTTGTAAAAGTGATAGAATCGACTATCATGGTCAACATCAAACATGCGTAAACTTTCCCTGATTATCCCTTGTTATAACGAGGAGAGGTTTATTGACCAGGTCATCGATAAGGTTGAGGCCGTGACTTTGCCGCCGGGATGGCAGAAGGAGATCATTATTGTCGATGATTGTTCGACTGACGGTACCAGGGAAAGACTTTCAAAATACCAGGATAAATATCTTGTCGTTCTGCGCGATAAGAATGGCGGAAAAGGATCAGCGGTGAAGACCGGCTTGCTTAAAGTCAGCGGCGATTTCGTTTTGATCCAGGATGCGGATCTCGAATACGATCCCAATGATTATCGAACACTGATTTCGGCTTTGAATGAAAAACGGACGACTGTTTTTGGTTCGCGCCTTTTGAAGCAGAATAAATGTTTCAATTTCATTTATTTGTATGGCAATCGGACAATGGCCATGATCTTCAATATTCTTTTTGGCAGCCATTTTACTGATATTACGACTTGCTACAAACTGTTTCCTCGGGGAGCGATTCCTCAGTTGCTTAACTGGAAAGAGGATAGTTTTGTTTATGATGCTATTTATCTGACTTACGAATTGCACAAATTTAGCCAGAATATTGCCGAAGTGCCGATTTCATATTCACCGAGAAGCCGAGCAGAAGGTAAGAAAGTCAATTGGCGCCATGGTGCCAAAGCTCTTATAGCCATGATCAAAATTAAATTAGGGAAAGATCTTGCGCACGATATAGCAGTTGCCCAATCTAGTCGAATTTAGAAATGCCGGCAATAGATTCGGTTCTTGAGAAGAAATATCGCAACCTTCGGGGTAAACAGCGAAACAACTACCCGCTTGAATTTCTTTGGCCGAACACATCCGATTATTGTCTGTCGAAATCATCCAAATAGTGCTAGTTCCGGTTTTGAACCGCGAAATCGCCGCTTCCTCCTCTTCGGAAGTGTAGGTGATCATCGTCAAAGGTCTGAATGAGACATCTTTGCGGACTTGTTCTATGTTATTTAACAAGAATTTGAAACGTTCGAAGCCTGCTCTTTTTTCATCCAACAACAGAAGAGACTTGTCGTTAATCGGTAAAGTGAGATGTAGCGCCGACGGTTCTTCAATGAAAATATTATCTGCCGAATTATATTTTGCCGTAATCGTATTCAGAAGAATGGTTTCTGATGACGGTTGCCAATAGAGGGAAATCGCATGAATATTGACAATAAGGAAAAGAATACTGCTGAATACGAGTGCCATCTTAACTGCTGTTTCGTTAATTTCACTTAGAAGTATCACTGCTGAAAAACAACAGGCAACAGTCAAAATGATTCCATACCTTGGAGACAAGCTCAATCCTATTAGGACATGGAATATGAAATAGATTATCAGAGGATGGAGACAAGCGATGATCATATACAACCTTTTATGTGAAGCCGATAGAAATGATTTATTTCTATAAGCAAGAAAGACAATGACCATGATTCCGACTAGATAAAGCAGTGAGAGCGGTTGGCCGCCGATCGTGTATTCGAGCGGTTTGTAGAGCCGGAGATACCAATCGATGTTGCCATGACTGTTCGTCGCTGAGACACCAAAATAAGCGGTCAGGCCATTCACGAACACGGCTCTGTATAAGAATGATATTTGAGTCAAACCGAAAATGACGATTAAGTACCAGTATTTTTTCAAATATTCCCAAACATCTCTCCATTTGATGTGATGAAGTATAACAGCGTAAATTATGAGCAGTCCGATTGAGATCGCGCCGTAATAGTTTTGAAATATTATCAGTACAGTGCTCCAAACCAATACGGCGACGTACGTCTTTTTTGGCAAGAAGGAGTCGCCAAGATGCGTCAGGTAATATTCATTGGCAATGAAGAAAGCACTGACCACGACGACGATCAGAGTGTAAAGCGTCCAAACTTTGGCCGTGTGCAAGAGCTGGATGAATAAGGCATTACTGAGCAGAAGAAAAAGCCAGAGAGTCAAAATCAAAGCCAGCTGGCGGGGTATCCGCCTTTTCTTGAAATAGAAGAAACATCCGAGGAGCGTGCCGAGGGCGATGAGCTCATTCACTATTCGAAGAACATGCAGAAGCTCGCCGGTATTCAGGGCAACCCAGACTTTCGTCGCCATGACGGAAAAACCGTTGTTCATAAAGATGATTCCGAGAACTGGTATGAGCGCGACGGTATCTATGTAGGTTTGAACACCGCCGTAATAGTTTCCCGACCTGGAAAATTCCCAACCGGGAAGTGTGACTTTTTCAATTGCTGAAAGGGAACTGGTCAGGAAATAGCTTTCGTCGGCGATAATGTCCGGATTATTGCCGAAAGGATTGGGAAAAAAGACGGAAAAGGCGATGAAGATGAACAGAACAAGTAAGAATATATTCCTTATAATCTTCATGATGTGTCTTTGGTCAGTAGGGAATAATAGTCTTAGCGTTTAAATTTTGAAAACTCGACGCCCACAGGCACGTTCCATTCTCCGGACACGGCTGCAAGTTTTACCTCAGTCACTTTGCAGACATAAACAGTTAGGATGGAGCTAATAAAACGTTCCTTGACTTCGAAACCTGCGCAATTGAGCATGGATTCGATCAGACTTGGGGTCATACCCCAGAACCAGTTGCCGTAGCCTTCCTCGGGCTCATAGGGGCCGGTAATGGCCTTTTGCATACCTGAACCTATATTCCAGATCTTGCGCTGATTTTCTTCAAGAAAAGGGTAGAAAACGCCGACATTTTTCATTCCAGGCACGTCAGGTATGGACGCTGTATTCAGGATCAGTGTATCACCAGTAATCGCCCGCAAGCGGGTCAGAAGATGGATTGGATCGGGCGTATGATAAAGAACTCCGGAACAAAGAACGACGTCAATTGTGCCTATTTTTGCCACGGTACTGGCAAGATTGATGTCTCCCTGCACGAATTCGATCCGAGAATTTCGCTTCATCTTTTCTTCCAGGAATTTTGGGCTGGCTGGATAAACATCCACAGCCACGACTTTTTTGGCGCCGCTCTCTTCGGCGATAAACGAATTCAGTCCGTTCACTCCCCAGAGCGCGCCGATATCGGCAAACGATTTGCCTGGGGCGTATTTGCGGACCAGGCTAGCGTTGATCCCTATTGTTGGATCATTCCAGCCGAAAGCCTTTTTGACCCTACGAATGATTTTTTTCATAAAGGGATTGTAACGAACCAGAACTGAAGTTTTGTAGAACATGTTGTGATTATAAATTAAAATTCTCACAAAAACTAATAAATGAACTCAGCTTTTCTTACACTGTTCATCCTGGCTAACCAATTCTCGGCTATGATTATCAACGCCGACCAAGGTTGGTCGATGGCTATCAGGGATTTGCTTTTTTTGAGAATGAATTTCGATCTCAAAATGTTTCCGATGATCTTGAGTCTTTTCACGAAAAAAGAATCCGGTTCTTCTCCGAGGTAAAATTGTTTGAGACGCTCGATATCTTTCACCATCTCTTTGGCGTAAACCTTGCTGGCGCTCTGCTGATTCAGGACATTAACGTATGAATAGCCGTTGTACCAGGCGATCCTGGCCTTGCCGGCGGTCAGCCGCAGGGAAAATTCGGCGTCAGCCCGGCGGATGTTCAGATCGCGCAGTCCGATGACCGGCAGAGAAGATCTTCGCAAGATGAGACCTAGTTCGGCGAAAGCGAACGGTCTATGGCTTCTTTGCCATTCCTTGAATTCGGGCGCATAATCCAGAGGCCTGATTGTATATCCGGGATGATTCTTATTTGACGCACTATAAAGCACGCCGCCGTTGGCGCAGACGAGGTCTATATTTTTGTGTTCGAGCATGAATCTTTTGCACTCCGCCAAGACCTGATAATCGTAAGCGTCGTCGTCAGCAATGAGCATAAAAAGTGTTCCCTTGGCGACGAGGATCAATTTGTTCATGGCGTGAGCTACGCCGAAATCGACTTCGGAGACCAAGAAATCTATTGCGCCAGAATTCTTCAGCCCCAAGAGATAATCTTTTGTTCCGTCGGTACTGGCTCCGTCCGCGACCAGAATCTCCTCGTCAAGTTTTTTCTCGGCGATAAGTTTCTCCAAAGTAATTTTGAGGTACGACAGTTTGTTTTTGGTCACAACCAAATATGAAAGTTCGATTTTCTTATCCATGTGATTTTGTTCGTTCATAATAGGGTAATGTCGATTCTTGGTCAAGAAAATTTGATGATACTGTGTCGACGTATTTATCGTTTTGTTTTGGAACTCTCCACATATAGAGCGGAATTGCGAAGAAATGGCTATTCCTGAAAGTTTCCGCCACCTGGAAATTGAAGTCTTTGTCGGCGCCGCGGCCCATGAAGGAAGGCCAGATTCGATCTTCTAATTTGCGGAATTGGACTTTTTCGATGACTTCTCTTTTGAACAATGGCGAATTGCCAGCACCCGGATAGTTTTCCAATGAACCGAAGAAAAGCTTATTGATGACTCGCATTCTTTTCCAATGGAATGGCACCGCTCGATTAATCTGTTTCGATATTTTGGCCACCAAACCTTTTGACCTCTGGGACATCGTATATAATTCATCGGGCCCCAAGGATTCAATCCGATCTGAATATTTGGCCGTGTTTAACTTCCTGCCGAGCTTGGTTTCGTCAAATTTGAACCAATCGAGCGTGACGTGAATTGAGTTACTTTTTATGAGAAGATCATATTGAATTTCCAGACGATTCAGAAGGGAAGCATCGTCGGCATCCTGGAAGGTGATCAGTTCGCCTTTGGCATGTTTGAATCCCAGATTTCTGGCCGAGTAACCGGCGTTCACATTCCTATTAAGTTTTACATCGAAGCGATTTGGATCAGATTCATTGTCAAAAAGTCTAATCCGGTCGTCATTCTTGGCTAATTCCTCAATAATATTCCTTGTCTGGTCAGTGCTTGAATCGTTGACGACAATAAGTTCCGTATTCCTATATGTCTGGTTAAGGATTGATCCGATGGCAATAGCCACGGTTTTCTCGCAGTTATAAACGGGCATTATGACGCTGATCAGAGGATGGGTGCTCATAGTTTCAAAACGTTTTCAATAATATTTCTGTAAGCCGCGCTATAAGTTTCTCTGGTATTTTGTTCGCGGGCATAATCCCAGATTTTTTTTGATAAGGCACGTATTTCATTCTCGGGCATTTTTGAAAAATCTCGAACAGTTTTGATGATAGATTGAACGGTGGGATTTATTAGCGGAATGTAGCCGGATCTTTCCCAGATGCCTGTTTCCGGACTAATGATCGGAATTACACCGGCATGCATAGCCAGAACTATCGTGCCGGATGAACCTTCGGCCGCCGTCGGATAAACGACGGCCGCGCATTTATTCAGAATGTCTGTGTATTCCTGGCTGGTGACTTCCATTCGGCCGCGAACATGAATATTCGGGGTTTTCTCGAGCTCTTCTTTGAAGGCTTGGACAAAATCTTTCTCGGCTGAAACGGGTCCGCAGACATGAAGGTCGAATTCAGGCATTTGGCGAAAAGCTTCAAGCGTTAGGTCGAGGCCTTTCAGGACGGCACCACCACCTCCCATCCAAGCATAAGTCTTGCGGGCTTCGCCGAAATCCTTTTGTTCAGGGAAATCAAATTGTTTGACGACAGAGATTGGAATGTAATAGACCGACTTGCCGCACTTGTTGAATGTGTCAAGAATGGTTTTGTTGCCGAAGGCTGTTATGAAATCAGCATACTCCGCATTTTTTGACGGTTCCAATTGTCTGTGAGGTGATAGGCGAATGCCACGTCTTTTTTCGAGATCGTTCAACCTGCGTTTCTCGGCTGCATTATAGTCTTCCCAATGGGACATGAGTGCATGAAAGACTTTCTGACAATTTCTAGGAAGATATTTTGTGAATTTTTCCAGATTGTCATCAGTGTCAATGCAGACAACATATGATTTTTTGGGTTTGAAGTTTTTATTTCTAGAACTGACAATATCGCAGGCGTATCCCTTTTGACTGAAAAGTCTGGCGATCTCACGGCATTCCCAGTTGTTCGTATGATAGTTTGAAAGTTGTTCCCAGGGTGCCAAGGTGAACGGCTCGACTATGTATGAGATCAGTACGTCACCTTTTTTCTTTCCTTGGGCCGGAAGATGGACAACGCCGAATAATTTGTTGCATATTTTATTCCGATAGCCCCAATAGATCTCTTTTATCATATTTTCATATATACTATTCCGATTCTGATAAACTTGCAATTTTTCACCCACCGTCTAAGATTACCAAGATGTCATTTACTTTTACGGCCCAAAAGATACCGGAATTGATCCTGATTGAACCAAAGGTCTTTGTGGATGAAAGAGGTTTTTTTCTGGAAACATTCAAGTCGAGTTCCTTCAAAGAAAAGGGTATCCCTGATTTCGTTCAAGAGAATCATTCGTATTCGAAGAAAAACGTTTTGCGAGGGCTTCATTACCAAGTGGCGCCAAAGGCTCAGGGCAAGCTGGTGCGATGCGTTTGTGGTGAAATCTTCGATGTGGCGGTAGATTTACACAAAGATTCCAAAACATACCTTTCTTGGTTTGGCGTCAACTTGTCAGCCGACAATCATAAACAGCTTTACATTCCGGAAGGTTTTGCTCACGGCTTTTGTGTTTTGAGCAATAAAGCGGAAGTTGTTTATAAATGTACGGCGGAATATTCACCGGAGCATGAGATGGGAATCATTTGGAATGATCCGTCGATCTGCATCAAGTGGCCGGTTTCATCGCCGATCCTTTCCGAAAAGGACAAACAATATAAATCCCATGAAAAAAATTATTGATGAATACAAAGGCAAGAAGGTGCTAATAACCGGCGGTTTGGGTTTTATTGGAAGCAATATTGCTCAAAGTTTGGTTGCTCTTGGAGCCAAAGTGACTATTCTCGATAATCTGGCGCCACTTTATGGTGGAAATTGGTTTAATATTAAAGAGATAACAGATAAGATATCGACAATAACCGGGGATATTCGCGATAAAGATCTTGTCGAAAAACTTGTTGTTGATAAAGATATTATTTTCAATCTGGCTGCCCAGGTTAGCCATATTGATAGTGGCAATATCCCTTTTGAAGACCTGGATATCAATTGCAGAGGTCATTTAACGGTTCTAGAAACTTGCCGGCATTTGAATACGAAAGCTAAAATTGTTTTTTCAAGTTCGCGATTGGCTTTGGGTAAAATTCTTGAAAATCCAGTCACAGAAAACCATCCAGCCAATCCTTTGAGCCTCTACGGAGTTCACAAATTGGCGGCTGAGAAATACTATTATCTTTATCACAAGAATTACGGCTTGAATACGGCTGTCCTCCGGATCACCAATCCCTACGGCGAACGACAACAGATAAAGCATAGCAAATATTCAATCCCGGGCTGGTTCATGCGATTGGCTATGGAAAATAAGACAATAAAGATCTTTGGCGACGGCAAGCAGAAAAGAGATTATATTCACATAAGTGACTTGGTCGAAGCTTTTCTGGCGGTGGCTATTTCTCCGAAGACTGCGGGAGAGCTATACAATTGCGGGTCGGGAAAATCTGTTGAATTCAAAAAAATGGCTGAATTGGTCGTTAAGAAGGTCGGTAGTGGAAATATTGAATATGTTCCATGGCCAGAGAATTATGAAAAAGAGGAGACAGGCAACTTTGAAACAGATATTTCCAAGATAATGAAAGCGACGGACTGGAAACCGGAAGTTAAACTTGAAGAGGGAATCGCCAGAATGTGTGACTATTACAAAAAGAATAAGAAGGAGTATGTAGGCGAGTAGCCCTGGCATATGTGCTTTCTCGGACACGATAAGCCCGGCTCGAATTATAGGGACCTCGCCGGGCTGTCTATTCTCGCGTCGCTCCGCTATGTATTCCAATGACTAATTTGAGCGACGCTCCGAAATGTCCTCGAAAGCACATATGCCAGGACTGCTCGCCTAATCTTGCTAAAAGTTTTTTTGATTTGCTTCAAACCAAAGACTCAGGCAGAGCAGAGACCAGATCTTCTGGACGGCTGATTTAACCAGACTCATTCTCTGACTGATTATTTTGGTCACTTCGTCATGATTTAAATATCCAAACATCGGATGTTTCTCTGTTTTTATGAGTCGATCTAATTCAGCTTTGATAATTTCTTCATTCAGCCATTCTTTTATAGGTGCACCGAAACCTTGCTTGCGGCGATAGACGAATTCTTTGGGCATTATTTCTGACAAGACATCTTTGAGTATTATCTTGTTCTCATTTCTGTTCAGCTTGAATTCAACCGGCAAATTGTAGACGAATTCGGCCAAAGCCGTATCCAGGAATGGTGCGCGCATTTCCAATGAATGCATCATGCTGGTCCGATCGACTTTTGAAAGGAGTTGGCCAGGCAGGTAGATCATCAAATCACAACGATTGATCTTATCAATATCGCCGTTGCTTCCGACCAGAACCTCCTTTTCGAATGAATCTTGTCCAGAACCTGCAACTGTTAAGAGATGACGGCGTTCATCTTCTGTAAAGACCTGATTGATCTTCTGGTAGATGGAGAAGGGATTGCCGAAGATCCGGTCCCATTTGTAGCGCGGAGTGTGCCAGTATTTCTGGTACCAGCCGTAGCCCATGAAAAGCTCATCGGCTCCGTCTCCGGAAAGGGCAACCTTGACTTTTGAAGAAGCCAGTTTTGAAACTAAATGCTGGGGAAAGTCGGAAGAGTCGGCATGAGGCTCGTCGAAGTAGGCGATGACGTTCTTTAATTCGGCCAAATCGCCACTGTCCGCATTTATTGCGTAGTGATCGGTGCCGATCTTTTCTGAAGCCTGTTTGGCAAAGGAAAGTTCATTTATAAGATCGCCGTATTGGACGGAAAAAGTCTTGATCGGTTTGTTGGAATATTTTTGCGCACATGCCGTGACCAGAGTTGAATCGACTCCGCCGGAAAGCAAAGAGCCAATTTCAACGTCGGCGATCATCCTTTTCTCGCAGGATTTCTCAAAAAGCCGTTTTATTTCAGTTTTGGCTTCAGCATAATTCATTTTGATCTCTGTTTTCTCGAGATTCCAATATCTCCAAGTTTCAATTTGACCATCCTTTATAACCGCGGCATGGGCTGGTAATAAGACCTTGATGTTCGAATAAATACTTTTGTTTGGGGGAACATAAAGCAGCCTCAAAAAGTCGTCTAGGGCTTGCGGATCGATTTTTCCTTTGATTAAACCGCTGGCGAACAAAGCCTTTATTTCCGAGGCGGCCATGAACATTTCATTTTGGAATGTGTAATAGAAAGGCTTTTTGCCGAATCTGTCGCGGGCGATAAACAATTCATCCTTAAGTGCATCCCAGATGGTAAAAGCGAACATTCCATCGAGATGTTTCAGACAATCACGCCCATATTCACTGTAAGCTTTGAGGATAACCTCAGTATCGGAGCTTGTATCAAATCGGTGACCACGCGATTCTAAGTTTTTCTTTAGATCTTTGTAGCCGTAGATCTCGCCGTTGAAAACTATCGTATAAGGATTGGTATTGTCTTTCATCGGCTGATGGCCGCTGGAAAGGTCGACAATCGATAGACGTGTTTGGCCTAGGATGCAGTCATTAAGATTGTCACCAGATTTTAATCTGACAAAGTCGTGGTCATCCGGTCCGCGTAGGGAAAGAGCCGAGAGCATATCACTAAGAGGCCCATCAGGAATATTATTTGAATCTTTTCCAGTTATGGCAATTATTCCGCACATATTGTTGTTTATTTATACATCCACCGTCTTGTAATCCAAAGTCTTCCAAAGATGTTTGAAAAGTCTGTTGGCATATGTTTTATTGCCATTATGATCAGTGTCTTTGATAAATTCAAAATCGTTCAGAGTCATCAGATCGTCAAGTTCCTTCTCAGTATGGGAGTATTCATATTGTTTGTCCGAAAAAACCTCTGCCGTAACAAAAACAACTTTTTTCAAGTAATCGCCGGCACTTTTGAGGACCCGAACATCGTTTCCTTGGGTATCAATCTTGATCTGCTCGATGTATGGGAATCTATCCCAAGGAAGCAATGACATAAAATCAGCAAGTCTTATTGTTGGAACTGGCCTGTGTTCGCTGATATTGAAAGCTTCCGGGTGTTTTGCGGTAACAAAATCTGTCGGATGGTAGAAGCTCGACGTTCCAACACCCTCTGTCAGATAAAAGTCTTTCATGCAGGGATCGCAATCATCAATGGCGATATCGAACAAAATGAAATTTGTTCCAAGAAACTTTTGAGAATCCATGCCCCCTAACTTTCTCAGCGATGCAACCAACGGCAGGATATGTTTTTTCCTGTTTAGATTTCCGTAAAACAGGTAGTCAACAGCTTCATGGTTGGGTTCGAATCCAAAAACGAAGGTTCTCGGTTTTCTTTTTATCCATAAGGCGGAATTGGGAGCGGTATAAGAAAGGCCGATGTCTATTTTTATTGATTGAATATTTTCAGGTATTTTCAGAATGACTGTTGGTTTTTCGACCAAATGTTCACTTGAGAATTTTATGTATCCATATAGCCATTTTCCGGCTTCAGTGTATTTGGCTTGGTGCCTTTTGATTGAACTGTTTATATTCCTGTAAGTTTCGGCATCGTGCCTCAATTCTCTCATCCTTTGCCATTTTTTTTGAAGCGGCGAGTACAAACGCAATGGTTCAAGCGTTTTCTTCGCGATTTCGTGAATGATTTGTCCGATAGTCATAATAATTGATGGGGTTAATGGAATGATATCATAAAATGGGCTATAATCTTCAATTATCGATAATGACGCTATCTAAATGACAAATACTGCCTCCATTGCCGTTGTGAAAGAATTCTGGGACCGTCGGCCATGCAATCTGCGTCATTCCAAAGAACCGGTTGGCAGCAGAGCCTATTTTGATCAAGTTGAATGGCGAAAATATTTCGTTGAGTCGCATATTCCCGGTTTTGCCGAATTCAAAGAATGGAACGGCAAAAAAGTCTTGGAAATCGGTTGTGGGATTGGAACTGATTCAATCAATTTTGCCAGGAATGGAGCCAAGTTGACGGCCGTCGAGTTGTCCGAAGAAAGCCTGAAACTATGCAAACAGCGTTTTGTGGTTTACAATCTGCCAGCCAGATTCCATATTGCAAACGCGGAAACACTATCAGAGGTTGTGCCGGTCGAGAAATATGATCTGGTCTACTCATTTGGCGTTATTCATCATTCACCGGATCCGGTGGCAATATTTGAACAAATCAAGAAATACATGGGACTAGATTCAGAACTTCGGGTCATGCTGTATTCTAAATATTCCACGAAGAACTTTTTGATCCTGCTGGGTCTTATGCAACCAGAAGCTCAGACTGGCTGTCCGATCGCTAATACCTATAGTAATTCGGAAATCAGGAAACTCTTAAATGGTTTCGAGATCATCTCTATCGAAAAAGACCATATTTTTCCTTACAAGATAGACGAGTACAAACAGTACAAATACGTCAAAGCTTTTCCGTGGAATATTCTTCCAGGCTTTTTGGCTCGTTGGATTGAACATCGATTGGGCTGGCATACTCTCATTGTTGCTAGGCTAAAAAGGTAATAGTGTGACCGCTTATTTTTTCCGGCCTGGAGAAATGTACTCGATATTCTTGTTGAAATGTTTTTTGGTAAACATGCCCCAGGGATCGATAATGGTCTTTTTTGCCGATATTTTTTCGACTATTTTAGGAATTTCCGTGAACATTTGGTCATTATTGGAAATAAAGATGACGTCACATTTCTTGAATATTTTCGGAAGAGTGGTGGCGTAATCAACTTTTTTCCCAAGGATACGGATCGCCTCGTGTTCATGTCCCAACGGTTCGAATAGCATCACTTTGCAACGCTTCTTTATAAGTCCCTGTGTTATAAATAGAGCCTGAGATTTGTCTGACAAAGTAATCTTTGGACGGTATGAAATGCCAAGAACGCCGATCCTCTTGTCTTTGCCAGCAGATTTTAAAATTGTACTTAGATTTCTTTGCCAAACCTGATCGTTCAATTTGTGGGTCAAAAGAGCCATAGGGCTACTGACGCCAAACTTTTTCGACATTGCCGCAAAGGCGTAGTTGTCGCGCGGGAAACAGGTGCCGCCGTAGCCAAGACCGCTTCGGAGATATTTGCGGCCGACGCGTTGATCTTTGCCAAGGGCGTTGGTAATATCGTCGACATCAGCTTGCTCAAGATTGGTGCAGATATGTCCCAGAATGTTGGCGAAAGTGATCTTCATGGTGACATAGGCGTTCAAACTGATCTTGGCCAACTCGGCGCTCTCGATGGTCATGTGTTCGACAGATTTTTCATTGTTGTAGATGTCGTTGTAGACGGAAGCGACCATTTCACGGGATCGTTCGTCATGAGCCCCAAGAAATAGGAAGTCAGGCTCCTGAAGATTTTTCAAGATGTCTCCTATTGCGATGAGACTGGGGCTATAGACGTAGCCAAAGTCGACCCCGCATTTTTTGCCGGAGTTCTTTTCAAAAGCCGGAATGATATATTTTCGCGAGTCTTCCGGCAGAACGGTACTGACCAAAGTAAAAACATGATAGCCTTTCTTGTTGCGCAAATGCGGTCCGATATCCTTGGCGGCTTGGACGACGTAATCGACAGAAAATAGGCCGTTCGGTTTGCTTGGAGTAGGTAGGATGATGAACGTAAGGTCGCTGTCAGAGAGAAGTCTGCCGTGATCGCTTGTGGCTCGAATAAAGGCTTTATGGTTGTTGATCAATTCCTGAAGGCCAGGCTCTTTGACCGGTGATATACCCTTGTTCAATAGATCGATGTTATTTTGATTGATATCGAGACCGATGATCGGATATCCCTTGCTGGCATAGAAAGCCGCATAACAGGCGCCAAGTTTGCCAAGTCCGAGTACTGAGATTCCTTTCTTCTTATTTTTCATGGCCGTGTTTATGACTTTGTTTATGAGTTAACATGATAGCAATTAATTGGAAATTGTCCATTTACATGAGGTTGGCGGATTTCAGGTGAGGCAATGCCAGAAAACTTATAGCTACGGATCGACAATCCGTAATCTCACCTTTTTTTATCAGCTCGAACCATTTACGAATGGGCAGAATTTTGCGGGTAATGGTCTCGGTTTTGTCTCCATGTCTGTCAGATATTTTTGTACAGCCCAAAGCTAACCAGGGGACACAGAAGCCGGTATAGACGGCCGGATCGTACCAAAGACGGTCTTGAAGTCGGATTAGATCTTTGGATTTATAACCAGTCTCCTCGAATAATTCTCTGGTCGCAGCACGTTTCAAGGTCTCGTTTTTTTCCAGTCGTCCGCCAGGCAGTTCCAATAATAGCGGTGATTTCTTCGAAATTGTCGTTCCCAGGCCATTGAGACAGGCAATGCCGTTTTTAAATTGCTGACAGAGAATAATTTCACCTCGTGGAGTTACGGGAAAAATCACTTGGCAAGTGTTCATTCCATGAAAAATGATGTACTCTATGAGCTCTTTGTTTATTTCGAGTTTTTGCAGAAGAATTGTTTTTCCATACTGCGGCGGTATAAGCAATTTGGCCGTTCCGATCAGTTTAGGTTTATTCATTTCGGCGGATTAAGGTTTCTATTTCATATCCTTCAAAAACTTCTCGACGAACCTCTTGGTCGTGTATTCGGCCATGAATTTCTTGTGGGCGCGTTCAATCATTGGTTTGTAGGAGTCATAATTGGCCAGGATTTCACGGATCTTTTCTTCCAACTTTCCAGGCTCATAGTAGACGAATTCCTTGTCCGGTTCAAAAAATCTTTCGATAATATTAAAAGGATCACGGAGACAAAGAATAAGGGAATGACAAAGAGCGGCTTCGAAAGCCCGAGTTTTCAGTTGTGGAACCATGTAGACCTTTCCGCGCAAATGATTTAGAAAATTGGTCATTGGTGTCCAGCGATTTGGTCTCGGTAATTGAGAAAACGCCTTATTTTCTTGCCAGCCCTCGGTATTGTAAACATTGACCAGGCTTGGAATATCACATTGCAGAAGATTTTGACAAAGCGTTATTTTTGTTTGAGCCATTATTTTCCATTTTTCCAGGTGAGGAATATTGCTTTCTGTAATGTATTTCCTTCCGCCTTCAGCGATATGCATTTTGGGGAAATATTGCCTAAGCTTTTTGGTGAGGTATAAATTGGAGATCCATTTGTAACCCAGGACTCCATTGTGGGCGATAAATTTATAATTAAATTTTGAAATCGCCTTGATATCCTCAAAAAGCCAATCGCTATAGATTCCGCCGCTGTAGATGATGTCGAACTTCTTTTTCATGATCTGCGGAGCCAGTTCGCCGTCAATGGGATAAAAAGCCGGTATTCTTCGCACAGATCCTTGTTTCTTATTCAGCCATTCCGCCGTGTATGGGCACAGGACCAGGAATTTATAAAAATCATTCTCATACTGATCCCGTCTGAAGACCGGATCACTGACGAAGAATCGATTCGGTTCTTCCATTTCAAAATAGACGATCTTGGTGCCAGGCGGCAGGTTTTTGAGAACCTTGAAGTTGGCCCGGACCTCAATGAAGACAAAATCATTTGGCGCCAAATAAGTGTATTTGTCCATGTTGGTAAAAGACATCAGCCACTCCTTGGGATATTTCTTGCCTTCGGTGAATAATTTCATGCTAGTTTATTTTATCGGTTTTAAAGTTTAATATTGAGCTGATTTTGCCAGTATAATATCCCGGCGGAAAGATTTCAGACCGAGGATTGCCTTTGTCTGTAATTTCCAGGTATATGTCTTTTTGAATATCATGAGCGATTGATTTCGGTTGTTGGAGCGATATATGGAAAAAATAAGTACCCAGTCCCAAAAGATGAGCCGGCATATCGATGGTCGTGGAATAATCCCCCGGTTCGTAATCCCGAAGATTTTTCGTTTGGTCGCTTTCCGAAGCCAACAGCAGAAGTTCTCCTCCTGAATACAAAAACATTGAAAGAACAGATCTTTTTATAGGTCCATGTACGGTGAAATCTACTTTAACCTTGAATGGTTCGGAGACAGGGATCTGAGTTGATGGTGTACCATCATTTCGTAGGATTGATATACGTCTGATCGAGGACGCTTTTTGCGGATTGTTTAGGAACTCCAAAACAGCGTTTTGTCCATGACTGGCATTCAGGTAATAATCAATTACTTCCTTTGTCGGGCCAATCTTCATGACAGACCCTTTTTCCAAAAGGATTGTTCGGCTACAAAGCTTCTGGATAGCGTCCATATTGTGACTGATAAAAAGAATGGTTCTGCCGTTTTCCTTGGTGACATCCTCCATTTTGCCGAGACATTTTTTTTGGAATTCGGTGTCGCCGACTGCTAAAACTTCATCAACTAATAGAATATCATGTTCCATATGGGCGGCCACGGAAAAAGCCAGCCGGACATACATGCCGCTTGAATAGTATTTGACCGGAGTATCCAAGAATTTGACTACATCGGCAAATTCGACAATCTGATCGAATTTGCTAGCTATTTCCTTTCGGGTCATGCCAAGTATGGCGCCGTTCAAAAAAATATTTTCCCGGCCGGTCAATTCCGGATGAAAACCCGTTCCAACCTCTAATAAGGATCCGATCCTGCCGTGCATGACTATCTCACCTGTTGTTGGTGGGGTAATTTGCGATAAAATTTTGAGGAGCGTGGATTTACCGGCACCGTTTCTGCCGATGATTCCGATAGCTTCACCCTTGTTCACCGAGAAATCTATGTCTTTTAACGCCCAAAACTCTTCTTTTTTTTCGAAGCCAGTAACTTGTCTGGCCTTCGTTTTTGCAAAACGGAACGGATTTTTGAAAGCGATAGTGATAACATCCCGCAAAGAAATATAACTTCCGCGTTCGTGCGTAATTTTGTATTTCTTACCGATATTTTTTACCTTGATGATTGGTTCCATAGTTGTGGTCTAGACGATGTCAGCAAAATATCTTTCAGTTTTCTTGAAATAGTAGAATCCTATTGAGAACAAGATGAAGACCGCCGTAAATGAAATCAGAAGTAGTGCCCAATTGATCGGTTCAGTCCCTAGAAGGGCACCTCGGGCGCCTTTGATGACGCCAGTCATGGGATTTATGGCCAGGAGCCAGGAATATTTCCCGGCAATGCTCGCTGGGTAAATGACGGGCGTGATGAACATAAGAATTTGGATGACGAAAGGTAAGGCATATTTGACATCACGGTATTTGACATTGATTGACGCCAGGAAAAGACCGCCGCCGACTGATGCCAGAAAAGTTATAATGAGAAGAAGAGGCAAAATTAACAAGCCAGAAAGGTGAGGCACGTACCCGTAGTAGAACATAAGGGCGATGAGAACGATTGAGGCAATAAAAAAATCCACGAATTGAGTGATGACTCCAGAAACCGGCAGAATGATTCTGGGGAAATATACCTTGGTGATGATGGCGGCGTTACTTATCAATGAGCTGCTGGTCTGCGAGAGGGCAGCTGAAAAAAATTGCCAAAATAGGAGTCCTGTATAGACGAAAATCGGATACGGAATGCCATCAGAAGGCATTTTGGCCAGGGAGCCGAAGAAGACACTGAAGACGACCATTGTCGAGACCGGTTGGATGATGGCCCATAAGACTCCGATTGTTGTTTGTTTGTAACGTATTTTCAGGTCACGCCAAGTAAAAAAATAAAGCAATTCTCGGTATTGCCAAATTTCCCTGATATCGTTCCAACTGAAGGTCTTTTTTGGTCTGATTACGGTTGTTATGCCCATTGACGTCTAGTTTAGCATAAATATTGCTATGTTCCAGCTAAAGTCTTATGATTCAATGATTACATGAAACAGCTCAGAAAAAAACTTTTGGAAACGGCTGCCGGTACCGGCTCTTGGCACATTCCGAGCGGATTATCGATTCTCGATGTTCTCTGGGTCTTATATGATCGTATTTTGGATATTAATCCCAAAAAAATGAAATCCCAAGAACATGATCATTTTATTCTAAGCAAAGGGCATGGATCTTTGGGACTTTACGTTGTTTTGGCCGAAAAAAGTTTTATTAGGAAGGCCGATCTTAAAAATATCGGAAAATTTAGTTCGATATTGGGCGGTCATCCGGATCGCAACAAGATAAACGGTGTTGAAGCTTCGACCGGTTCTTTGGGTCATGGTTTGCCCATGGCAGTCGGTTTGGCTTTGGCCCAGAAAATCAGCCGCGATCCGCATCGAGTCTTCGTCTTGGTTGGTGATGGTGAATGCAACGAGGGCACAATCTGGGAGTCGGCTCTTTTGGCGGCGCATCGTTCTTTGAATAACCTTTGCTGTATTATCGACTTCAATCATTCAACCGATCGGGCTTTGTCTCTGGGCGATCTTGCGAAAAAGTTTGAATCATTCGGTTGGAAAGTCAAGGAAATAAACGGACATGATCAGGAGCAAATACATTCGGCTTTGAAGGAGATGAGCGACGATAAACCGCTGGCTATAATCGCAAAAACAATCAAGGGCAATGGCTGCAAGATGATGGAAAATAATCCTGAATGGCATCATAAAGCTTTGAAGCTTGAGGATCTGCCGATTATCCTAAAAGAACTCAACTAAAATGCGCAAACAATTTGTTTCCACAGTTTCAGATATTTTGAAGAGCGACAAAAAGCTTGTTTTGTTGCTGGGCGATATAGGAGTCTTCGGCTTCAAGGAGGCTTTTGCAAAATTTCCTGATCGGGTTTATAACATTGGAATTCTCGAGCAGTCCACGATCGGTTTGGCGTCAGGTTTGGCCATGAAAGGTTTGATACCGGTCGTTCATACAATTGCTCCTTTTATAGTCGAGAGATCTTTGGAACAGATAAAGGATGACTTTGGTTATCAGAAGTTAGGCGGAAACTTTGTCAGTCTTGGCGCTTCTTACGATTATACCTCTCTAGGTTGCACCCATCATTGTCCGGGAGATGTTGGAATTTTGAAAAACGTTCCAGAGATTGAGATAATTTTGCCTGGTTCAGCCCAAGAATTCGACAGACTTTTCCGGCAAGCATACAACGATGGGCACCCGACCTATTTTAGGTTGAGTGAGAAACATAATTCTACAAGTCAAAAGGTTATTTTTGGCCAAGCAAAGGTAATAGAGAAAGGGAAGTCGGCTACAGTGATAGCTGTTGGGCCAATGTTGGATAATGTTGTCGAAGCAGCTGCCGGTCTCGATATTACCATTCTCTATTACACAACTCTTACCCCTTTTGATGACAAGACTTTGTTCAAGAATTTTACAGGAGACAAGGTCATCGTTTGCGAGCCTTATTACAGCGGCGCTTTGGATTATGATATTTCAGAAGCAATGAAAAGCCGGAAAATATCGATCTCGCATATAGGCGTGCCGAGGGAATTCTTACGTAACTACGGATCCACAGAAGATCAAGATAAATTCATGAAATTGACCGTAAATGATATCCGTGCCAAACTAAAAACCCTAATAAAATAGATGGCAAAAAAACATAAAAAAGCCGAAGAATTAAGTGGTCGCGTCGCTTTGGTAACCGGCGGCAGCCGTGGTATCGGATTATCGATCGCAATCGCGCTCGCCAAGGAAGGTGCTGATGTGGCGATTTGTGGACGGGTCAAAAAGGATCTTGATGAAGCCTTGAAATCCTTGAAAGCGATAAATCCAAATTGTCGTGCTTTCATTGCTGATTCAGCCAAACCGGAACAAGTTAACAAAGTTATCTCTGAAATAAAAAAGCATTGGAAGAAGCTGGATATTTTGGTCAATAATATTGGTGGCATGGGAACCTTTACGAATTTCGAAGAATCGACGGATTCCGATTGGCAAGATGCCTTCGACCTGAACATCATGAGCATGGTGCGCTTTAGTCGGATAGCTTTTCCTCTCCTTAAAGATTCTAGCTTCGGGCGGGTGATCAATATGGCCAGTGTTTCCGGGAAGCGTCCCGGCAACTTCATTCCTCATTATGGGGCGATGAAAGCGGCAATGATTCATCTCAACAAATATCTTTCAAATCAATGGGGAAAATTTGGCATCTTGGTAAACGCCATTGCGCCTCACACGGTCAAAGGCGGAGCCTGGCATCGGGACGTGGCTGACAAGGCCAAGAAAGAAAGTCTTTCGATCAGCGAAGCCACCGCCAAACTTTCGGAGGAAGTGGCTAGAAAAACAGTTATAAATAGTGTTGCTGAATTGGAAGATGTCACCAATATGGTTGTTTATTTGGCCTCAGACAAGGCCCGCTTCATAACCGGTCAGTGCTTGGTTATTGATGGCGGGGCGGTGAATTCAATTTTTTAGCTGTTTGCTTTTCCTCCTCGTTAAGGTACAGTATTTCAAGACAAAAAGTGGTTTTGTTCAAGTCCTTGGAAGGCCTTGAAAATTGCCAATCTTGGCGCTACTTGAAAATGAAAGGATTAGCATGAATGCCATTGAAAATACGGCGCCAGCAAAAAATGGGCCTCGTACGGATCTTGAGGTTATATCACGCCGAGTCTTGGATTTATTTCCAAATGGCTGCCGGCGATTCCTGATGTTAAATTGTCCTCAAATCAATGGGGGTGATTTTGATTTGGCTACGGCCAAACTCAGGCGTTATCCCTGTTTCCCGCCTTACGGACCAGGTTTGGTGGTCAATAGTCTGAAGAAGGCCGGTTATGAAGTTGAAATCATGGATCTGAATTTTTCGATCCTGAGTTCAGTCGACGAACCGGAGTTTTCTTACTACTGTTGGCAGAAAAGTCTTTCTCAAAAAATCAGGAAATTCAAGCCAGAAATGATTGGTGTAAGCTGTATGTTTAGCGCCAATCATGGAGCTATCAAAATGGTTATCAAATGGGTTAGGCGGAATTTCCCAAATATTCCCATTATCGCCGGCGGAGTCCATGTTTCCACAAACACCGACGCTTTCCTCCGGGATGTGAGATCGGCTGATTTGGCCATGGTTTTCGAATCTGATCTGGCGATCGTGAATCTTCTTGATTTCATCAACGATGACGTTGAGGCGGAAGAGCTTTGTCAATTGAATCTTTTGGTCGATGACGAGCTCTTTTCCACGAAGAAGCAGCGCCCGGCCGCAGAACTGGGAATTGACTCTTCTCCCTTTTACGGGGAGTTACCGATAGGTCAATATTCCTCTTTTGGTGAGATCGGAGTTTATGGTCATTTTCGACCCGAAGCGATGGGTCCAGCCAAACGAGGGACGATTATTGCCAATCGAGGCTGTCGGGCGGCTTGCAGCTTTTGCTCCGTCAGATTCTTTAACGGAGTCGGGGTGCGCAGTCGAACTCCACAAACTGTCGCCGATGAAATTGAAGGACAGTACAATCGTTACGGTATCAACCATGTCATGTGGTTGGACGACGATCTTTGGAACGGCTTCACTCTCGAAGTTCTCCATGAGATAGAGAGAAGGGCACTTCCCATAACTTGGGATGCTTCCAATGCCGTCATTGCCAGGGCAACAACACCGGAACTTCTGGAAGCATCGTATCGTTCCGGTTGTCTCGGTCTTAGCTTCGGACTCGAATCGGGTAATCCGGACATTTTGCGAGGGGTTCACAAACCAAGCAAAGTCGAGGATTACCTGCGGGTCGGAAAGCTGGTCAAAGACTATCCAGGCATGTTCTTCAAAGGTTTCACTATGGTAGGTTTTGGAGGTGAAACCGTCGGGCAGATCTGGGATACGATCGACCTCTTTCTAGAGGTCGCCTTGGATTGGTATCCGGTCCAAGTTGTACGGGCTTTCGGAGAAACTGAAATGTCCAAAAAGTTGAAAAAGAAAGGTGTTGTTGATCAACACACAATCTTGACTCAACGAATGTATGTCGGTCCGACCGGCAGTCAGCGCCAAAAGGAGCTCGGTGAAGAATACGAAAGCTCCTTCAACGAAAAAGTTCTTGATCCAAAAGATCTTGAGCGCGTTCCGACCAATAATGAGCTGGCGGATGTCTGGTTCATTATGGACTGGCTTTTGAACTACCGTTCACTTATGGATCCGATCGACCCTTTGAAGTTCAATGAAGCTCGGGCTAATCCTCAAAAGATGCGTTTGCAGAAACTAAACCTTCAGCACATCATCGGTCGATTGCCGAAACGCATCGCCTTGGCGCCGTTATTCCTGGGAATAATCCAGCAGGAGCTGGGTGAAAAGGAAGAAGCTCAGGAAAACTTCCGTAAAACTGACAAAGCTCTGGAAGCCTCGGCTTTTTGGAGAGTTCGTTTCAAAAAACTTGGCATCAATGAGATACTTAATGGTCGGCGCGCCATGAAGTAGAATCCAACAGCACTTTAGTTTCATAAAGCTTTGCCTCAAAAGGGTAAGGCTTTTTTATTGCATTTTTATCCAACCATCAGGAATGAGGTCTTTGGTGTCATTTTTCGGCGCATTGGCGAACCATCTTTTTGGCGCTATGACGATCTTGTCTTTTCTCGGATTGAGCCAAGCGCCCCACCAGCTGAAACTGCTGTTGGCTATGATGTGATGTTTGCATTGTGACATCAGTATCATATCTTCATAATTTTTCTCGATGCCATTCTTGACAACCGTGTGTTCGCCGGGCAACCACTTGAAATTTTCTTCGACCCATTCATGGTCATCTGAAAATAGAAAAAAACTGGGATTTTTTACATTCCTGCAAATATGTTCCACTGCGGCTTTGTAATATTCGAGCGAACATGAACCATGGAAAGCGCTGATCATTGGATCCGAGACGAACACTGTCCGGCGGACGTGAATAGAGACCGAGTTTGATTTGAATATGGTTTCGGAAATTTCCTGGCTATATATTTCAAATGGCATTTTCAATTGAATCTCATTGCGTATTTGGTCGGCAATATTCATGAAATATTTTTCTGTTTGCCAAAAGCCGTCAAAATATACTGTCGGTTTTTTTGTGAAGACGTCCGGATCGAAAGCAAAAGTTTTCTCGTGATAATAAAAGGAAAAGAATTTTTTTAGTCGTAAACGGGCGTATATGCTGTCAAAATATCGATAATGGCGACGTGCCCAGACGAATCCGAACATATCAGAACCGGTCGCAAAATCTATTTTAGCTCTGAAATGTTGAAGATAGTAGCTTGGTATTAACGTGCCTTTTGGCCAATATCTTAATTCTGGCCGGTAAGCGGCGATATCCAATTCGAAGGGCACACCAAATTGCTCTGATAGTGCTCGAGCAAAGGCGTATTGGAAAAGCTGATTGCCCAAACCGCCGACTGCTTTTATGATTATTTTTCGCATAAGTTTAGTTTGAGGATCCTGGGAGGATTCGCAACGTTCCTTCCTTGTTTTGAAAGACGTATCCGTTTGTGGTTGCCAATTTTTCGACCGTTTCGGCCGTCGGGTAATCGCCGTGCCCGGTAAAATCCTTGGCATCATCTATAAGGATGATGTGTTGTTTGATCCGGTGATTGAAAATAGCCCTTAACTCCTGTTCGATCGGCGTATTGGTCGATCCTTTGACGGTATCGGCCGTGGAATAGTGGGCATCCAACCAAAATACGACTGGTTCATTGATTTGTGCCAAAAGTCTCGCCAGGACCTCCCCGCTATCGCCATGTATTATCCGGATATTTTTGTATCCTTTGAATCTTTCGTTGGCTTTGTTGTAAAGTTCATTGCCAAGTTCTATCGAATAGATATTTTGAAAGCCGTTTCTGACCGCTTCGATCATATCGCCGTAGTAAGTTCCTGTCTCGATAAGCGTATTCAGGCCGTATTTTTGTCCCGAATCGATGATCAATCTTTCTTTGCCACGTTGGAGTTTGCAGTATTTTATTTGTGCGATTTTTTTCCTGATCCAAAGCAGAGAAGAATGCAAACCAAAGAAAATCAAGATTTGTTTGGCGATGGCGCGTATTTTTTTGATCATTTGTTTAGATTAGAAAATTAATCTCGTTGGATTGATTGGATTAGAATATCATGAAGTATCGAGGGATAACAGGGCTATATGGTCTTCATAAACCTTTCAATGGACATATTGAGAATCCCGGCAAACTTAGTTCTCTCAATCTCTTTCTGGTTTTTCTTGACCCAAGCGGCAACCTGTTTGACGGTTTCCTTGTAGCTCACTTTCGGTTTATAATTGAATTCCTTTTCGAAGAGGGAACAGTCGATTTGGAGATTCCTCAGATCGCCAACGTCTGGAATAGGGACAACTCTGGATTTGACGACCGACTGGATGCCCGCGGCGAACTCTTGTTTTGAAAGGTTATGGTGACCAATATTATAGACTGTATTTTTCCAGGCACCCTTTTTTATGACGGCGAAGTAGCCGCCGATCAAGTCCTGCATGTCTATGGCGGCCCTAAAGGCATTCAGTTCGGAAATCCTGATTACACCATTTGCCACGGCGCAGTAGGTAAAGTGATTCGGCAAAAGTTCGATACGCATTCTCGGAGAAAGACCGCAAACCGTGGCTGGTCGAAAGACAATTATTCTAAAATCCATATTTTTCTCCAACTTTTCTCGTATGTATTGCTCCATCTTCAGCTTAAATTTACAGTAATTGTCTGTCGGTTCCGGCAGAATATCGTTCTCTTTCATTAATTTCATTATCTTTTGGTTACCATAGAGGCTTGAAGTGGAATTGTATAAAATAGGAATCGCCAGTTTCTCGGCCAGATCTACAACCTTTTTTGAGGCCAAGAAGTTTATTTCTTCGGTAAACGGAGGATTGTGATCGCAGGCATAGACACTGCTTAATTCTGCCAAGTGCAGGATATAATCCGGCCGAAAATTTCTTAAGCTCTTTTCCAATAGGTCGGTATTGCGAGTGTCTCCAATGACGAAGTTTGCCGAGCCGCCATGAGATTTGTTACCGATGATCTCCTTGAAGATTTTTTTGTAATCTTGCTCATAGATCAGT
Organism: uncultured bacterium; assembly: GCA_903842025.1. Classification (GTDB taxonomy): domain Bacteria; phylum Patescibacteriota; class Minisyncoccia; order Phycocordibacterales; family PALSA-1337; genus C7867-002. Next base: position 11,135 of record CAIMKX010000012.1, on the reverse strand, counting down.
GAATCGTAAAGTATTACTGAATAACTCTTATGGACAGCTTCCTTGGCAAAGGCGCTACCTATGTAACCAAAACCGCCGGTTATGAAGATTTTCATATTTTTTGTGTTATTTCCCGTAACGGTTTTTTCATAGTAACTGATTTTAGCATTGACTTGGATATTTTGCATCACTTTGACAAACATTTTGACAAACTGGCCTTTTTTATTATTCCTATGTTATAGTAGCCTTCTAACCGTTTTTTAATAATCCCATGCCCATAAAAAAAATCTCTCAGTTCGTGACCTATGCCGCGCTCTTCCTGATTCCTATCTTTCCGCTTATTGTCGCCAACTCGTTTTTCTTCCCGTTCATTACCGGTAAAGCCTTCTATTTCCGTCTTCTTGTTGAAATTGCTTTCGCAGGTTGGATTATTTTGGCTTTTATCGATGCCAAATACCGTCCGAAACTGACGCCGATCACGATCGGCGTGACTCTCTTCGCGGTGATCGCTCTCATTGCCGATCTTCTCGGGGTCAATCCGATCCGCAGTCTTTGGTCCAACTTCGAACGCATGGAAGGCTGGATCGTCATTGTGCACCTTTGGGCTTTCTTCATGGTCACGACCAATCTTTTCGGTTCCGAAGAATTCGGCAAGCGGATCTGGCATCGTTGGATCAATGTCTCTCTGATAGTCGCCGTGGTCGTGGCCTTTTACGGTTTGTTCCAATTATTCGGCTGGGCCGCCATTCACCAAGGCTCTTCCCGTATCGACGCCTCTCTTGGCAACGCCGCCTACATGGCCGTCTACATGCTCATCAACGCCGGTCTGGCCGTCTACATGTTTTTCGTCGCCAAAGCCAAGAAGATCGCCAATGCCGATTTCCTGAAATGGGCCTATCCTGTAATAGCCGTCCTGTTTTCTTTTGAGCTTTTTGAGACCGCCACTCGCGGCACCATTCTCGGTCTGATCGGCGGGATCATGCTGGCTTTGTTTCTGTATTCAATTCTTGGAAAGAAAGAATCCAAAAAGTCGCGGATGTACGCCGGGGGCATCATTCTGGCCATTAGCCTAATAGGTCTCGTTTTCTGGTTGAATCGTAATTCATCATTCGTCCAGAATAACCAAGTGCTCAATCGTCTGGCCACGATTTCCTTGAATGACGTCAAGACTCAGGCTCGCGGTTACATCTGGCCGATGGCTTTGACCGGGGCTATGGAAAGGCCGATCTTGGGTTGGGGACAGGAAAATTTTAACTACATTTTCAACGCCAATTACAATCCGGCCATGTACAGCCAGGAGCAATGGTTCGATCGAGCCCACAATGTTTTTCTGGATTGGTTGGTCGCTTCGGGCTTCGTCGGCCTTATCGCTTACTTGTCCCTTTATGTCCTGTTCCTGATGGCGATCTGGAAATCCAAACTTTCGATCACCGAGAAGAGCGTCTTTACCGGGCTTCTGGCCGGCTACATCATCCACAATATTTTCGTCTTCGACAACCTGGCCAGTTACGTCTTATTCTTCACGATGCTGGGTTTTGCCGATTCTCTTAAGGCTGGACAACCGCTTAAAATTCTTGGAAACAAGCCTTTGAGGAACGATGCGGTGGAATACATCGTCGCGCCGATTGTCATAGTGGCTTTGGTTTTCGTCCTGTACTTCTTCGAATATCGTCCGGTGCAAGCCAATACCCGATTGATCGCCGCTTTGCAATCCTGTAGCGGCGGCCAACCTGACGCGGCTCTTTTTGAGAAAGCGCTAAAGGTCAATGTCTACATGGCCAACCAGGAGATCCGTGAACAGATCCTGCAATGTTCCGGCCAGGTCGTCTCTTCCCAACAGATCGCCGGTCCGATCAAGCAGGCCTACTTCACTTTGGCCTCAAACCAGATTCAGGCTCAGGTCGCCGCTACGCCGAAAGACGCCCGCATATATTCCTTGGCCGGTTCTTTCCTTAACGGAGTCGGTCAATATTCCCAGGCTGAACCACTTCTTCTCAAAGCCCACGAGCTCTCACCGGACAAACAGTCGATCACTTTCGAATTGGCTACGGATTATTTGAATTCCGGCAACAAAGAAGCGGCGCTCGAACTGATGAAGAAGGCTTACGAATCGGCTCCGCAATATTGGCAAGCCCAATACGCCTACGCCACCACTCTTATCATTGCCGGACAAGAAAAAGTAGCCAAGACTATTTTCGGCGCGGATTCCGCCGTATTCAACACTTCGCAAGTGGCGCAGGCCTATAGCATGCAAAAGGAGTACGTCAAAGCCATTGCCATATACAAGAACTTGGTCAAAGCCAGTCCGAGCGACATCAACCTGATCTATCAGCTATCCCAAAATCAATATTCAGCCGGTCAATTGGCTGATGCGATAGCTTCTTTGAGGTCTATTGAGAAGCTTAAGCCGGAGTATACGGACCAGATCGAATCCGCCATCAAGCAGGTGCAGAAGTAGTGTATAATATGCGACATATGAGAAAGGGATTTACCCTTATTGAACTTCTGGTGGTCGTTTCGATCATCTCCTCGTTGTCCAGCTCCGTTCTGGTGGCGCTAAATAGCGCAAGGATGAAAGCCTACGAATCCAAAGCGGTTCTGGATGCACGGACTATTGCCACGGCCATGGAGGAATATTATCAGGCCAATCAAGACTGGCCTCCTGCCGGCGGCCAGCTTAACGTCAACAGTGTGAATGTGTCCGGTTGGAATAGCTTGGGAAGTTATTTGACGCCATATCTATCAAAGATTTCTTTTCCAGGATTTCCAAGTCTACTGGATGCTCAAGGCCATGTTTCTCAGGGATATTTATATTTAAAAGGAACGACTCTATCGCCATTAAAAATTCAAGTAATGAACTCAATGTCTGGAGCAAATGTCGGGTGTGTTTATGTTTACGACGGATATTATCTGAGTCTGCAATTGCCGGAACAAACAAGTCTGACTTTACATGACGAGGGAATTGACCCGGATGCTTTTGAATTGTGGCAGGGCGATGTCAGATTCGTGACAAATCCCACTATTTGTCTCTAATGTTATTAAACCTGTGGATAACCTGTTGATTGCAATTCTTTGAATTTTGTGGTAGTGTGTCGGTATGTGAGTGATGTGTGGGCAATTCCAATAAATGTTTCGTAAAATCCTGCTGCAAAGCAGGCTTTTGCGTTTATGGATGGATTTGGGTTATATTCGCTTCCCTGCCTGCCGGCAGGCAGGGCTCATATATCGTCTGCGCTCGGATTATGTGTAAGTAGAGACGAGGCAATGCCTCGTCTCTACTTCCCCAAATCCTCGCTTGACGCTATAATAAATCAGGATTGTACCAAATGATGGCGACGGTTGTACTCACATTAAATTTAAACATTTTATTTGGAGCTCGCACCCGTCGCCATCATTGGGCGCAAAACTAGGGACTAGGGACTAGGGACTAGGGACTAGGGACTAGGGACTAGGGACTAGAAATAATTCAGATTTTTCATGAAAATACAAGAGAATATTCCACTGGCGCAATACACAACCTTTAAAATTGGCGGACCGGCCAAATTTTTTTGCGCGGTTTCCGATGAGAATGAGCTTGTTCAAGCAGTCAAATACGCAAAAGCCGGGAAGATCCCGATGTTCATTTTGGGCGGCGGGTCAAACCTCTTGATCTCCGACAAGGGCTACGATGGCTTGGTCATCAAGATCGAATTGGCCGGGGTTTCATTCTCTGGCGATAAAGTAACGGCGGCGGCCGGGGAGAGTTGGGACCGATTGGTCGAGGAGACGGTCAAGCGCGGCCTTTATGGCTTGGAAAATCTTTCAGCCATACCGGGAACGGTGGGAGCGACGGCCGTCCAGAATATAGGAGCTTATGGAGCGGACATTTCTAGGACTATTGAATTTGTTCGGGCTTTGGACACAAAAAAACTCGAATTCAGGGACATTTCCAATGCTGAATGCAAGTTCGGCTATCGCGATAGCCTTTTCAAACAGCAAAGGGGCCGCTACATTATTTCCACGGTGACTTTTCAACTCGAGAATCAAGGCAATGTCGACATCAGTTACAAAGATCTGGTCGAATATTTCTCTTCGCAAGACAAAAAGGTCTCACCTGATTCAACTCCGACCTTGGCGGAGGTCAGGCAGGCGGTCGTCAAAATCCGTTCGGGCAAATTGCCGGATTGGCGGCTTTGGGGAACGGCTGGATCCTTCTTCAAGAATCCAATAGTTCGGACGGAAATATTTACGGAGTTCAAGAAGAAATATCCGGCAATGCCCGGTTTTCCGGAAGGGGACGGTTTGGTCAAGATTCCTCTCGGTTGGATCCTAGACAAAGTTTGCAACATCAAAGGAATGGAGTTCGGCAACGCCAAGGTTTTTGAGAATCAGGCTCTGGTCATTGTGGCCAAGCCGGGAGCGACCGCGGAGGAAGTGCTGGTCTTGACCAGTAGGATTCGGGATCTTGTCTGGAAAAAGACGGGGTTGGAGATTGAAGCGGAGGTGGAGTGGGTGAATTGACACGAGGGACTAGTTATTAGGGACTAGGGACTAGATTTGCCACTAAACGTGATTGGTCGAATACTAGTCCCTAAAAACTAGTCCCTAGTCCCTAATTATGTTAAAGTGCCTCTTATGTCATTCCTGGACAAAATATTCAGCAAATACTCGGGGCGATCATTGAAGGCTTTTTACCCGATCGTACTCAAGATCAATCAGTTTGAGCCGGCGATTAGGGCGCTTTCTGATGCACAATTGAAAGCGAAAACGGGTGAATTTAGAAAGAGGTTAGAGGTTAGAGGTAAGAGTTTAGAAAAGACAGAAGAAAAGAAATTCCTGGCAGAGAAACTCAATGAAATCTTGCCGGAAGCTTTCGCGGTCGTCCGTGAAGCGGCTAGGAGGACTTTGGGCCAGCGACATTTTGACGTTCAGCTGATCGGCGGACTTGTCTTGAATTCGGGAAGCATCGCCGAAATGAAAACCGGTGAGGGTAAGACTTTGGTTGCCACTCTTCCGGCCTATCTGAACGCACTTACCGGGAAGGGTGTCCATATTGTCACCGTCAATGATTATCTTTCAAGGCGCGACGCCGTCTGGATGGGACAGATATATTCTTTCTTAGGATTGACTGTGGGAGTGATCAATCATGAGTCGTCGTTTTTATATGACGCGGAAGTTGCCCCTGTTGTCATTCCCGCGAAGGCGGGAATCCAGGGTGGAACCAAAGAATCTGAATCAGGTGGTAATATCCTGGATTCCCGCCTTCGCGGGAATGACAAGGATAGCGATTCACTGGATAAAGAGCGCGATACATTGGGTGCCTTCAAAGTCGTTCATGAATTCCTGAAGCCGGTTTCGAGGCACGAAGCCTATATGGCTGATATCACTTACGGGACGAACAATGAATTCGGCTTCGACTATCTCCGAGACAATCTCGAATACAGCGCCGACCGTTTGCGCCAGAGGGAATTCAACTACGCCATCGTCGACGAGATCGATTCTATTCTCATAGATGAAGCTCGAACACCGCTTATCATTTCCGCTCCGACTCGTGATGCCGAAAGCACCTATCGCCAATTTGCCTCATTGGTGACTTCTTTCAACAAAGAAGAAGACTACATCGTCGAAGAAAAACATCATTCGATCTCCTTGACCCAGGCTGGTATAACCAAAGCCGAAAAAGCTTTGGGTATAGAGAATATTTACACTGATAAGGGGATCAAGTCTGTTCATCATTTGGAAACTGCGATCAAAGCCTTGGCTTTGTATCACAAGGACAAGGAATATGTCGTCAAGAATAATGAGATTATTATTGTCGATGAATTTACCGGCCGGCTTCAGCCTGGTCGTCGTTGGTCCGATGGTCTGCATCAAGCTATCGAGGCCAAAGAGGGCGTTTCCATTCAGCAAGAATCGCGGACTTACGCCTCCATAACCTTCCAGAACTTTTTTCGGATGTATCCCAAGCTCTCCGGAATGACCGGCACGGCCATGACTTCGCAAGAGGAATTCTTCAAAGTTTACGGTTTGGAAGTCTCAACAGTCCCGACCAACGTCCAAATAATCCGTCTCGATAAAAATGATCAAATCTTCCGGACAGAAATCGGCAAGTACAAAGCGATTTCCCGAAAGGTTAAGGAATTACACAGCAAAGGCCAGCCGGTTTTGATCGGCACAGTTTCTATCGAAAAGAACGAGGTTCTTTCTCAATTCCTCAAAGCTGAAGGCATACCGCACGAGGTCTTGAACGCCAAGAATCATGAACGTGAAGGGGAGATCATCGCCCAAGCCGGCAAGAAAGGCGCGGTCACCATCGCTACCAACATGGCCGGCCGCGGAGTCGATATCAAGCTTGGCGGCAATCCGAATACGGCGGAATCATCGGAGGAAGTAAAAAAATGCGGTGGTTTGTTTGTGCTCGGCACAGAAAGGCACGAAGCCAGGCGTATCGACAACCAATTGCGCGGTCGCTCTGGCCGTCAAGGAGATCCTGGCGAGACTCAATTTTTCGTTTCTCTGGAAGACACTCTGATGCGCGTCTTTGCCTCGGACATGCTCAAGAACATGATGGGCAAGTTGGGCATGCCGGAGGATGAGGCTATTGAACATAAGATTATTTCGAGAGCGCTTGAAACAGCCCAGGAAAAGATCGAAGGCTTCAACTTCGATGCCCGCAAACAGGTTCTCGAATTCGACGATGTTATCAATCATCAGCGCACTTCCATTTATGATCGCCGCCGGAAATTATTACTGGGAAGTTTGGATGATGTGGAGGGGGAGTTGATGAATATTGTTGAAAATTCAACGGTGCATTCAGGAAAATCCTCCGTCCCTTCGCTTCGCTCAGGTCCACCTCCTTTTGAATCACAAAAAATCCCCCACCCCTCCTTACCAGTCGGGGCACCCCCTTTTTCAAAGGGGGAATCTCCAACGGGATCGTCGGTCAAAGATGAGGGTTTTAAGACTAATTCCGCCCTTGAAAATCAGAATGGATCAGATGGAAGATCCCCCTTTGAAAAAGGGGGTGGCCGTAGCGAAGCGGAGGCCGGGGGATTTTTTGCTGAAAAAGGGGGTGCTCCGAGCTTGGCGAGGAGCGGGGGATTTTCTGAAATTATCCAAAATAAGATCACCGAATTCGGCCGCGAGTCTTTCCTGTCGGCCGTGCGCATTGTCCTTCTGCAAACCATCGATATGTATTGGGTTGAACACCTGGAAGTCATGGATTACACTCGTTCCAGCGTCAACTTGCGCGCCTATGGCCAGCGCGATCCCTTGGTGGAATACAAAAAGGAAGGTTTGCGTCTTTTCAAGGAGATGCAGCAGGTCATGAACAATCAAGTAATTAAATTGATTCCGCATATTGTGCCGATCAATAATGGCAATGCTGTGAATGGTCAAAACGCTGGCAATAAACAAGTTGCAGGGAATTCAGTGGCCGCTGATTTGAAAGAAGTTCATGAAAATGCTCAAATCATTGGGTCAGGTGATGGTTCAGCCAATAATTCTGGGACAAATCCTTCAAAGGAACCGGAAGTTGGTCGGAATGATCCGTGTCCTTGCGGAAGTGGAAAAAAGTACAAGAAGTGCCATGGTCAAAATAAGTAAAAGATCAATAGAACTTCTCCATCATTTTCAGTGCGTTTTTTGCCATAAATGGTGGACTATAGGCGATGCGCCGAAAGACAGAAAGAAATTCTTCTGTCCTTGGTGCGGGAAGGAGAATGAGTATGAATAATTTTTAGTAATATATTCATTTGCAAAAGTCCATTTTTCTGATACATTATCAACATGAAAACAATTATCCAATTCTCATTGTCAAAAGGTAAGAAATACTATGTGGCCCAAAGTGTTGAGTTGCCTATTGTGACGCAAGCCAAGACTTTGGATAAACTCATAAAGAATATCAAAGAAGCATTGCATTTGTTTCTTAAGGATGCGGATCTGCAAGAGATAGGTATTGCAAAAAAGCCTTCAATAATGGTGAATTTTGAGATTCCGCAGCTGGTAACTTATGCCTAGATTGAGAAGATTAACAGGGAAGGATGTTGTAAGTATTTTCAAGTCGTTGGGTTTTGAAGTTGTGGGACAAAAAGGGAGTCACATAAAACTGATACGTATTTCTGGAAATTTTCAGCAACAAGTAATGATTGTTCCCAACCACAAGGAACTTGATATTGGCACAATTAAAGGGATTTACAACCAAGCATTGCGGTTTGTTAGCGAATTGGAGTTGTATTCGTTGTTCTATTCAGGGTAATAATAAAATGGAAATTTCTCAAATTAGGAAACTCCTAACAGTCTGCGTTATCCATCAACATCCCAAAGTCCTTCTGGGAATGAAAAAGCGCGGATTCGGCGCCGGCCGATGGAATGGATTTGGCGGAAAGGTAATGGAAGGAGAAACGATTGAGGTGGGTGCCAAGAGGGAGCTTTTGGAGGAAGCCGGCGTCGTCGCGCTTGATTTGAAGGAAGTGGGAGTACTGGATTTCACCTTTGAGAACGATCCGAAGATCTTGGAAGTTCATTTTTTCAAAGGGAGTAAGATTTCCGGTGAGCCAAAGGAGTCTGAAGAAATGAAACCGCAATGGTTCAACGTCGATAGTATTCCATTTGCGGAAATGTGGCCGGATGACGAGATCTGGATGCCGTATCTGTTGGCTGACAAGAAATTCAAGGGAAAATTCCTGTTTGACAAACCGTCAACGCCGGAATACCAGTCGAAGATAATCGAGCAGGAGATTCATGAGGTGAAAAAGCTGTGAGCCGAATAATGTACAAACAAATTTGCCATTCAATCAAATAAATTGTAGACTTTGTACCATTATGAATCCGAAAGTCGAGGTATCGGTCATTGTCCCCGTCTATAATGAAGAAGGGAATATCGCCAAGCTTGACGGAGAAATCAAAGCCGCGGTTGGTAAGATTACCCGATCTTTCGAGGTGATCTATGTGAACGACGGTAGTGCTGACAATACTCTCCAGGAATTGAAAGGGTTGGATAGTGTGACCATCGTCAGTTTGAATCGCAACTATGGTCAGGCGACAGCCTTAGACGCCGGTTTTAGGGCTTGTAGGGGTGATTTTATTGTCACCCTTGATGGTGACGGCCAGAATGATCCGGCGGACATTACTCTTCTCCTGGAAAAACTTAAAAAGGAAAACTTGGATGTCGTCGCCGGTTGGCGGAAGAACCGTAAGGACAGCCGAAGGATCAATATCCTTACCCATATCGGCCGATGGATGAGGCGCCTACTCATAAGCGATATCGTCCACGACACCGGCTGTACTCTCCGGGTCTATACGAAAGAAGCCACCGAATGCTTGGATATCGGCGGCGAGATGCATCGCTATATCTTGGCCATTCTCAAATGGAAAGGCTTCCGGATCGGTGAAGTGGTGGTCAACCACCGCCCTAGGCTGAACGGAAAGAGCAAATACAATTGCACCAAAGCCGTCCGCGGCTTCATCGATCTCGTCTATATTTGGTTCATCCAGAAATATTCCCAGCGGCCGATCCATCTCTTTGGTTATTTGAGTTTGGTCTCGTTTTTCTTCGGCTTCCTCTCGCTCTTCTGGACGGTCTATGGCAAATTGGCTTGGGGACTTTCTCTTAATCGTAACGGCTGGTCGCTCGTTTCGGCCTTCCTACTTCTGGCCGGCATCATGCTCTTCTCTTTCGGCATCATCATCGATCTGCTCATAAACATCAAGTTCAACACCTCGAAGCATGAGAAGAGGTATAGGGTGAGGGAGGCGATAAGGAAGTAATAGATTGAAATGAAAACAAGGAAAAACTGGCAAACGCCTTATTTGTAAGCCTGTTTTGAAAAAATGTTGTGCTTGTAAATATCTATTTGCAAGAAAAGACCTTTTTTGTAAATATTTATTTACAAATACACGGTTTTGTCTGCGTCGGGGGCTTTTTCTTTTATGGGTAATGGTACTTACGGATCAGCTTGCATGAATAGAAAACACCACACGAGGTGGTGTCTTTTATAACTACTCAAACTTTATATATAAAAAGCAAGGGGCCTTGCTGTGAATAACTCGCCGATAGTTAGAACTATCTGTGAATATAGATATTTGAAGACAAATAAGCCAAAAAGAGTATAATTGTCCGAATGAAAACAGAAAAGTGTGACATTAAAGAATCGGAAATATTCAAACTACCTGAAAGGTATCTCGTTTTCATTGATACTGGTGATCCTTTTATGCACCGAGATATCAAGAAATATGATCACCCTACGGTTTTCCCGGTAATGACCGTGACCGCCCTGATCATTTCTTCCAAGGATTATCGAAATGCATTGGTCCCATTGGTCGATGAGATCAAACAGTGATTTTGGAATAGTCGTGATATTCATCTACATTCCAATGAAATCAGGAGAAAAGACGGTATTTTCAAGACTTTGCTGAATCCCGATAATTACAGAATTTTTAAAGAAACAATGTTGGATATATTGGAAAAAAGCTCCGCGACAATAATCTCTTCCTCAATCAATAAGATGAAGCTCTTGAAGACGGCGGAAAAGTTCAAAGCAGATTCGGGGCAAGAATATAATCCCGGCGATTTGTATATGAAAAATGTTGACTGGGTTTTTGAGAGAATCGGTCATTTTCTAAAAACTGATGACGCGAAGGTGATCTTCGAAGCTCGTGGCAAAAAAGAAAGTCGAAGGATTCAAAATGTTCTGAATGAAGCCAAAAAGGACGGCACATTTTACCATCCCAGGGAATGGTTCAAGAATATCAGCAATGAGGTATTGTTTTTCACCAAAAAAGACAATGTGAATGGCATACAAATTGCCGATTATTGCACTTATCCCTTTGCTCGTCATGCCAAAGATCCGGAGGATACTGATAATAAACTTTTTGATCTGCTACGGACTTATGTTTACAAAGGCGATTTTGGCGAGTACGGCCTCAAAGAATGGCCATAAAACAGCAAAAACCCCGATTTCTCGGGGCTTTGCCGACTGGAAGATACCTCCAGTCCATGAGGTCAGTGTAGCATTTTTTAGGCTTAAATCAAATATTAGTCTCCTCCCATACATAATGAGCCTCAAATAGTTCCACTGTCCCAGGGAAATGAGCTCAATTTCCCTTGAGCTGTGGATAACGGCATGATTGATGAATTATGAACATCATCATGAACGATTCTCACATAGTGAGCGTAG
>CAIMKX010000011.1 GCA_903842025.1 uncultured bacterium | reverse complement strand
GAATTAAAGAGTGTCGGATTGGTTATGCCCCTTTCATCACTGGTCACAAGTGAAGCTGACGGAATGACGGCATGTCCCCTTTTTTGGAAAAATGCCAGGAATCGGGCGCGGATTTCGGAAAAGTTCATGGGTCCATACTAGCAAATCCGGTCCTAAATTTACAGTTCGACAGTTTGTCTTGGCATAGGATCGGTGATATGGTATTCCAAGATTATTCAAACGAAAGGTATTTGATGAAAAATGAAACTTTCGTCGTGCGGAACGGTCATTTGTTCGAAAGGAATCAATTTCCCACGAACGAAAAAGATCGCAGACAATTTCGCACAGACTTTGAGAAAGATATGGTTCAGAAAGGCACAGAGTCTGAGAAGCTCTTTTACAGAATGTCCTGCGAGTTGCTGTCTCAAGGCAAACTGCCGAATGTCACGAAGATCCATCATGGCACCAGAATCCAGGACGAACGTCGACAAATCGACTTTCTGATGGACATCCTCTTTGAAGATGAGTCCGGAACCGTCCAGATCCAAATCAAGTCGTCAAATTGTGGAGCGGTTCAGTTCAAAATTGATCATCCCGATTCCGAGGCCTACGTCATCGTCATGGACCAAAAAATGACAATGGGCACCTTGGTCAGCGCACTCAACGATCTGACAAAAATACAGATTGCCAAGATATCCAAAAGGAGATCGATGTTACGCAAAAGTTACGAGCCGACCTAGGTCGGCTTTTTTAATTTCCTAGTCAGAAGTTCTTCAATGTCTCAAAATCCTTTTTGAGCAAATCAATATTATTCGGATTATAGACGGCCATACAGGGATGGTAGAGAGTGACGATATCAATATCGCCATAGGAGGCTTTGGTTTTGTATGATTTTCCGTGCGCCTTGCTGATCGGTTCCAATTCGAGGTCCAAATCAAACTTTTTCATGATGTAACCCATGGCATACCTCCCAAGCGTGGCAATAACCTTTGGCTGAAGAATCTCTATTTGCCTGTCCAGGAATGGACCGTAGACTTCGATCTCCAAGGAAGTCGGATCGCGATTTTCCGGCGGTCTGTCCTTGACGATGTTTGTGATGTAAACGGACGCGCGTGGAATTCCTACATGATCCAATAATTTATCCAGAACTTTTCCAGCGGCGCCGCAAAATGGCCGGCCGGTCTTGGCTTCATTCTGTCCAGGTGCTTCGCCGACAAACATTATTTTTGCTTCATGGTTTCCCTCGCCGATGACCGGAAAATATTTGTGTTCAGTCCTGAATCCGTAAAGCGGAGATTCCTTGAGAACAAGAATCTCGTCGCGGATCATTTTCATTTGCTCGGTCCTGGTCATGCGCTAATCATACCAAAAATTGCCGATCTGTTGAAATTCTGTTAACATTACTCTGGAGGTCAGATATGAAGACATGCGTTAAAACAACGTGGAACTGGTTCCGACTGATCCGCTAGCAAGGCGAAGGATCGATGAGACCATTTTCACCGAAGCGACATTCCGATGTCGCTTCTTTATTTTCCCAGTTGAATGACCATCTGCGCCTCAGTTAGGATCTTTTCGGCCTCTTCGTCGCGAACTCCGATGTCGTTCAGAGCGCCCGGCTGACCGACCAGATCGACGCAAACCAAAATATTCCTGCCAACCAGGTCCTTTTTCTGTTGATGAGTGAGTGAAGTCAGACAGGCCACGGGATGCAGGCCATTCTGGTCGATGATGTCATGCAAGTTGCCCTTGGCGGGATAGTTCCAGCTGATCATCTTGAGATTGCCGCATTCGCCGTATCGGATGGCCTTGTCGGTGAATTTGGTGTTGGTGATCAGCCATCCTTCGGACAATCGCCTCTTGACGCCGCCGTAGTCATAGAGATTGTCGGCCAGGTCTTCATAGCGGGCTTTGACGTACAAAGCGACCTTGAGATCCGACTTCATGCCGAAGGCGTTGTGGTATTTGGCCTCCACCATCGCCAAGGAGTTGTCTTTCCAAGCGACCACGTCCACTTCATGGTCGACGCATTTGCCCAAAACAGTCTGGTCAGTCACCGATTCATAGCCCCACATTTTGAAGATCCGGGCGATGAATTTTTCGAAAGGAAATCCGTCCGGTCCCAGCTCCATCATCGCTCTTCTCACGGAATACTTGGCGGCCGCATGACTGGAATGTTTGCGCAAGAGCTCGAAGGCCCGACCGTAAATATCGGTCGTGGTCATCCCCGGCTTGATCTGTTTCTCGACTTCATCGGTGATATCATCGATCGCCTCCAGACTGGCTCCGGCATGCTTCAGGGAGTTGATGAGTTTTTCTTCTTCGAATAATTGGGTCGTTCCGTCGGACTTGGTTATGAGGACTGCGTGATTCATGGAGATATTGTAACATATTTATTCGATCACTCCTCCGCCCAAACATTCTTCACCATCATAGATGACCAGAGACTGTCCCGCTGACAGAGTATCCTGAGGCATTTCGAACTCAATGACAGTCTCGGAAAAATTAACGTCCACGATCCTGATGTTCTGCAAAGGCTGGCGATAGCGGCCGCGGGCTTGGAACGGGTATGCGGAGGTGTGGCCTCTGATTATTGGTACCTCACCTTTTACCCAATTCACATTTCTAATCGTGACTCGCTTTTCAGCCCCAGGTAAAATCCTGTTAATATCCCTATTTGAAACCATCAATGTATTTTGCTCGACATCCTTATCGATCACATAATATGGTGCGTCGTGAGGCGTTTTTTTGTCCAGAATGAAACCGTGGCGCTCACCTTTGGTGAAAAACAGAGCGCCAGGATGACGGCCGATAACTTCGCCATTTTCATTCAGGACATTTCCAGGCTCATTATTAATATAATGCGCCAAAAATTCCTTGACATCGACTTTTCCGATGAAGCAAAGACCCTGGCTATCTTTCTTCTCGGCATTCGGCAAGCCGAATTTCTTGGCCAACCTTCGGACTTCTGGTTTGATCAAACCGCCGACCGGAAACATTACATGCGGCAAATCATTCTGATTAAGTGTCCAGAGAAAATATGATTGGTCTTTTTCCTTGTCGACTCCGGCCAGCATTGAAAACCCAATGTCTCTTTCATCCTTGGCGGCCATGCTGGATTGTATTTCAGAATTCGATTTCAATTCTGGAACGATATTTCTTAGCGAGCTTTTTCTGATTTGAACGTAATGCCCGGTCGCTATGTAATCAGCACCATTCTCCTTGGCCCATTTCCAAAAAGCCCCGAATTTGACCGAGCGGTTGCACATGACATCCGGATTTGGCGTCCGCCCAAGCGAATACTCTTTGATCATGTAATCTATAACATCTTTCTTGTATTCCTTGGACAAATCAAGTGTTTCAAATTTAATACCCAAATGCGCCGCTGCTCTCATGGCCTCGCGTTTCTCTTCCTTCCAAGTGCATTCGATCCAATCGGGCTGCCAAACTTTTATGAAAACGCCTGTAACATCAAATCCAGCTTTCTTGAGCAAAGCTGCCGAAACTGAGCTGTCCACGCCACCAGAAAGACCGACGAAGACTTTTCTTCCTATTGACCTATCCTCTAACATGGTTTTTGCTTGACTATTCATCATTGATATGCTATCATATGGCTGAACAATTGCAACCGACGGACCGGTCTCAATCCGAACACCTCACATTTTCTTTTAAGATGAGCGCATATGGCGCTTTTTTCGTTTGCGATAGATTTCCAAGACCTCACATGGCCTTTTGTATTTCATGCACTTGTAGATTTTCCTTTGCAATT
>CAIMKX010000010.1 GCA_903842025.1 uncultured bacterium | reverse complement strand
TGTTTCGTAATTCGGGGTCATTTAGCAAAATGACCTACTGGGCGCCTTCGCGGGAATGACAAACATAAATCCTTCTCATTGAAGTGCCACAAAACCGCCCGCACTTTTCTGCGATTCCTAGTCCCTAGTCCCTAAAAACTAGTCCCTATCTGCTCATCAATCCCTTGATCTTGATCATTTCCTGGAGCATGGCCTGGAGCTTGACGGTCTCATCAGAGGCGACGAACGGGTCGACGACGAAATGCGAGAGCTTCTTCATGAAAATGCTGTAGAGGTCCTGGAAGTATCTTTCGAGGACTTTTTGTTCCTCTTTGGCGCATTTGATCTTTTCGTCGTTCTTCGGCCGGCCTTTGGCGGCCGGACCGTCGAGAACGCGGAGTATTTCAAGCGGCCGTATCAATCCCTCATAAAGCAAAGAATCATGGTTCAAGACGCCCTCGAGCGAAGGCGAAGCTATCTGGTAATCACGCATGTGTTTGATGCAAGGGATTTGTGTAAGAGTGTGCAGGGACTAGTTTTTAGGGACTAGGGACTAGTTTTGCCACAACGTTTTTGGTCAAATTCTAAGTCCCTTAACCCTAATTCTCAGTCCCTTGCGATTCCTAGTCCCTAGTCCCTAAAAACTAGTCCCTATACTTTCCCTTGCGATTAATAATTGGCGTTGACGCTTACGAAAGAGTCTTTGGTGATGATGACGTGATCGAGAACGGTGATGCCCAGAATCTTGCCGGCTTCCACCAGCTGGGCGGTGATGGCGACGTCTTCGGCGCTGGCCACGGCCTCGCCCGACGGATGGTTATGGGCCAGGATCAGGGCGGCGGCGTTGCATTCGATGGCGGCCCTGAAGACTTCGCGCGGATGGATCATGTTGCTGTTCACGGTGCCGATCGAGATGACTTCATCGCGAAGAATGCGGTTATGGCTGTTCAGGTACAATCCGCGAAGGTGTTCCTTGGGCAGGTTGCGCATGTCCTGAAGGTGATCAAAGACGTCCGCAGCGTTCCGGACGGTCTTGAAGCCCGACTCGGTCCGATCGTAAAATCGGCGGCCGAGCTCTCCGCAAGCCACGATCTGGCAGGCTTTAACAATCGGAATATCCATCTCTGCAGACAACTTGGCCGGATCACGCTCCGCCAATATGCTCTTTTCTCCGTAATCGCGGATCAGCCGATGGGAGACCTCCAAAAGAGGTTCCTTGGCCGTGCCGGTCACCAAAACCACCGCCATGAGTTCGGCGATGCTCAAGGCTTCCGGCCCTTTTGCGGCCAGCTTTTCGCGCGGTTTCTCCTCGTCCGGCAGGTCGTGTATCATGAGCGGATACTCACGGTACTGGCGATCGAGAAACTTCACATTGGGCCGGATGGCGTACGTCGGCCACATTGCGTATGCGGATTTGATTGCATGTGTCTGCATAAGACAATTATATCATATCAAAAAATCCCCCGCCCTTCGGGCACCCCCTTTTCCAAAGGGGGATTTACCAACGTACACTTATCTGTATACAGATCGCCATCGTCAAATTACTTTCTGTGTTAAGGATTCATCACAAAGAGTCTTTAGATGCATGACGAGTTATATTGAAATATTAGTTCGATGGAGGATCCCCCTTTGGAAAAGGGGGTGCCCTGAGGCGTAAGCCGAAGGGTGGGAGATTTTTTGCACTTTACACCGTCTCCACCATCACAATATTGGTCTCGCTCGAGGCGCCGAACGGCATTCCTGCCACGATAACCACCTTGTCCCCTTTGCTGACCAGGCCGTTCTCCAAGGTGTGTTTGCGAACAATATCCATAATCTCATCAGTGGACTTGAGCGTCGGTACATAAATGGGATAGCAACCGAACGAAAGCATCAGCTTATTCAAATGCTCCTTATTGTCGGTCATGGAAAGGATCATTTCGGACGGACGATAGCGGGCAATCATTCTTGGCACGCGACCTGCCCTCGTCAGAGCGACAATAAGCGTTGCCTCAGTGCTGTGGGCGATCCGAACGGCCGACTGCGAGACGATATCGGTTACACCTTGTGCCGTTTCGTATTCCGCGATGGTGTCACGGGTATAAACCTCCTTTTCCACCCGTAAGGCCACGCGGGTCATGACCTCCACGGCCGCCAAAGGATAGTCGCCCAAAGTCGTCTCTTCCGAAAGCATGATGGCATCCGTGCCGTCAATAATGGCGTTGGCTATGTCGGAAACTTCGGCTCGGGTCGGCACGGGATTCTTGATCATCGACTCCAGCATCTGTGTCGCCGTAATGACCGGCTTCCCCACGCAATTGCATTTGTGGATGATGATTTTCTGGACCAGCGGCACGTCCTCGGCCGGGATCTCGATGGCCAAGTCTCCTCGGGCGATCATGATCGCATCAGTTTTTTCGATAATAGCATCGATATCAGCCAAGGCTTCAGGGGTCTCGATCTTGGCGATGATCTGGGCTTTGGAGCCGGCTTTTTGCAGAATTTCGCGCAATTCGACGATATCGCTAGCGTGACGGACGAAGGAAAGGGCAAAGAAATCAACGTTGTTCTTTATTCCGAACTTAATATCCTCCCGATCCTTGTTCGTCAAGGACTTTACCGAAAGATTGGCGCCGGGTACATTGACGCCCTTGTGGCCTGACAGGCGGCCGCCGGCAATGACTTTGGTGACAATCTCCGGACCTTTAACTTCGACGACTTCCAATTTCATCGCTCCGTCCTGGAGCATGATGAAGTTGCCTGGTTTGACCTCACTGGGCAATGCCGGATAGTTGATGTGGACTTTTTCGTTCGTCCCCTCGATTTCTTCCGTGGTCAAGGTAAAAGCCTGTCCGGCCGTCAAAGTGACGAAATTGTCCTTGAATGTGCCGATGCGGATCTTGGGACCGGAGAGATCCTGGATGACGGCCACGATGGCGCCGGTCTTGTCCGTCACTTTGCGGAGGTTGTCCACCCTTGCCTGATGTTCAGCAAAGTCACCATGGGAGAAATTGAGGCGCATGACATTCATGCCGGCCTTGACCAAGGCCTCGAGCTTTTCCTCGCTCTCCGTCGCCGGTCCGATCGTGCAGACAATCTTGGTTTTTTTGCCGAGTTTCATGGTCAGATTATGATATTTAATGAAATAATTATAGCATGTTTGCAAATTAGGTAATTAGAAATTTATTCCTACTTCTTAACCACCGGATATTTATCCGGATCAATGGTTCTCGTGAAGCATGTTCTCCCTTCCCCATGCTTCCAATTGTCCCCGCCATCAATAAAGCCGCCGTAACCACTATCCACCGCCATTGTCGGATACGAAACGCCGCCGCCGCGGTTTTTGTCGTCTTGGGTAGCCAAAGCGAAGGTGGCGCAAAGTGAAAAATTTGGCGGCAAATTCTTGGTACCGACAAGAATAGAATTACCCATTCCAAGCAGCGAACTTGGAATATATTCATATGGTTTTTTTGTTTGCGGATCAGTTGGTACGATATAGCCATTGATTGAATCCTCTAACAAGAACAAATCAGAAGGAATCCGCCCTTTTTGTTGCCAGTAATTGATGATCTGCCATTGGATTGTGGTCAAGTCGGAAACCCTTTGGCTGTCAAAACGCAGGTTGCGCTGTTTGGTCGGCGAACCGACAGCCATAAAGCCGGCGATGATCGTGATCAGGACAACGACGGCGCCGATCCAGGCTAAAATATTTTGATTTCTTGAATTCCCGGCGCCGCTTGGCTGGTTTTGGGTTTTGGTCAGAAGATAATAAACAAAAACGATGCCGGTAACGACAAGTACTGCCAGAATCTTATAAATAAAACGGCTGGAGATCTCGCCGTTCAAATAAGTGTTGATGAGAGCGATAAGGTCGCCAACAATCGTGGCTCCGGTCAGAAAAAGGGTCAGATATATCCTCCAACGACGAATCCAAATAGACTCTTTGCCGGGTAGCTTCCTAATATCCCGAATGATGTAATATTCCAAAATATATAGAAGCGGCACCAGGATGACCAACATCGAAATCGGCCAAGCGACGTTATTGGCGTAGAAATAACCGGCCAACTGGTCCGGCAGATAATAATTGATGACGCTGAAAGCCAGATTGATAAGGGCGATCACCGCCGCATAGAGAGCGACTGTGGCGCCAAGATGAAGGAAGAAATCCTTCGGGGTGGTGTTGGTGTTCATAGGCCCATTTTAGCATAATTCAGCCAAAAAGCGGCGGATTATCTCTACCTGTCGTGCTTTTGCGAAATCCATACGTGACTAGGCGATCGGATTTTTGCCTTGAATGATCCTAACCAGGAACATCACGACTGCCACAACCAATAGAATATGGATGAACCAGCCGATGGTGTAAACACCAACCACTCCCAAAACCCAAAGAACGAGCAAAATCACCGCGATTGTTATAAGCATAGTATTTGATTGTTAGTGATAATAATGATGGTATTGTATCACAGATCGACCAGGATTCTTTCCTTACAGGAAATGTACAGGTCTCACATTTCTTCGCCTTCAGTCGCTTCGCTCCTTCAGTCTCAGAAATATGTTCGACCTTTTCGAATCCTGGACGGACGCGCGCAGGCGCGTCCTTGCGCGCACAAAAACTCGCTTCGCTCCTTTTTGTGCGCGCTGTGGGACGATATTAGAACAGAATTAATAAGCACAAATCATTGTTTCTAGTACAATTTTAGTAATTTGCCTTGAAATATACCATAGAGGTGGTTATCCGATGTCCAGTAAAGAGAATCGACTCTAGCTCTGCCTCTGTAGAGCAATATTTCCTTATTTGGCATTTTTAGCTTTATATCTTGAAATAGCATGGAATCCCAAATCTTAAATCTTAGAACGCCGTAGGCACAATACTGCTTTTCGAAATTGTAAAAACAATCATTCAGAGTAAAGTCATACGAGGTTGGAATATTTGGCGAATTTGTGCCTGCATTAGTTAGGTTGGTTGCTACCGGAGATGTCTGTGTAGTACCAGAATCGATGTTATACACACACGTCTTTTGTGGCCCATATGTCATGTTTTGGTCACAATTATAAATAACAGTATGATCGTCATGCCAACCATAAAGTTGCTTCCTATCATATATGTTTAACAGATAACCTTTTGCTTTATCGGTAATTTTCTGGACATTCCCAGAATTTATATCGTATACAAACAAATCGTAGTAATACCAAAAATTGTTATTCGAGGTGCTTGTGAAAACCATGTCATCACGGACAACAGAATAAACAAGTTTTGTACCTGACGGAGAAAATGGATATATTGGCAAGTTAGAACTATTCTCACCAAGCACTTTTAACTGATCATTGGTGGAGTTCAATATACCGACTTTTTTATCTCCAAAGTAGACAGCAAGGTAAGGTGTATTTTTTGAAGCAACCACAGATGTTTGATTTGTATCAAATATACCATTCACAGCTTTACCATCTTTTTTAAAGACTGAAAGATATAGTTGTCCGTAATATTCGTTAACAAACGGTATGTAAGCGTGTTGTGTTACAAAGTTCACGGACACAAGTGCAATGATAATTACTATTGAGATAATGAGTATTTTTTTCATACATTCTAGATTCTAATTTACCTGATCAGTCAATACACAGTGTCACTTAGAAAATCGAAAGAAATCTTTTCCAGATATTCTTTATTGCACCAAACATTCCTGCATCCTGTTTTTCTACAGAAATAGCCGAATTTACTTGAGTATCATTGCTATTTGTATTTACTTCCACTGGAACTGGATTGTTACTAATAACCGGTGATTTGGTAGGTTGTATATTCTGATTTTTTACAGGTTGAGAAGTAGGAATTGATGGTTGAGGTGAAATAGTAAATAAACTGTCAGATCGATCAAGACTTCCTGTCTTAAAATCATTAACTCTAATAAAATACTTCGCAGGGGTAGCTGTGGTGAAAAACTTTTTCCCAGAACTATCAGTATTGTATATATCTCCTACCTTCCATGTATATTGCCCCGTTAATGGATCAACTTTTGTAGCAATCCAACCGCTGACTACAAGTTCTCCTTCTGAAT
Organism: uncultured bacterium; assembly: GCA_903842025.1. Taxonomy (GTDB): domain Bacteria; phylum Patescibacteriota; class Minisyncoccia; order Phycocordibacterales; family PALSA-1337; genus C7867-002. The sequence goes on along the minus strand of CAIMKX010000010.1, from coordinate 3,695 downwards.
ATGTTTCAAGCATAATTTCAAGTGGATTTTGACCACCGTTCCATTTGATAGTCTGAGTGGAACCGAGTCTCCAATTTTCTCCTCCATTTGGACTCATAACAGTAATCTGAGAAATATTTGATGGTGAAGGAGTTGTATCTGTAGGCATAATCGTAAATTGACCGCTTTCACCTTGTTCACACGGAGAACCACCAATGCATTGAACTACTATAATATATTTTCCAGAACCTGATACATATTGTCTCGTTTGATAATCAAATAAATCTTCTCTAGTAAACGGAGTCACTACCCAATTTTCATTACCATCATTTATAATAGAACCTCCGAACAGCGTTTTTCCTAACCTTCTATTTTCAGCATCAAGTATCGATACATTAACTTTTGCTGTTGTGACATTATCATTATTCCACTGTACCAATACTGACTGACCTGCCTTCAATGCTTGTCCAGCACTTGGTGTAATCACAGAAATTTTTGCTGGTCGAACATCATTTGTAACATGCACCAATAACGGTGTTGCCTCTACAGTGACTCCGGCAGTATCAGTAACTTTGAATCGCACAGTGTAATCTCCAACTTTTGTGTAATTATTTTCAGTGCTATTCAGCACCACAGACGAGTTTGGAACTCCAAAGACGGCATTTTGTCTTTGCTGTAAAGCAGAAAAACTGCAAGCGTAGCCAGCATCATATCCACCGCCTTCGCCTAAATCCCAATAACATTTATATGGACTGGCATCAGCATTTACATGTGCATAAAATATAACATTCGATGTGGACCCATTAAGATCACCAGCTTTTAGAGTAATTGATGATTGTGGGGTATCGCCCGCTGTTGTTATGTACGCAGTAAGAGAACTTGCGTATGTTTGAGAACTCATAGCAAAAATGAATAATAATATAGCCGCACAGGTTAAAGTTATGTATTTAATGTTTTTCATATGTCAAATACTATACCATACTTTGAGTAAAAATAGGCATTTTCTTCGCCACCCTCCGACTGACTTTGGAGGGCAGGTATGCGTGATGTCGCGTAGAGGAAGCGGTGTGTGTCGCTTCAACCACGGAATGTAATTCGCGCCTCGCACACATCGGTATGTTGAGAGCGCACCCCTGTTGCGATTAGCAACTGGGGGAATGCGCGGAAACATACGGATGTGTGCGAAAGGCGCGCCATAGACCCTCTTTGAAGCGACACCACCGCTTCCATAATCTAGTCTTTAGTCATAGACATCAGTCGCGACTCACGCATTCCTGCACGGAAAAGGCAGTGGGTGGGTGGCGCCACGGACAATTGCTTTTGATGGTGTTAAACTATATGAATGGATCTCGTGATCTCACAACTTGACCGGAAATATCAGGAATTTCTCGATGCTTTAGACAGGAAAAGTTTTTACAATATTTTCAGATGCGTATATGAATATATTGACATTATTCAGAGTCAAAAAGATTTACAGAAAATAATCGATGTAGAAAGGCAGGAAATTGAAAATAAGAAAGGGATGGTTGATCTGGATATAGCATTGTCGGCAAAGGATAAGAAGGAAACCATCAGACGAATCGAAGATCAATCATACTCATTTGGCTACAACAAGATCAATGAAAGGATATATTTGCCAATGAAGAATTACAAGGAATCTCTCACTTTGTCGCCAAAAGAATCATTGACCGGTCGCGCTCTTTCTGTAAAAGAACAAAGTAAAAATGTAGGCGAATATCTTACTGATATCTTTTTCTCTTCAGTATTCGGAAACATTGAACCTGCAAAACTCTTTTGGACTAAATTCAAATATCTCTGTTTCACCGATAATGTTGCTGTTTACATGGAAAAATTACATTCCGGATTAATCAAGAAAAAGCTTGAGCTACCGGTCATCGAATTCAGGGATGAAAAGGAGGACAATAGAATTAAGATTGTTATTGATGACAATAAGGGCATATACCAGGATGGCAAAGAGCAAATGGCATACAGTATAGAGCGTATAAGTAAGAGGATGAAGCTCATCAAGTATCTGGTCACTAGGGATATTTGCAGTCTCGCGGAATTGAATAGGGTTACCAAGCAAGATAAGGTTGTGACGATGAAATCCATACCGGAAATCAATGAGTTGTTCAAAAGCAAGCTCGATCTTTCTAATGATCTGATATTGAGCGTAGACACCGGCGGTTATTCAATCAATAAAAAAGTGTATGCAGTGACAATCAAGCGATAACTTTTAGATGGTGTTCACGAGGAAGTCATAAAAGCCCTAACCACGGGCTTTTTTAGCATGTCAGTAATCTAGAGGTATATTTGCCAAATTGCGACCATTAACTCATGGTCGAATTTAACAAACAACTCATCACGAGACTTCAAACCTACTGGAAAACTCGCACCGGCGAGAATATTTCTGATGCCATAGCTACGGAATATCTGAATAGCTTTGCCGATCTCTATGAATCATTTCTAGAGTTTGCCAATCCGAAATATGATGCACCTTCAACCGAAACAAAGCGTCCCGTACTAGCCGAGCTTTAGCCGGCAGGACGGGACGCGTGTGACTTGATAAAGACCTCACATAAGGATAACTAATAAAAATATGGGTTATAACAAATTTATAAAATACGCCAACATAATCGAAACATACACATATGAAAGACAACTTCCAATTAGACCTAGAGCAAAGAGATGTGTTTCGCGTAAAGTTTCTGTGTCACATATGGCTTCTCATGGAAGCGATACATTACGACAAAATGAATACGAGGGAAAACGCCAAGATAACGTTGCCCGCGCTTCAATGGTTTTTAGACGGACTATACTGGCTAACATTGACGGAATTAACCATCCTCTACTTCTTACTCTCACCTACAAAGACAACCAAACGAATGTCCGTAAGGGATACAAAGATTTCAGCTCTTTTATCAAGACTCTCCGACATAAATTCGGAAAAGTATTCAGGTACATCGCAGTACCAGAATTTCAAAAGCGTGGAGCCGTTCATTTCCATGCTATGTTCTGGGGTCTTCCCAACACCCTTGCTAAAGAAGAGCGACATACCAGAATGGTTGGGAACGCTTGGGGGCATGGATATGTTGATTTGATTCAGACTGACGGCAGTCCAAAACTATCAGGATATTTAACCAAGTACATGGCCAAAAATTTCACTGACTATCGTTTAATGGGGATTAAGGCATATACCTGTTCTCGAAATCTTAAGAGGCCAGAGGTTATAAATGGACTAAGTAATGTCAATCTAGAAATTGCCCTAGAGGAAACAGGAGCAGGTATGATTGAATTTGATAAAACATATGATACGGCATGGCTCGGTAGAGGTCGGCATCGTATTTACAAACTCTCCACAGAAAATCCCCAGAAAAATCCTCCGGAAAATTTGTCTTGAATATTTTTTAGGAGTACACTTCCAACAATTACATTCTAATAATCACATTATCAATTTAATCTAATAATATCCATGAAACATATACTCTACTGCAGAAAATCAACTGACACCGAAGACAAGCAGGTGCTGTCTCTGGAATCGCAACAAAAAGAGCTGACTGACCTTGCCAAAGCTCAAGACATCGAAATCGTAGCCATTGGTAAATTTTCTAGTGAAATGCAACTCTCTCTGTTAATGATTTAAGTATGCCATGACTCTCGGCTACTTCCAAGGCGCTCCGGTAATGGAGCGATTTTCTGTATTTGTTGTTGATGAT
>CAIMKX010000009.1 GCA_903842025.1 uncultured bacterium | reverse complement strand
TACGCTCACTATGTGAGAATCGTTCATGATGATGTTCATAATTCATCAATCATGCCGTTATCCACAGCTCAAGGGAAATTGAGCTCATTTCCCTGGGACAGTGGAACTATTTGAGGCTCATTATGTATGGGAGGAGACTGCGGTAGACAAGACCTGTTCCAAGTCGTACACTGAAGACACAACTGAATATCGTAGACCTAACCCTTGTGTGATTTGCATAAGGTATGGTCGAAAATCGTTGAACACATTAACCCCAGCATTAGGGCGTGTTCAACGTTATATCGGGAAACCGGTATATGGGTCGCAAGGCCTCCTAGTGTTGGGTTTTGTGTATCTCACACTAGGGTATTGTTGATTTATTAGATAATCAATACCCATGAAAAAACCTATTTTAGCAGTTACCATTTTATTATTCACTGTCCCTTCGATTACTTTTGCATCATGGTGGAATCCAACAACGTGGAGTATTTTTTCATTCATGTCTACCGGTTCCAAAGTACAGATAGTAAACACACCTACACCACCCAATAAGATTATCGAACAATCACCAACGTCCGTGCCTTCAGAGGCAAGTCCAACTGCATCTGCACGAATACCAGTTAAAAGTGTTAACAGCAAGAATCCTGGTGCTGTAATTTCACCGCTCGCGCAACCTCAAGTTAAGCAACCGACTCAACCTACGGGTACACTTTGTAACGGTACTTACTGGAATAAATGTCCCGCAAAACAAAACCTCATTTGTCCACAAACTGGTGACGCATATTGTGAAATACCTCAGAAAACTGGTTATCAGATCTGTGATGATATGAATGCTACATGGGACGGATCGTCATATATGAGCAACGGGGCATACAATTGTTCGTGTAAGGCGGGATATACTTCGAGCAACGACCAAAAGTCTTGTGTACCTATACCGAGCGGAACAGTTATTCAAACTTCCCAACAATCTGCCACCCAAGATATCCAAACCCAGATCAATACCCTTAACCAACAAATTCTCGATATAAAAAATAAATATTACGCCGATAAGCAGACTCTAGGGAATTCTTTTGCTGGTGCACCAAATCCTTTCGGGTCAGCGACAAATCAATTCCAAAATCAGTTAAGCATTTTGACGAATGAAGCTAATGCGAAAATAGAAAAACTTAACTTACAGATACAAAGTCTTCAATCGCAAATAGGGATTCCAATAAATACGGGGGCAATTCCAGCACCGCAACAATATCAACAGACTACACATTGCACTTATGCCGGTGGTAACGGTACAGGAAGAGTTGATTGTTATTAGTTTTCACATAATATATATGAACAAACTATTTATAGATATTGAGACTTTACCCGCTGATGAAAATAGTCAATCAAAACTAGAGTATCTTTTCAAGCGACAGCTTGAGAAGAAATCTCGGAAGAAAGATGTGGTTGAAGAAGTTGAGATTGAAGGTAAGATTGCCGACAAGTTTGAAGATTATTTTTTGAAGACGTCTTTTGATGGCGGTTTTGGAAGGGTTCTTTGCGTAGCATATGCCATAAATGACGAGAATACACAGGTGATTTGCAACCCAGAAGACGAGAGCAAAACCCTTCAGGAATTTTGGCTGATAACCGAGAAAAGCGACCTATTTATTGGCCATAACATTATGAATTTTGATTTGACTTTTCTGTATCAGAGATCAATCGTTTTAAACATTAAGCCAAGTAAAGATTTGAGTTTCGCACGGTATCGCAGTTCTCCGATCTTTGACACTATGTGCGAATGGTCGAAATGGGGTTTTCAGAAAAATGTCGGTCTTGAACATATTGCTCTTGCTCTCGGATTACCGACACCAAAAGATGGGATTGATGGTTCCGAGGTTTATGACTTTTTCAAACGAGGAAAGGTTAAAGAGATTTGCGATTACTGCATGAGGGATGTCGAGACCACGAGACAGATTTATAAAAGGATGACTTTTGAGACTTAAAGGCCAAGATGTGTTGCTTGTGCATCATGCCGACAAACGCTTGAATCTGTAATATGGGGCAAGATTACTAATCAGAGGTAGAAAGTTACAGAGGCATCGAATCGCAGTTTTTAAAAATGCGGGATGATACACCATGTCCATTTTTATGTCTATCTTCGTTTTTTGCGAATAATTCCAAACTGATTTATAAATTGCAGTGTGATACACTCTATTCTATAAGCATTTATGATTAGTCTTAACGAAATTAGAAATAGAGCTGTAGTCTTTTCTCATGAATGGGAACGTGATTACAATGAAGATGCAGAAGCAAAGAGTTTCTGGGATGGATTCTTTAATGTTTTTGGTGTGTCTAGGAGACGAGTTGCCACGTTTGAATATCCTGTTAAAAAGTTGGACGGTGGAAGAGGGTATATCGATGTGATTTGGAAAGGAACAATGCTGGCTGAACACAAAACTCGTGGAAAAAGTCTAGATAGGGCATTTAATCAAGCCAAAGATTATTTTCCAGGCTTAAAAGACCCAGAACTTCCACAGTATGTCATCGTCTCTGATTTTGAAAAGATCCGTGTGTATGATTTGGATACAGATACACACGAAGAATTTTTGCTTAAAGACCTGCATAAGCATATAAATCTTTTCGGGTTTATATCTGGGTATCATGTTCAAGTGTATGAGAAAGAGGAAGAGGCAAGTATTAAGGCAGCAAAATTGATGGCCGATTTTCATAATGAGATTGCGAAGACTGGGTATAGTGGACATGATCTAGAAGTCTTTTTGATTCGCATTCTATTTTGTCTTTTCGCAGATGATACAGGTATTTTCCCGAAAGACCATTTTCGAAGCTACATAGAGAATAGGGTGAATAAGGACGGATCTGACCTCGGTATTCATCTATTACAAATATTCCACATTCTAAATACACCTCAGGAAAAGAGACAAACGAATCTAGATGAACAGTTGATGACGTTCCAGTATATTAACGGCGGTATTTTTGCTGAACAAATAGCGCCAGTATCTTTGGACGCAACCGCATATCTCAAACTGATGAAATGTTTAAGTTTTGATTGGTCGAAGATCTCAGCATCAATTTTCGGCTCGTTATTCCAAGGTGTTATGGATGAGGAAGCTCGCCGTCATCTGGGTGCGCATTATACGTCAGAGATAAACATCCTGAAGTTAATACATCCACTCTTCCTCGATGAGCTTTACATTGAATTTGATCAAGTCAAACGTGATCCTAAAAAACTTGATATTTTCCATAAAAAACTTTCATCACTTAAATTCCTAGATCCAGCTTGTGGGTGCGGGAACTTTCTAGTTGTTGCTTATCGAGAGATACGAAAACTTGAGATCGAAGTGTTACGCAAAAAGCGTTCAGTCAAAGAGTCTAGCCTACGAATATTTGGATTTGGAGCAGATGAGCTTTCTATGATCAATGTTAATCAATTTTATGGTATTGAGATCGAGGAGTTTCCGGCACTCATAGCTCGCGTGGCAATGTATCTCGTAGATCATCAAATGAATCAGTTGCTGTCGGAGAAGTTTGGTGAGATATATGCTCGCATCCCACTTCGAGAGCCTGCGACTATAATTAATGCTGATGCGCTGACTACAGATTGGGAAAGCATTATTCCGAAGTCTAGGCTCTCATTCATTCTTGGAAATCCGCCATTCGTAGGTGCACGCCTGATGGATCCCAAACAAAAGGAAATATTCTTGAGCGTATTCGACAATATAAAAGGTGCGGGCAATCTTGACTTTGTTACCGCATGGTATGAAAAGGCGGCTAGGTATATGGCTGGTACTTCGATAAAGACGGCTTTTGTGTCTACAAATTCAATATGCCAAGGAGAGCAAGTTGCTATTCTTTGGAAAAGATTAAAAGAAAGGTATGGAATAACGATTCATTTTGCCCATGAAACATTTAAATGGAATAATGATGCGCCAGGAGTTGCTGCAGTATACTGTGTAATAGTCGGTTTCGCATGTTTTGATACCCCGAGAAAATATCTGTATGAATACGAGACAATTAGGAGCGAGCCGAAGGAGAAGGAGGTCAATCACATAAACGCTTACCTTGTAGCAGGTGAGGATGTTTTCGTTGAAAATAGACGGGCTCCAATATGTTCAGTGCCAGCGATAACGTTTGGAAATATGCCTAATGACGGAGGTAATTTTCTATTTACGGAAAGAGAGAAGAATGATTTTTTACAAGTTGAACCCGATGCTTTGCCATATATGAAGGAGATCATCAGTGCAAAAGAATATCTAAATGGTGAAAGGAGATATTGTTTATGGTTAAAGGATGTTGAGCCACAGATAATTCAGACACTTCCGAAAGTTATGGAACGTATAGAAAATGTTAAGATACTGCGCACTGAAAGCTCTCGGACGGAGACACAAGTGTTGGCAAAATACCCAGCGCTTTTTGGGGAAATCCGTCAACCAGAAAGCAACTATGTCGCTATTCCTCGTGTTAGTTCAGAAAATAGGGTCTACATACCAATGAGCTTTTTTGGCAAGGATAAAATCATTGGAGACACATGTTTAGCAGTTTTAGATGCTACACTATATGACTTCGGCGTTCTCCAGTCCTTGATGCACATGACTTGGGTATCATATGTATGTGGTAGATTAAAAAGTGATTACCGCTATTCAAATACACTGGTTTATAACAATTTTCCTTGGCCAGAAAGTGTATCTGATGAGCATAAGAAAGATGTTGAAGCTTGCGCACAAAAAGTATTGGATGTTCGGCAACAGTTTCCAAATAGTTCTCTTGCTGATTTGTATGATCCTAAAACGATGCCCCCAGAGCTAGTAACAGTTCATGCTGATCTAGATAAATCAGTAGATGCGTGCTACGGAAAGAGGTTTACAAATAATGAAATGCGCATTAAATTTCTGTTTGATCTGTATAAGAAATTATCAAGTAAACAATAATAAAATTGATGACTAATATTGAATTTACTCGCGAACTTATAAAGGGGAGAATTGCGGAAACTATTTTTGAACAAATGTTTCGTGAATCAGGACGATTTACTATTCTTAGATCTGGTTACGAATATACGCTACCCGAGCTTGCCCAATATCAACATCTGGTGGAAATAAAAGCCGTCATTGCAAATATCAGGAATGCACCTGATTTTGTGCTCATATCTCAAGATAAAACCGAAGTATATCTAGTCGAAGTCAAGTTTTGCACTCGCCGTGATAGTAAGAAGATAAAGGAGATTGTTGATCAGACTTTGAAAATCTGGAATCCATCATGGTTATTTGTCGCATCACCAGATGGTTTTTTCTTCGAGCCGTGTAATGATGTTTCCATGAAGAATGGTGAGATTGGTCAACTGTATCCTAAATGGGTAGAGTCGAATATACAGGTTGAATATTTAAAAATTCTAAAGCAATTTGAACCTAGGACAAGTGAGATTTGGAGTTAAAGACGACTTGGACGACAAAGTATACAGATTGAATATCACTTATTATTGTGTAAGTTTATTTTAACCAACGAAGAGCTGTAATATCTCACCTCATCACGTAGCCAAAGGTTAACTTCGTGAATTTTCTGCTGTGTTGCTTTGCGATTACCAAACCCCGTATATTCATCTCATCGAGGAGTGGTTGTATTCGAGCCTTTGCAGTATCCAAGTCAATAATACCCTTTAGGTATTCCATTCGGATTGAAAGTATTTTTCGGCGGTAGTCCATGTATGTTGTGAATGGATCATACATATTTAGGTATTGTTGTATATAGGAATTTTGGATGATTAACTTTTGTAACAGTTAATATAAGGAACCACCACTTTATATTTTTATTTATGAATCTGGTACAGATAATAAATCACCTATTATAATAGTTGACATGCCTTTGTGTTTGAGTTAGCGTAGTTAATAATGACTAGAAATACATCAGATACTAAAGGTATTAAAATCATGAAGGAAATGTTAGGTGGTTCTATTGTCTCTATCGATCCAATACAACAAGGGCAAGATGGAGAGAAGTTTAAGGTAACAACATCAGATGGTCAACAGTTATTTTGTAAAGTAAAAGAAGTTCATGATTCTCAAGAACTACCATACCAGGAAGCCGATGTCCTCCTAAAAATTGATTCACCATTCATTCCGAAACCAATTAGGATCGATCAGGTCAAAGGTCATTATGTTATTATAATGCCTTTTATTGATGGTGTTAATTTGGAAGAGCGTATAAAGAAGGTTGGGCAATTATCTTTAGAAGAGGTCAAGAAATTGGCCGTCACACTTATTGAATGCGTCAGTACACTTGAGGAGGCGGGTATCGTTCATTTTGATATTAAACCAGCCAACATAATTTTTGATGTTCAAGGGAATTATCATTTGGTTGATTTTGGAGCAGCAAAATTTTTGAAGAAGATGAAGACCGAGAGGGTTTATCCCGCCAGAAAATTTATTGCTCCTGAAGTATTAACTTACCTATTTGACCCGTCTGAATTGAGGTTAAGTCAGCTCACTGTTTTGACTGATATGTATGGAGTGGGTGCAGTATTATATAGTGCTGTAACAGGCAGAGAAATTTCTGAGTTTTTTAAAAACTCCACAGATATTCTTCAGCAATTACCGCCTCCCGTCAGGCACTTCAGGGCTAATTTTGACGAAGTTATTTCAAATTTAATTGACGTGATGTTATCCAAAGAACCTGCACGACGACCACTTCCTTCTCGGGCAACTAAAATTCTTTTGGTTGGTAATGATACAAGGATAATTGAAATGCCTAGATATTTTTTAAAGACCAAGCCAGGTAGAGGTAACGAACACACAAATGTTCTTGAAACCATCTATGAAGGAGGTAGAAACACTGGAATATACTGGATAACTGATGTCATGCCAACTTTGCCAGCAAAAACAAATGCCCAGAATATGCTCTGGGAAGTTCCTTGGTCAGAACAGCAAAACCTCGATAATATTTTTTTTAATCAACATAGCATAGGGACAATAGGTTTATGTGTACCAGCCTCGGAGTTTGAAGCTCCTCTAACCACAGATAACCTTAGTAAGAATATCGCAGCAATTGATATTGCAAGAGATTGGAAGAAAAAGATGGCTAACGAATTGCCACTTATAGGAGTAATAGCTATATGTGAGTCGCTGCTCTTGTCTCCACAACTTACAGAAATCAAGAATGCTTATGCTGCAAAAGGTCTTGACGGAATAGTTCTTCGAATATGCGTAACTAATAATAAAACCACTTTGAGCGCTGATCAACTTAAGGCCATTGCAGAGTTCATTGAACCGTGGGTAGTTAATAACAGATTTGTATTATTTGATGGTGATTTGTCGGTTATACCATTAAGTACGGCTGGTGTAAGTGGTTTGATTTCTACAACATACCCTAAATTGCCAATATTAATGAGCAAGAGGGTAAAACCGAAATTTGCACAGAAACCAGACGGAATGTATTTAGGCATATTTTTGTCGATAATTAAGGCTGACCACATAATTGGCTTGCGAACGAATATGCTTGGCAGAATACGTACTCAGTGCAACTGCCCGCACTGTGCAAGTACGCTCATGAAGAGAAATAAGCTATCTAAATGGGAGCGTTCTCATCGCAGAAAGCATTTCATTGTATCTATACCAGCCGAGCTTGCCTCTGTAAAGAATGGGGGGAAGGAGTCTCTCTACCACAGAGTCATGATGGCGATACGAGAAACTAGGCGTTTTGAAAAACTATACTCAATTGAAACACCACTACTTCGAACTTGGTTAAAGTTCCTTTCCTAATTATTCTGAGAAGCTAAGGTTTGTTTGACTTTAATCACGTGTTTTGACGACCTTTGCGTATTCATTGGAGGGTGGTAATAAATCCGAGAACGTTCATTATCTACCAAAATTAATCCAATCGACGCCTGTCTAAACACAGAGATATTCTCAATGGCTGCTGAAGCATATTGGGTTGGCATCGCAACATAAACTCTATCTGCGAATAGTTTATTTCTGTGAGCTTGTCGGATAGCCTTTCGCCAGTCATGCAGTTTAGCTTCGACTGCTGCGATGAAACCAATACCAGAAGCATTTAGTTGTTCAAAGTAAACAACGTCAACTCTGTTCGATGTGACTTTTACTTCTGTTCTATGTTGAAAATTCGACATAGAACGCCAAGGAAAAGTGACTTGGTGTGAGAGCATTAGATTGACGAGGGAGTTTTCACTCATAAGTACAAGACTATTTTAACATGAGATGTTGCGATTCAACTGTTGATAAGGTTAGGATTGATTTGAATAGGATACATCTCCTGTGAAATTTTATAGTAGTGTGGTAGCTGGTGGGGTAAGTCATAAATTAGTACAACGAGCATGCAAAGTTACCTAGTTGTGGCGTATTCCGTAAAGATTTGGCTAGGAGAAGCATAGATACTGGTTCTGAATACGTCTACCACGCGACCCCTCACGGTATTATTTATAACCGACGAGTCCATGCCTGACATAGGGCTAGGAATGGCGGTTTTCGTGGCGTCTCCGGCGGCATCAGTGATCGCCCCGACTTCTTCCAAAGCCACGACGATTGGCGATTTCACCGCTTCGACGATTTTTTTCTCCTTGGCCAAGAAATGATGCCAGGAAAGTCCGAGGTAGAGTTGCTTCAACTCCGGCTTGGCATTGCTATATGAGGTCCCGATGTCCCGAGTAAGTGCGAGGACCTGTTGAATGACGTCTACCTTGATGTTCTTGGAGCGGTCCAGCTTGGCGATCTGATTTTCGAAGTCCTCTATCTGTTCGCGATACGTTTTCTTGAGGCGTTCGAATGACTGGTCATCTATGACACCGTCGATTAATTTATGTTCTGCGCGTTCGAGCTTGCTCTCGACGGAAAGCTTGGCCTGCATAATACGGCTTTTCTCGTCGGTCACCGAGCTTTTCTTTTCCTCATAGACAATCTTGAGCCGAGCTTCGATCTTGGCGATGAAGTCATCGGTAAATTGGAGGCGGTTGAATTGCTCCTGGACCTGATTTTCCAGATTGCTCATCTCGACGTACTGGTCCATGCATTTCACGTTTCCGGGAATATTATTCTTGTAGCGATTGCAGTGATAATAGGAAATCTTTTTCGGAACGTTATGCTCTGCCGTGTATCGGCAACCACAGATGGCACAGCGGATAAATCCTCGGAGAATGAAGTTGTGCTTATGCCGGCGGCAAGCTCGATGGTTGTGTTCCTCGCTAATCCTTTGGCAACGGTCATAGAGCTCCTTGTCTATGAGTGATGGATGCTTCCCAGGACCGATCAGTCCGCGCCAGCGCATCTCGCCGTAGTAAAAATGATTTTTGAACATGTCCGCGAATTTGCCGAGCATGATGCGCTTGCCGTTACGGGCACGAAAGCCTTTCTCATGGATGATGTCGAGCACGGCCACGGCCGAGTAGTCGCCGGTGGCATAGAGCTTGAAGGCTTCCTGGATGAGCGGTCCTCGAATGGGGTCGACGATTACTGTTCGCTTTTTCTCGTTATCCTTCTCGCCGACATTGAGGTAGCCGATGGGCGCATGTGTCGGCCAACCACCCTCGCTGAATTTCTGCGCCATGCTCTTGGTCGACTTGCGTGCAGTCAGCTGTGACTGGAATTGATTGAAGCCGGCGATGATGGTATCCATGAGGTTGCCTTCGGGCATATCTTCGAGGCCAGGCTGCGATACCGAGATGAGCTTCACCTCGTGCTTGGCGAGCAAAGCCTTGATAGTCACAGGTGGTCAGTCGTATTGCGTGCCAAGCGGTCGGTGTCCTGAACGAAGACAGCTCGTATCGTTTTGTCTTCCTGAATGCGGAGAAGCATATCCTGCAAGCCGGGACGCTTCATGTTCGTCGCGCTCTTGCCGGGATCGTTGTAGACGCCATCCGGCGCGAGTTTGTACTCGCCGCTATCATCGATGGCCATCTATTTTGGCAAAACCCTTATCCGTAGCCATTTTATGAGAATGCGATTTTGCGCTTTTGTGATTGTCCACACCTTATCAAGGTTTTGCGTTTCTTTTCTTCTTTTTCTTAGCCACGAATAGGTTCCGCCTATGGAACACTGCTTGGCGGAATAGTGAACTTCTTGGCCAGATTTGCCAGACCCTGATTCACTTCCATAGTTCGCTGTTGTTTCGCCTGTAGAACATCCTGTTCTGTGAGCAGGACTTTAGGTTTTATCAGTGAGAATATGAGTCCGGCATCTTTCACCTTGGCTCGATACAGGGGATAGTGAGCGATCATAACCTTTTGTTTGCCGATTCGTACCAAGGAGCCGATTTTATCGATAAGCGCTTTTCTGACACGGCTAAGCTTGCTCTTGGACCATGTTTGAAGAGGGCCAGCCAACATCTGCGAAAAAGTGGCATTGATGGTGCCAGTTTTGCGGTCGGGACCGTCTTTGAAGTCGGCTTGGGCGACACTCACAAAATGAAGACGGAACTGGGCGTCATTGAGAGGGGCCAATCTTACCAGGACATCCTCTTTATGCACGATGAAGAATCCTTTTGGTTTTTGTTCCATGTTCATTTTCATTAGGCTCAACCTGCATGAGCAAAATCTCTATCAAGCGGTCAATGAAGATCTGCTCGTTCTTCGGCGTTAGTACCGGGACCGTCTGTGTTTTGCAGGATTGAGCGGCCATGCTAGTCGATTTCGTACAAGCGTGTCTTCAGAGCTTTGATCTGATCGAAGTAAGCACGCGGCTCGACCTGCAACGTGCCTTTCCAGAATGCCTCGAGCAATCCATCCAGTTCGCTATTACGTTCGAATATGAAAAATGCCCGGCGTCTGTCGGTCTTATCGATGCTATCGAGTGGTACGAATAGGGAAACGGCCGCCGCGCAAGCGAGGTCGGAGGTGCGATAGAAGTCGGTTAATTCAATTGTATTTTTCATATTAATTTTCATAAGTGGCGAAAAAACAAAAAAAGGACTTGCGACGCAAGCCCGTATTCATAATTTCTTATGAAGACAAGTTTACGTTGCAAGTCCTTCGGTGTTTCCGACCAGACTTAATTGCGAATGTGTCGCCAGTTCGTTATTAAATTACTCTTACTCGCTAGCTAGTATAGCAGCGGGCCCGATAAGAATGAAAATAGTGCGTATGTGGATAAAGTGGTTCACTAAGTAGACCAGTTCATACTTTCATGAATCCAGTCCTCAATATTTGTCGTCTCTTTTAAAGGAGATTTCATGCAAACAAAGCTGGTTTCTGAATACCGGATATCAATGATAAAATGTTAATACAAAATCGCTCATCGTGTGACGAGCGATTCTGAACAGGAAGGGAACTGACCAGGTGTCAGTTTTCTTTTATCTAGCTGCGGTAACTGGGCAAACTAGGTTGCCGTCAGATTTCCTAGCATTGTTTTGCCAATGCAATGGTCTGAGATTGAGGATCGAGTCGCTCCCGCCGTTTGCGACTGCCCGGATGTGATCAATTTCCCATCCGTACTCGCTATCTCGGTTTCCATGTTGGTCTCGACGGATCCATGCACCACATATGTCCTTTCTCAAGAATCCTGAATCTCTGCCTGGGACAACGAAAGCCTTCAGCCAAACGAGCTCAATCAAATAGGTTGTAAACGCCATTTGAGTTATTATTAATTAGTAAAGGGGTGGAACTTCCCGACCTGAAGCCACATGTGTTCGATTATAAATCCTGATGAGCAATATTGTCAAATGAATAGTTACAACTGATGTAATGTTCAGAAATTGGAGTTATACACACATTGTAAATATCTGTTTGCATTTAGAGTGTTAGGAGGCTATAATGTTAATCATGAGCAAAAAGCTCAATAATAGGTCGATATTAAAATATGAATTTTCGGTTCCAAAGCTCAGAATTGGAGGGCTTGTATTACGAGGGAAAAGGGATTAGTAAATACCCCGATTTTGTGGCCCGAGCGTTTTTCAAGAAGATTCAAATCATTAAAAATGCGAAGCATGAGGGTGATATACGTGAAATTAAGGGGAATCATTTTGAGAAACTAAAGGGGCATGAGAATAAGTTTTCGCTGAGGCTCAACAAGCAATACAGGCTCATCTTTTCAATCGAGGAATTAAGTAAGAGAACCATAGTGATCGAGGAAATTTCCAATCATTATGAATAAAATCATGATTAATTCAGAAGAAAAAAAGAATAAGACTCCTTTCTTGGTTGCTCATCCCGGAGAAATTTTGCAGGACGAGCTTGAGGCTCGTGGTTTGACTCAGTCAGAATTTTCAGAAATCATAGGCCGGCCTGCCAGAACGGTTAATGAGATTATAAATGGGAAGAGAGCGATTACTCCCGAATCGGCCCGGGTTATTGCGGCTGCGCTAGGAACATCTGCGGATCTCTGGCTCGGCATGCAATCCGAATATGACCTATATCTTCTTAAGGATAAATCAAAATTTAAAGAGAGTGAGGTAAGTAAGCGGTCTGAACTATACTCGCTTTTTCCTGTGCCGGAATTGATTCGACGCAAATATTTACCGCCAAGAATGAAGAATACCAGTGAGCTCTGTAAAGCAGTCTTGGAGTTGTTCAACATGTCTAATTTGGATCAATTCAGAAAAGATGTTTGTACAGCAAATTTCCGAACTTCAAAGACTGGAGATATAGTTTCGAATTATCTAAAAGCGTGGGTGTTACTAGGAAAAAAAGAGGCTGAAAAAATAAAAGGGGTTGGGAAATATGATTCAACCGCGCTAGAGAAATTCGCTTTTGAAATTAAACAGTATTCACAAAATAATGATGGCATTAAGGAAATTATTACTAAGTTGGGTCATATTGGTGTTCGAGTTATATTTTTGCCCCACTTTTTTAAGACGCGCGTAGATGGCGCGGTCACCTGGATTACACCAAATGAGCCAGTAATCATCATGTCTTTGCGGTATGATCGAATAGACAATTTTTATTTCACGCTTCTGCACGAGATTGGTCACGTACTTAAACATCCTAATAGGGTTTTCTCTGATGATATCAATGATACAGGAACAGAGAAAGAAGAAAATGAGGCTAATGATTTTGCATCAAACGCTTTTGGGTTTGATGATGTTGTGAAAGATCTCCGTCGCGCGAATGTTGATGCGATGACGATAAAATCTGTTAGTCTAGAACTAAATATTCATCCCGGCTTGCTTATTGGTAGGTTACATCATGAGCATATACTAGATTATGGTCAATATCGTAAGGCTCTTGTCAGGATTAAGGATGGTATTCCCAATACTCTGCAGATGAAGTAGCCCTACAAGGCATTGTGATAACATATTTATCAAATGAATCCCGACATCAAAAACCTGATCTTCATTGACTGCGAAGCCAATGGTAAATGTCCGAGCATGGGGAAGCTCACAGAATTCGGCGCGGTCGCGTATCCGTCGCGGGCGATATTCCATGGTGTCATTATCGAAGGCCATAGGTCGGCCGAGAATCCGACTACCCGGATATACACTGGGAAGATCGGCGATTTCTATGCCGGTCTCATTGGCGATTTCATGGACTCGTCATCCTGGAAGCATTTGCGTGTCACGAAGCATGATCACAATCCGGTCCATGATGCCATGGGTAATCTTGAAGCATTCGACAGATTGATGAAAGGGGAAAGACCGAAGAGAAAGTAATTTTCACGTCTTTTTGTCATTTTTTAGTGAATTTGGGTTAAAAATGATATAAATTCACTAAATTTTCTACAATGTCTAACATATAGGAAAACACGATCATCGCAGGGTCTCTCAAAGAAAGACAAACTTTATATCTTTCAGTGGTGTATTGCAGCACTCGTATTTGTGGCCGGAGTGGTAATATGGTTTTCATGGTTTTTCGTACGCAATTGCGTTTTCCATTGGCCGATTCGATGGGATGTAAAAGCATGCTGGACCGAACAGATCAGACCGGCACAAGAAAAGGCCGGGGAAGCGGCAGGAAATTTTATACCGTAGTAAGCGATCGATGAAGTAGAATTGACTTCTTTTGTTTGAGGAATTCCTTAAGCCTTTTTGCTGATCCTTTCAGTCCGACATGCCACAGCGTCACTTCCTCGACTGGCTGGATTTCCTTGTAATCGTAGATAGTGATGACGGCGCGGTCTCTGCGAGCCGTGCTCTTGAATGCCCATTCTGCCCGGACCTTCCAGTCGAACGATTGCCATTTTCCGTCCTTGGTCCGGTCATTGGGCTCCCCGAAGCATTCGACGAGATCTTTGTATGACGCTTGCAGGTAGCCGGCGAAGCTCGAATGTTCGATGTCCTTCGGCTCCGCTTTTATGAATCGATTTTTCATGCACGGACGAACATACGCCAGCTCGTTTTTGAAGTCAATTCGCACTGGCAATCGAATTGCCCGAAATCTCGCGACACGGCTCTGATTAGGGCCAAAGTCGTGGAAATGCCTTACCTGGGGCTGAAAAGGGCACACCGGGGCGAACAGGTGGCAAGAAGGGGTAAGTTACTCGGCCTAGCTTGACTCACTGTGGCTTAGGGAGTAGTTTGTAAGCCAGGTTTGGGAATTCTTCCCAATGTACAAAGAAAGGAAAATACATATGCAAACGACTGAAGTTCAGCCAATGAACGAGGGGAAGACCAAACGAATCTTCTCCATCCCGGAAAGTCCTGCCCGAGTCAGGATTGAATCGAAAGACGACATCACCGCCGGTGACGGCGCCAAGCACGACATCATCAACGGCAAAGCCGCCTTGGCCACGCGCACAACCTGTAACGTGTTCCGGCTTCTCAGGGCATGCGACATACCAGTGGCCTTCGAAGGTCAAGATGGCGCCACGGAGTTTCTCGCTGACAAATGTGTCATGTTGCCGTATGAGGTGGTGGTCCGGCGCGAAGCGCATGGATCATATCTTGACCGTAACCCCCATTTGCCGAAGGGACACATCTTCCCGAGGCTGGTCGTGGAGTTCTTTCTGAAGACTCATGGCAAGAAGTGGTGCGATCACGATCTTGTCAAAGATGACCCGCTTATGGAGCTGGTTTCCGGAGGAAAGATTGACTTGTATTATCCAGGTCACACGTCGGAAGAAAGAAAGACGACACTGAAAGGTGTGCTGGTTGGCCAGAAACCATTCCGGACACTACTTTTCGGTGAAGTCTTTACTTATCCGAATGAACCTGAACTTCTTCAACAGATGGGCAACATTGCTCGCCAGACGTTCTTGGTGCTCGAGAAGGCTTGGCAGCTCCAAGGGCGCAAGCTCGTGGACTTCAAGGTCGAGTTCGGTATCAATACCGAAGGTAAGCTCCGGCTGGCCGACGTCATCGACAATGATTCATGGCGGGTGGTAGATCATTCCGGCGGGTACATCGACAAACAGGTGTATCGCGACGGCGGTGATCTCACCACAGTCACGGCCAAGTACCGCGAAGTCGCGGACGCGACGGACCGTTTTGGGGTCCCGTCCCAACGCCTCATCGTTTGGTGCGGATCGGAAAAGGATCACTTCACGGCGGTCGAGGAGCTGATTATGAAGCTTGAGCCCAAGCCGCAGTTCCAACTATTGCCGATCACTTGTTCGGTGCACAAACAACCAGTGCTGGCTTACAAACTCCTGCAGCAGCATTTACAGGAGGAGCCGTGCGACTCGGTCATCATCGCCTACATTGGACGAAGCAACGGCGCCGGTCCGGTCTTGGCAGCAAATTCCACGGTCCCGGTCATCACGGTGCCGGCAGGGTACAAGGAATTCCCTGAAGATGTCTGGTCGTCACTCCGCACGCCGAGCAATGTTCCGGTCATGACGGTGCTTGAACCGGCAAACGCTGTGCTTGCTGCTCTGCAAATCCTGGCTATTCGCAATCCGAGCATCTATGCCGCCTTGCGTTTCGATCAGGAAAAGCGTTTGACCGGTATGTCCTGGTGACATCATGTTCAGTCACGAGCTCCGAGAGGGACCTTCCGGAGCTTTTTTGTTGCCTTTTCAGTATTTTTGAGTAGTATTGATTTCGGAAAGTATCCGCCTTCGCCAAGGCTACGGCGGACGCGGTAAACAAAAAACAATAGAAAGGGCCACATATGCCTAACTTATCATTGCCGGGCAACCCCCGGTATCAACCGAAAGACCTACAAGGGCATTTCGGCTACGACAACCTTTTCAGGTGTGTGGCCGAAGTAGAAATCGCAACCATGAGGACGTTGGCGGACATCGGAGTTATTCCTCCGGCCGACATCGTCCTTCTCACGCCGGAAGTCGAGCAGAAACTTCTCTCTATCACGACGAGCGAAGTCGATGAAGTCGAGCGGAAGATTACTAAGCATGACATCCGTGCCTGGGTTCGCTTGGCTCAAGAGCGGTCACCCCTCGGTCTTCGCCGATGGATTCATGTTCCACTCACGAGCTATGACGTCCTCGATACTGCGCGGTCGCTTCAATTCCTCCGTGCTCACACCGAGGTGGTCAAGCCCTTGGCTGACAAAGTCATTGGGCATTTCATCGAGCGGACCCGGACATTCGCCTCCCAGAAGCAGATCGGTCGTACGCATGGCCAGCATGCGCTGCCAATCACGGTCGGTTTCTGGTTTGCCACGATCTTGAGCAGGATTCTCCGGAATCTCGAGAGTGCCAATGCGGCAGCCTATGGGCTCGTGGGAAAGATCTCCGGCGCTGTCGGCGCGTACAACGCACAGAAAGCGGTCGGGATTATCGACTATGCCAAGAATGCCGTCAAGAAAGAAGAGGGCGAAGAAATTGGTTACGCTGTACCCCAGACGTTTGAAGGGCTTGTGCTGCGTAAGCTTGGATTAAAACCAGCGCCAATCAGTACGCAGATTCTGCCACCGGAACCACTCGCCGATTATTTGTTTGCTTGTGTGAAGCTATCGGCTTCTATCGGTCAATTCGGTCGGGATGGTCGGCATCTCATGCGAAGCGAAATCGCAGAGCTTGGTGAACCATTCGACAAAGGCCAAGTCGGCTCATCAACCATGGCGCACAAAAGGAACCCGATTAATTTCGAAAACCTAGAAAGCACCTGGCTGAAGACCAAGAGCGAATTCGGCAAGGTCATGGACGTGCTCATAAGTGAGCATCAACGGGACCTGGTGAACAGCGCCATCGCTCGGGACTTCCCGACAATTGTTGTGAACTTGGTCTCGCAGTTGAACACTCTCTTGCGCGGCGACCCGCCGTTCATCGCTCGTATCTCAGTTGATCCGGAAGCATGCAAGCGCAATCTGGAGCTTCAGGGTGATAACATACTGGCGGAGCCGATCTACATCGCTCTCCAGATGGCTGGTTACGAAGGCGATGCGCATGAGTTGGTGAATCGTGAAGCAGTACCATACTCTCGGTCCGCCAATATTTCTCTCCTTGATGCAACGAAGCGCGTACTTCAAGGAAAAGTGGGGATGAACTCAGTAGTTTGGGATAAAATTCCCCAAGAGACGGTTCAGATGATAAGCAATCCGGAGGCTTACATCAGTCTCGCTACGGAGAAAGCGTTAGGAATCGCCGAGACCGCTGAAGCCTACTTGAAAAAAGGATAATCGCTCTTTCGGAATCGCAGCTCACTCTGAGAAATCGGAGTGAGTCTTTTTTGTGCAATAAAAAAGTGCCACACCCTTGAGGGGAGTGGCACGTGAATAATGAAGTCAACTCAATGACCGAAGAAGCCTCGTCCGATCGGATCGGGGATCATGTACAACGTGACGTTGTTTTTGACACAGACGTCGATTGTCGCCTGATCTTTGACCGAACCGCTCGAGGTCAGGATCGCAGTGACGCCGGCATTGATCAGGGTCTCCGGTCCGTCAGGGAAGGGGAAGAACGAATCGCTGTAGGCCACGGCACCGCTGATGTCGTGTTTTGAGCGAGTCGCCCTTTCGATCGCCAATTTGGCTGCGCCGACACGATCTTGTTGGCCGACACCGTTGCCGATCAACATGCTGTTTTTGACGAGAGTGATCGTGTTGCTGTTGCTGGTCGAACCAATGGCCCAGGCCAGAAGCATGTCGATGAGTTGTCGCTCAGAAGCGTCGCCAATCTTTTTGAGATTGGCGTGGCTGAAGTCCATCATCGCCGTGTAATTCGGCTGACGAAGGAAACCTCCACGAACGTAGCGGAATCGCGGCACCGCGTCCAACCCTATCTCGGATGACAGAGCTTTGTTCTCAATGAACCGGCATTTATCGCCTCGGCGCCGGAGCTTAGCGATGGCCTCTACGGAGAAACCGGGGGCGATGATACCGTCGAGCATCTTACCGGAGAGAGATTCAGCCAGCTTCTCATCTATCGGGAAGTTCGTCATCACCAGTCCTCCGAAGATGGCCAACGGATCACCATTCATTGCACAACGTAGCGCATCTTCATCGTTGTAACTGGTACATGCGCCACATGCATTGCCGTGTTTCCCTCCGATCGCAATTTTGCCGTCTTTTCTTCCGCTTATGTTGCGAAAGGCGACCGCAACATGTGTCATCGTCTGTAACAGCCGGTCCAAATCGCAGTAGTTGTTGTAGCTGGGAGGCGTACCTTCAACCACAGTGAATTTGTCGAGCCCCAGCGGATCGTCGATCCCCGAAGAGAACAACGCTGCCGGTGTTTGGTGAGCGTTCTCGCCGTATTTACATTCAGCGACAAGCTCGCCGGAAAGGCCACGGTACCATCCCGCACTACGGTATGTAGCGGATGCCATGCAATGGTTTGCGACGACGAATTCGGCTTTTGCGCATAATCTGCCTGGCAGGCCTGGGTCTTTCTGTCCATCCGATTTCAGCCATTCGATTACAGGCTGGCGGTCTGTCGGATCACAGACGATGACGCGGCAGCCTTTTGCCGCCGAACGGATCATAGTCGGTCCGCCGATGTCGGTCATTTCGATGACTGACGATTCTGTGCTGTCCGGTTTGGCGATCTCCTGTTCGAGCGGATAGAGGTCAACGCACACGAGGTCGATGCACGGAATATTGAGGCGTTCAAGCTCAGCCATGTCTTCAGGGACATCATAGCGGGCTAAAAGTCCGGCGTGCACTTTACGGGAAAGGGTAACAACCCTGTGCCCGAGAATTGCCTCGCCGCCGACTAGGGTCGCGACGTCGAGGACCTTAATGCCGGCTTTTGTGAGGTGTTTGGCCGTACCGCCGGAGGCGTATATGGTTATTCCAAGTTTGATGAGTTCGAGCGCGAAATCAGTGATACCGTCTTTGTGGTACACCGAAATCAACGCAGTTTTCATTGTTTTCATAGATCAATTTTTCCTTTCGTTGTCTGGAGTCAAAGACTAGTCGTTTTCGGGATATTGTCAATCTGGCTTGCGTTTTCAGTACATATGCGTAGTATTCAATTTGAATTAGCTCAACAAAAGGAAAATGCATGAAAGAACAGACTATGACCTATGCGGGCACCGGCGTTAATTATGACGCCATGGACCCATTCAAACGGATGGCACAGATGGCCGCATTAACGACGGATCGCAATATAGAGAGATTCGGATTCAAAGTTGTCGGATGGACTCGAGGCGAGAGCGCATTTCTAGTCGAGGCTCCGTGGGGCTATCTCGGACTAGTCGTCGAGGGTCTAGGGACGAAAAGCCTGGTGGCCGGAGCCATGCAGCAATTGGCTGAGAAGATGAAGTCTCTTACGGGGCAGTCATTCTTTGATAAAGTCGCCATATGTAATGCGGCGATGGCTTTCAATGACCTCATCACTCTCGGCGCTATGCCGCTAGTGTACGGGCAATACCTGGCCGTTCAGGATTCCGATCGGTTCAAAGACAAGAAGTGGAGCCATGATCTCATCGAAGGTACGACAATGGCCAACATGTCGGCGCGATGCGTCTGGGGCGGAGGAGAAACGCCGACACTCAAAGGCATCATCGAACTTGGTACGGAAGATCTGGCCGGTGCCACAGTCGGTATCATCGCTCCCAAAAGCCGTCTGATCAATCCGGCGAACATCAGGCACGGTGATTCTATCGTTATCATCGAGAGTTCCGGTATTCATGCCAACGGGCTTACGCTTGCCCGGAAGATTGCGAATAAGCTACCCATGGGTTATCTCACAAAGATTGGCATCCGCACCTATGGTGAGACACTTCTCGATCCGACGCACATCTATGTCGGCCTCGTCGAAGATTGTCTCAACGTCGGAGTCAATATCCATTATGCCGTCAATATCACTGGCCACGGTTGGCGCAAGCTTATGCGGGCGACACAGCCGTTCACCTATGTTATTGAAACGCTTCCGACACAGCTTCCGATCTTCGACTTCCTGCAAGAGCATGGACCAGTCGATGACATGGAAGCCTACGGCAATCTCAATATGGGCGCTGGTTTTGCACTTTATTTACCAAGCGGACATAATGATCCTGAAACTGTGATCCAGATTGCTAAGGGATTGGGACTGCGGGCCTTCGTCGCCGGGCACATCGAAGATGGCGACAAGAAAGTCATCATCAAGCCGAAGGGTTTGGAGTATGCCGGCGAGACGCTCGCCGTACGTTGAGTTCATGAGAATGCCAGAATCCACAGATCCTCACTGCGACAGCGCTATGGGGATTTTTTGTACGAAAATATTGTTGAAGGTTGTGACACCAAATTTCAACTCATTCTCTTTTCTCAGCCTTTTTCATCTCCTTGCCCACAGTCTCATCGATGTCATCTTTGATCTCTTTCCAATGAAATTTCATCCTTTGGGCAAGCGCCTTCAACTCATCCTTGTCGATATTCTTGAGCACGGCGTACTTTTCTGAGACTTTGTCTATGGCTTTATCGTAAGCCTCTTGACTGAGGTCCTTGATGTTTTCGACCTCATCCATAACCTCGGCTTTCATTTTGAGCATCCAACTTTTGACTTGCTTGCGATTCGTAGCGGCTTTGTCGGAACCGTAGAGATAATAAGCGCCAGCGGCGGCCGCTGCCAAGGCGGCGAGGCTGAGTCCGATACCCATTTTATGTGATTGATTTTCTTCTGACATATGTGTATTTGTTAGTCTACTAATCTTTGTTTCTGTTCGAAAATAATTTTCTGAAAAGTTTGAACGCTATTATCCAACTCAGACTTTTTGTTCTGGCACGCAAGGTATCAATATCGTCAGAGATCATATCGGCTTCATCCTTGACCGTTTCCGATAGTTTGCGCAGGTTTATTAGGATCTGTATCAAGAATATCAGTGCGATCACGACAAGAATGCCGATAATAACAAAACCGATCGTCGCGACGAAAAAGAAAATATTCGCATTGATAAGTGTTTGCATAGTCGTATTGCCATTATATATACGTAAAAGACGGGGAAGCGGTTCAGTTATTACAAGAAGGGTCTGTTTGGCGGAAATATTACTATTCTCAAATAGGTTATAATAATGTCCATAATGGACGTGAAAAAGCATGTTCCGCTCATTGTGACTTCCGGCATAACCATCCTGGTCTGGCTGTTCTTTCTGGTCTGCTGGCAAAAGGTCTATTTCAACATCGGGCCATATGAAAATCCACCCGCTATTGTTTCAAGCCCTAATCCAATCCCTTCAGCAACGGTTGCACCGATCATTCCGTTCAAAAAGATCGAAAGCGTCATTTTACCGTCGATTCATTCTCGGGTTGATCTGGGGCTGGCCAACGTCCGGGAACAATCGCCGAATATCTTCGCCTATGCCCACGGCACGGTCGTGGCCGATGGCCGGATCTTTATCGGCATGGCTGACGTGGCCGGCAATCCATTTGAGACAAATCAAATTGTTATTTTCGGCAAAGGCACGGACATTTCCCGTCCGGTGATCGTGACTTTGCCGGCAAAAGGGGATGTCGAATCGATGATTTTTGATGCCGTGAACGACCGGATATATTTCCAACTTTCAAACAATTCCTCTTTGCAAATCTATTCTCTCAATCCGCAAACCTATGCCGTTTCAACTATCATAAGCACAACAACCGTTGATGGCGGGAAAAAGCCGGCCATCGTCACCGACGGCGCTTACATTTACGGGATCACCAACACCGATCCTTCAGCAATCTTCAAGGTCAAAATTATCGGAGGCGATTTGATGATGGATTTCAAGGACCACATCCCCAACGGTCACTCGGCGGCCATCGGCATCTACGGCAGTTCTACGGAATTATATTTTGGCGGAGGAATGATAAACGGTTTTGAAAAGGCCGACGCTCGGACGCTTCGTCCGATCTACGCCACCGAGATTTCTCCTTGCTCCATGAGTGACGATATGCCTTTTGTCCAGAATTCAACTTCAACCGGTTACATCTATGTCGGTTGTGAGACAGTTCCTTACGGCTTGCGAATTCATACGAACGATCTTTCTTACGAGCGCTTCTATTTGCCAGGTTCCTCTCTCGGACTTTTCATCTATGGCAACGATGTCTACAACGCCGCCCGTGACGGCTATGTTGACCTCTTTCCAAAAGGAGACCTGGGAACTCTTTGGCGCTATCGGGTGGAAAATCCCATCAAGCCTTTTGATACCAAAGGCCAGAATCTGGAGATCAACGAAATTTTTTACGACCGAGGTGATTCGAAACTTTATCTGACGGCCTGGAACGGCATTAAAGGTCTGTATGAGGTGGCGACCAGTACGCTTGATTTGAGCAAGTTGTAATTTGTTGACTCTTATCTAATTCGTAGTAATGTTCTCTTTAGGCGCACCAAATAGCGGTGCATAACAAAAGGATTGTTCTATGAAAAATGAAGCTGATGAGAAGCGCGAACCCCACGCGCTGGACTCGATCGAGATATCGGAAGGAGTCGAAAGTTGGGAGAACATGTTGAAACGATGGAAAAGGCCGATGCTGTATGATGACCGTCTAGAATGGTTGCATAAGAGCCAGAAGAGGGACGGGAACGGCCCCGAGCGATTCCTCTTTTTTCTGGAGTTGGCCGATAGGCATGGTGAGCATCGTGTCTTTGATGGTTTGCCGCAAAATACGGGTTTCCGCTTTACGCTCGAATCGTATGCTTCGATCGTTGATTTGAAATCGAACCTCAGTGCAAATGCCTTCGCCATCTTATGCAATAATTTTTTTGCTCAGACGGAGGAACAAAAGGCTCAGTATCCCCTCATGTTGCCTTACGAGGAACCTCTATTTTCCAAACTTCTCTGGTTTTTCCGCCCGTTTGGCGGTTATGGCGGTTATGACAACCTGCGACCGTACAATCCAGAACGGTTAGGGAAGAATAAAGGAAGACACTACCTGGACGTCGCTCGCAAGTTTGCCGAGCGGTTCACGATGAACGCTTGGAGTATGCTGAATGCGAGATGGAATTGTACGGGGCAGACTCCGGATTTCAAGCCCGCTGAACTATATTGGCGCGAAATTATTATCCTTATGCGGCATTTTGATTTGCTCAAACACATTGAGCACGGTCAGCATGTTCCGACTTCGGAAGTTTTCAAGAAAATGCTTGATCTGGTCTTCGAAGAGAATAATATCGTTCCTGAAAAAGCCTACAATTTTTCAAATTGTGGACCGATTCTGGAACCGCTTATCAGCGCAGGGAATCTCTTGGCTCGCGCTCTTTACACTGCCAGACTCAACATCAAGTGATCTAGAAATGGAATGATGGTTTGGAGTTTACTCGGCCGGACACTTCATCGTGTTCGGCTTTTTATTGCACCTTTCGGATATGTTATCATTTAAGGAATGATCTCCGCCTTTTCCGCCATAATTCTCGGTTTTGTTGAAGGTTTTACCGAATTTTTACCGATCTCCTCGACGGCGCATCTCATCATTGCCTCATATGTTTTGGGTCTCGGTCAGACCGGATTTGTCAAAACCTTTGAGATCGCTATCCAAAGCGGCGCCATTTTGGCTGTTATCGTTTTCTTCTGGAAGAAATTTTGGGACATCGAAATGTTAAAACGTTTGCTTGTCGCTTTCATTCCAACGGCCGTGATAGGCTTGCTGGCATACAAAGTTCTCAAAGATTATCTTCTTGGAAATATGGTCATAGTCCTCGTTTCACTGGCTCTCGGCGGTTTGATCCTCATCTTCTTTGAAGGATTCGTCAAAAAGGAAAACTTGATCACTAATGTCCGTCAGTTGAGTTACAAGAAGTCGGCGCTAATCGGTTTTGCCCAAGCGATAGCAATAATTCCCGGTGTCTCCAGATCAGCGGCAACAATAGTTGGCGGAATGTTCCTGGGTCTCAGCAAAGAAGCGATCGTCGAATTCTCATTCCTCTTGGCCGTGCCGACGATCTTGGCCGCCACCGCTTTGGATTTGGTCAAGAATTTGAACGCCTTTTCCCTGAATGAGATGGGGACTTTGAGCATCGGCTTCACCGTTTCTTTCCTGGCCGCGATTGTCAGCATCAAATTCCTTCTTTCCTATTTGAAAAATCATTCTTTTGCCGCTTTTGGAATATATCGGATCATCTTGGTCTTGGTTTTTATTCCGCTCTTATTCATCTGATATACTATATGTTGTGCAACAAGATATCGATTTGAATATATCCGTCGAAGCTCGTCTTGGTCTGTTCTTTCTTGTCCTTGGCTGTATTCTCGTCTTGATCAATTCTCTGGCCAATCATATAACGCCGACAGCTATTGCACCTGTCGAGCATCCCAATATTGTTTCTTCCAAAGAGATTTTTCGCGGTGACACTTCCAAGAAACAAGTCATCTTTACTTTTGACGGTGGTTCCGGCGCCGATTCAGCCGACCAAATACTTTCCATTCTGTCCAAACATAGGATCAATGGTACTTTCTTTCTGACCGGCCAGTTCGTCCATTCATATCCCGATCTGGTCCGGAAAATGGCTAAGGAAGGCAATGAGATCTTTAACCATACCTTTAATCATCCTCACCTCACGGAATTGGACAACGGCCAGATTGCTATGGAATTGAGAAGGATGAACATAAGTTTGGAGATCGCGGTTGGCACATCTTCGAAGCCTTACTTTCGTCCTCCTTACGGCGACCGTGACGATCGAGTTCTTGAAGCCGCCGCCAGAGAAGGTTACTGGTCGGTTTACTGGACAATTGATGCCGGCGATTGGGAGGAGTCTACCGGTATGACAGCCGAAGCCGTTAAAGAGAGGATCCTTTCTAGCCTGGCGCCCGGCAACATTTATCTCATGCATCTTGGCAACAAGATCACCGGCAATATTCTCGATGAGATCTTCTCAACTATTGAATCAAGGGGATACAGGATTGTTTCGCTCACGGAAGGAATTTGACATTAAGATAAGTCTCTCGTTTGTCATTCCCGCGAAGGCGCCCAGTAGGTCATTTTGCTAAATGAGGAATCCAGTGTTAAATGTCAAAGCTCAAATTTCAAATGACAAATCAATGTCAAAACCCAAAATCCAAATTTTGACATTTGAGCTTTAGATTTGATTGGAAATTTGTCATTTGGATTTTGTCATTGGTGACATTCTGGATTCCTACCTTCGCGGGAATAACAAATGAATAGTTGTCTTTTCCAGAGGAACCCTTGCATAACCTTTCTTTCTCCTTTAAACTGGCGACATGAACTCAAGACGCATCACATTCTGGACCGTTTTCATTGTCGTACTGGGCCTCATAGTCGTTGGCCTTATCGCCGCCATGAATAAGCCGGCCAAGGACACTCTCTCTAGTCTCAAAGAGCCAGCTCCTATCACCAGTGAAGATCATGTTTACGGACCATCAGACGCTCCTGTAACGCTTATCGAGTACAGTGATTTCCAGTGTCCGGCTTGCGAAATGTATTTTTATGAGATAGAACAACTGTTGGCCAGCAGTACGGTTCCGATAAGATTCGTTTACCGCCAGTTTCCTTTGGCCCAGCATCCCAATGCTGTCCCGGCCGCTTTGGCTTCGGAGGCCGCCGGCGCGCAAGGCAAATTCTGGGACATGTACAAGCTCATCTTCGCCAATCACACCGAATGGACGGAATTGCCCGATGCTGTGCCGACATTCGTCAAATACGCCGAGACCATCGGTTTGGATATTCCCAAGTTCAAGGCCGACATGGCTCCTTCGACAAGCTCAGGACAAGGCAATTCGACTTTGATAGACAAGATCACAAATTCATCCAAAGAAGGCGTCAGTATCGGTATCAATGCCACACCAACCTTCTTTGTCAATGGCAAACCTATCAATAATCCCCCAAGTTATGCAGAATTTGAAACACTTATTGAAACAGCCGCTGTCGGAGGTGCCAAATAAGATCGCGGTCTTCCTTTTGATCGTCGCCTTGTTCGGTTTTGTCGACTCGACTTATCTCACCGTCGAGCACTTTCAAGGACGGGTGCCGCCATGTTCGATCGTCGCCGGCTGTGAAAAGGTCCTGACCGGTCCGTATTCCACAGTTTACGGCATGCCGGTGGCATTGGGCGGTTCAATATATTACTTTCTGGTTTTGGTCGGTATTTCCGGTTTCCTTGAAAGTCGGGCCCATAAGCATCTCAAATGGGCGCTTCTCCTAACTATTCTCGGGTTTATGGCCTCGCTCTGGTTCATATTCCTCCAAGTCTTCATCATCCATTCATATTGCGCCTACTGCATGGGTTCGGCTTTGACTTCGACAATCTTGTTTGTCACGGCCATGAATGTTTTTGCTAAATACCAAGGGAGGAAAATTTCTAATTTTTAATTCCTAATTTATAATAAATGAACAAATCCCAATGTCTAATTGCGAGTTCTGGTTCTGGAAATTGGTGCTTGGGTATTTCTTAGAAATTAGGTTAATTAGAAATTAGAAATTTGCAACATGAATAAAACCACCAACATCTTAATAACCGAGCCTTCAGCTGACTACGAGCTTCTCGATTCCGGCGATGGCGAAAAGCTGGAACGATTCGGAAAAGTCGTCCTTTCCCGTCCCGATCCACAGGCGCTTTGGGCTAAACGATTAGACATCACTGAATGGAAAAAGGCTGATGGTGTATTCAGTAGGGAAGAAACTAAAGGAGGCTGGACTATTAAACCCAATACTCCCAATAGTTGGCCGATCGAGTTTGTCGGGCTTAAGTTTACGATCAAACCGACGCCGTTCAAGCATGTGGGGTTGTTTCCGGAACAGGCGGAAAATTGGAAGTGGATGCGAAATGTCATTGGTGCAAAAGATGACGCATCCGCAAACACTGTGTCATTCCCGCGAAAGCGGGAATCCAGTGTTGCTGGAAATGGCGCCAACGATTCAACACTGGATTCCCGCTTTCGCGGGAATGACAAGCAAGAGTCTGGTGGTCAAATCCAAAACCGAGATGTTGAAATTCTAAACCTCTTCGGCTATACAGGTGGCGCCTCACTGACCTGCGCCCAGGCCGGAGCCAAAGTCGTCCATGTCGACGGTTCAAAGGCGGCGGTCACTTGGGCCAGGGAGAATGCGGAGCTAAGCGGTCTGGACAAGAAACCAATCCGTTGGATTCTGGAAGACGCCCGATCTTTCGTAAAAAGGGAGATCAAGCGCGAAAGGAAGTATGACGGCATCATCATGGATCCGCCGGCCTTCGGCCATGGTCCGGAAAATGAAGTCTGGAAGATTGAGGAAGATTTCCTGCCTTTGGTCGAGGATTGTTTGAAACTTCTCAGCGACAAGCCACTTTTCTTTCTGATAAACGGTTATGCTTCCGGCTACTCTGCGCTGGCTTATGAGAATATCTTGCTCAAGCTCAAGGAAAAACTTGGCGGTGATATTGAAACAGGGGAGTTGGCGGTACAAGAATCAGGAATTGAAAAATCAAAAATCAAAATGGAAAATGACAACGAAAAAATGAAAAAAGCTGAAATGCCGTTGACCATTAATTATCAACTCATCGAGTCTGAGGCTCTCAGAGCCGAATGGTCAATATCTAGATTACTGCCGTGCGGGATATTCGCGAGGTGGAGCACCAAACTGTAATCGCGGTCTTTTTTCTTACATTGTCTGGTTTGCGAATTTTATGCTAGCCATAGTGAATTGACGCAAACGCGTCGCCTGTGCTTCGGTAATGACTTCGCATGGCTGGCTCCAATGAATGGAAATTATCTGGCCTGGTTTCAAATTTTCTATATCATATTCAGCCTCCAATTTTCTTGTGATTGTCCTCGAAACAGGTTGGCCCAGAAAAATTTTACCTTGGGAATAAAGAAGGGGCTCGGTCTTGACCATGATTTCCGGGCCATTTGTCGATTGTATCCGGCCGGAACTGATCCGGCATTCGTCCATATTGAATAACGCCTTGGCTTCGCCGCCAGGCAAATCTATGGTTTTTGCCCAGACATTGAATACGTGAAAAGAGTGATGGGGAAGAGCGCCCTGGCCGATTTTTTCCTCAAGCCAGTCGAATTCCCGAGATTTCATTTTTTCTTTAGCTCTGATTCCTGTTCTTATGAATTGGTCGTAAGGCCGCTTTTCGACATTCTTGAGATAATAATTTCCAAGCCAATAAGCTTCCACGACCCTATTATCGAAAGGATCGGCAATTTTATTTTCCGTGGCTATCAATCTAAGGTACGGAAACAGGTTTTTGAAC
The DNA here is from genome assembly GCA_903842025.1 of uncultured bacterium. Classification (GTDB taxonomy): domain Bacteria; phylum Patescibacteriota; class Minisyncoccia; order Phycocordibacterales; family PALSA-1337; genus C7867-002. The sequence continues at coordinate 28,194 of CAIMKX010000009.1, read as the reverse complement.
TGTTCGAGCAGTTTTTTCAAAGGATAATCGTTAATGTTGTTGTCAATACAGGCTTTGATCTCGCGGCTGGCGTCCGGTCCGCAATAATGAAAACGGTTTGGGCCGAAGGCGTATCGGCCGCAACGGACGATCCCGTCCATTTGTAATGCTTCATCCATAAGGCGATTCTAACAATATATTTATATTTTGAGTATTATGTTAAATCCCTAAAAAATGATATATTATCTTTTATGAATTATACTCCCGTGCCAAAAAAACTCTATGAATACCTTAAAGGATCACTCAGTAAATGAATTTGGCCTTGAGGCCGAACATTTCGGTTTCATCGTCAACGCCATTGGTCATTACGCGGACATCGATCAGGCGCTGATTTTCGGCTCTCGAGCTCTAGGAAGCTTCAAAAGAACATCTGATATCGATATCGCCCTAAAAGGGGATTTGAAGGAGAATACCGCTGGCAGCCTCCGTGAATTCCTGAATAATGCCGCATCTTTCCTCTACAACGTCGATGTCCTGGATTTCTCCAGACTCACAAATGAGGAGCTTAAAAAGCAAATCGAATCTCACGGCAAAATAATCTATCGCATGGAGGAAAATCGGGTGGTTTAGAATTTTTCCAAGCGCTATTGACTAACGATACTAATAGTAGTATAACACAGCCAGAATCGAGTAAGTACCTTGAATAACCAAACACCCACCGTCAAGTCGCGGGTGAACTCGATTCCTAATGGAAGAGGCACCCTATGAATAAGGCACCCTCGATAGTTGTTGATGAGCAAACGGCACGCCGACTTAAATTTGTCAGTTTAATCGCTGGCAATGTCGGAGTTATCTCTCAGGAAATCGTGGATCGGTTTGTGACCAACGAAGGTCGTGAAGAGATCGCGGCACGACTTTTGAGAGGTTTTTCCGACGCGTCGGTAATGGTTTCAGAAACTTCTGCAAAAGAGGTTTCACCATCACGCCCCCGCATCGAAATCCTTCGCGAAACACCCAAACCTTGCGTCGAGCGCTCTACCGATGAGCAAGTTGCCGGCATGGAAGCGATGTTCAGGTCGCTCAAGTGGTCGTTTACGACTTCCGGACTCATCATCCCCAAACGCCAGAAAGACTACGACCGTCTTCTCGTGATCGGCGACACAACCCTCACGAACAATCGTGTCTATGACGCCTGCGACGCATCATTCAACTGTTGGCGATATTCGAACGATCTGGATGCAGCGGTTCCGGCCGAAAAAGATGAGCGTCATCCCAGTAGAGGCATTTATGCCATCTGGGTCCGGGATGTAGCAGAAGCCGATGAGGAGCTAATAAACCTCTCAGCCATTCAAATCTCCAAGAAAGAATCGAAGTTGAAGACGGTCACGCTCCTTGAGCGCGAACTTCTCGAGCTCGTATACCTTATGGAGACTGGGAACCATTTGGATTTGAGGAATTGGACATTATGTTCTGGTTCCCGCCTTTCGGTCGGCGGCGTCCCGAGCGCGAGCTGTTACGGCGGCCGGTTCTGGGTCAACTGGTACGATCCGGACGACAGGTTTCCGAACTTGCGGGCTCGCCAGGCAGTTACACTTTAATCTTTTAACTTGTTCACTTGCCCCCGTTTACCAAAGCGGGGGCATTTTTTGTATAATGTGACAAGGACTGTTAAATTGGTTTGATTATTTTAATCTTATAACAATTTGTCCATAATTTAGAAACTGCTTACTCTTTTCCATACAAAGCTCGCAATACCAGAGCAGACACAGAATGTTATGCGAATGACATTCGGAGACGTGGAAGGGGAAGGGTAATACGAGGGTTCCCGCAATTCGGACGGCAACGTCCCGAACGCGAACTGGAACGGCGGCAAGTTCAAGGTCAACTGGAACAATCCGGACAACAGGAATCCGAACTTGCGGGCTCGCCAGGAAGTTTCTCGCAAGGAGTTTTCATTTTGAAGACTCTTTTTGCGTTACGTAAGTGATCCAGCCATTTGTCATTTTTGAGATTTCGACAAGTTGTTTTTCGATACGGAGATATGTTCTTTGATCAATAATTTCCAACTCGTTTTCCGTTCTTACCAAATGTTTGAGCACTTCTATTTTCAGCCGCAAAGATTCCAGGGTGATCTTTTTCTGATATCCAGGTTTGAATGCCGACTCGACTGCCAAAGATAATATTTCTATACACAAAGATTCGATAGTCGCATGGATACCAAGCTTATCGCGTTTTGAAAACCTATTACTGGTGCAATAAATATCCTTATGCAGTATCCTAATCGCATGAATAATGGGCAATGTGGTGTCGGGGGGGGGTCATAATAGTTGTGATTTTTGTGATGTAATTTCCATCGAAAATATTTTTGCCGCCTGGAAAGAATTCAGTAAAGGTAAGAAATCAAATAAAGATGTGGCTGAATTCAATCTTCGTTTGGAAGAAAACCTTTTTATATTACATGAGGATTTGGTAAATGGCCGATTCAGACTTGATCCTTACAAGGTTTCAATAATTCAAGACCCAAAGAAACGGACCATTCATATTGCCAGTGTCCGCGATCGGGTGCTTTTCCAGGCGGTGCACCGGAAATTGTACCATGTATTTAATTCTTCATTTATCTATGACGTTTATTCTTCCAGAAATCAAAAAGGGACTCATGCTGGAGTCAAACGATTGGAGGTATTTTCACGAAAAGTTTCGCAAAATTTCACACGGCAAGCTTATGTCTTGAAATGTGACATCAGAAAATTCTTTGATTCTGTTGATCATGATAAGTTAATTCGACTAATTTCAGGAAAAATTCAGGACGTAAAATTGCTTATTTTCATTCAAGAAATTATTGAATCATTTAATCACACACCAGAGAAGGGTTTGCCTTTAGGTAATGTTACCAGTCAGCTTTTTGCCAATATTTATATGAATGAATTCGACCAATTTATTAAACATAAACTCAAAGCCAGATATTACATAAGATATTGTGATGATTTTGTGATTCTTGATGAATCAAAAGAACAACTTAAAAGTCATATTTCGGTAATTGCTGATTTTCTTAAAAGTGAAATGGATTTGGATTTACATCCACGAAAATTAGAAATAAGAAAGATTTATCAGGGGACGGACTTTCTTGGATACGTTTCTTTGCCACATTACAAAGTTCTCCGAACAAGCACGAAGAAAAGGATGCTTAAAAAGATTGCGAGATTAAGGTTGGATTTAGAGACTGGTTTGATAGACCAGGAAAAGCTTACGAATTCAATATGTTCATATCTTGGAATGTTGAAACATTGCCGAAGCGAAAAAATTCAAGGTCAAATCGAGAGAATATTCTGGGATTGAAACAAGCATTCACAACGAGTCTATATATGTTATGCTTTTCTTATGTCAGCTACCATCCTCGACGGACGCAAAACGCGCGATGAACGCGTTCCGGAACTGGCCAAAAGGGTTTCGGCGCTTTCAAGTACGCCGACTTTGGCCATCATCCAGGCGGGCAATCGCGACGATTCCAATTCATATATTAACGCCAAGAAAGCCTTCGGGAAGAAGATCGGCGTCAATGTCAAGCATATTCAGGTTTTGGAGACGGTTCCGCAAAGCGAGCTTATAAGTATCGTTCAGGAATGTAATGCCGACGTTACGATTCAAGGAATAATCGTCCAGTTGCCTCTACCCATAGAAATTGACGATGACGCCGTTATTGATTCAATCCTGCCGAGCAAAGATGTCGATGCTTTGACGGCTCATAGCGTCAAACGATGGCTCGATGGCAACGAAGACGCTCTTTTACCGGCCACGGCAAGGGGCATCCGGACTCTTTTGAAGAGTTACAAGATCGATCTGTTCGGTAAGAAAGTCGCGGTCATCGGCCGATCAACTTTGGTGGGGAAGCCGGTCATCGCCATGTGTCTCAATGAAAACGCTACGGTGACCGTTTGTCACAGCAAAACTCAGGATCTGGCCAAAGAGACCAAGGTGGCTGATGTCGTTATTTGTGTAGCAGGCAAGCCTGGCTTGATCCAGAAAAAGAATGTCAAGAAAGGCCAAGTCATTATAGATGTCGGGATAAACACCTTGGTCGGTGAAAAACTGGATGACGAGATTGAAACCAAAAAACTGGTCGGTGACGTCGATTTTGAGGCCGTGAACAAAGTTGTGGCCGCCATCACGCCGGTTCCGGGAGGAGTGGGGCCGATGACCGTGCTTTCACTTTTTGAGAATTTGATGGATTTGTGCGAGAAGAAATGATCTTAGTGTCATTCCCGCGAAGGCAGGAATCCAGAATATAACAACTAGTAATATGAAAAACGAATCGCGTAGCCGCACCCTCCTCAGGCGGGAGAAGTGTCGCGTAATTCGAGCGAAGCGAAGAATCGGAGCGACACTTGTCTCGCTGAGAGGGTGCGGGGATATTAGAAGTCTGTAATTGGTGTTCGACACTGGATTCCCGCCTTCGCGGGAATGACAAAAAGAAAAAGTCAGTTGCCGAAATACTCATCTCAAGTTAAGATGAACCTATTATAATCTAAATAACCAATAATCATGAACATCCCTTCAAAGTTTTGGAATGCGACCATGGGAGTCCTTGGACTTCTGATCATATTTCTGGCCGTGACTTCCGTCAAAGAGATCAAGTCGATCCGTTATGTCGGAGTCAACCCGAATACCACTAACACCATTAACGTTGACGGAACGGGCGACGCAGTTGCTGTGCCTGATATCGCTACGTTTTCATTCAGCGTAACGGAGACGGCCAAAACCGTGGCTGACGCCCAAACCCAAGCTACGACCAAGATCAATGCCGCCTTGAAGGCTGTCCGCGATGGCGGCGTGGCTGACAAGGATATTCAGACTCAGTCCTATTCCATCAATCCGCATTATGAATACCAAAACAGCGTCTGTTCTACTTATAGCTGTCCTCCTTCCAAGTCGATCCTGACTGGTTATGACGTCAGCCAAAGCATTCTGGTCAAAGTCCGTGATTTGAAGAGCGCAGGGGCATTATTGACCTCGATTGGTTCCTTGGGTGTTCAGAATATCGGCCAACTGTCATTCTCTGTCGACAAACCGGAAGCTGTCCAGGCCGAGGCTCGCTCCAAGGCCATAGCCAATGCCCAGGACAAAGCCAATACTTTGGCCAAACAGCTCGGCGTTTCTCTGGTCAGGATCATCAGTTTCTCGGAAAATAACAGCAATTATCCTCGTCCGGTCTATGCCATGGGCGCCACGGACATGATGTCATCCAAGGTTGCTTCAGTCTCTCCGGAGATCCCGACGGGTGAACAGAAAGTGACTGACAATGTGACGATCACGTATGAGATCAAATAAGGGACTTGAATCGCAAGGGACTAGGGACTAGTTGTTAGGGACTAGTGAATCGCACAACCTGCGATTCGCTAGTCTCTAGTTCCTAAAAACTAGTCCCTTCAAACTCAAAGGAGAGTGTATCAGTTCCAAAATCATTGACTTTAAGTACCTACGGGTATATTATCAACCTGTTATCCCCAGGAGGGGTTTTTTAATAAAAATATGAAAATCACTGAATATATAAGGGAAACAAGGGCTGAAATGACTCATGTCAATTGGCCAACTCGCGCCGAAACGACCCGATTTACGATTCTTGTCATTACGGTTTCTTTGGCCACGGCCATCCTTCTCGGCATCGCCGATTTTGTATTTTCGAGATTACTAACACTTTTATTCTAATTGAAAATGCAAAATTATTATTTAAAATATCTTCGCGCCTCGGCGAGACAAGTGTCGCTCCGATTCTCGCTTCGCTCGAATTACGCGACACTTCTCTCGCCTGAAGGCGCGACTGGTGCTATTTGTTCTTAAACTTTAAATTACCATGACCAAACAAAACACAACCGGTGAACGCAATTGGTACGCCATCCATACTTATGCCGGCTATGAAAACGCCGTGGCTAGGAATCTCAAACAACGCATCGAGTCACTGGGCATGGAAGACAAGATCTTCGCTGTCATCGTCCCAACGGAAAAGAAGATCAAAGTCAAAGGCGGCAAAAGAGTCGAGGAAGAGGAAAAGATCTATCCGGGCTATGTTCTCGTGGACATGATAGTTACCGATGATTCCTGGTATGTGGTCAGGAATACCCCTCGCGTGACCGGTTTCGTCGGCGCCGGCGTTTCTCCCGTTCCTTTGGATCCCAAAGAAGTGGAAACTTTATTCTCAAGAATGGAAAAAAGCACGACCCAGCATTCCATCGATCTTACGTCGGGCGATTTGGTCAAAGTCGCCGACGGTCCCTTCAAGGATTTTGAAGGCAAGGTGGCGGAAGTTGATACCCAGAGAGGTAAGATCAAGGTCTTGGTATCCATGTTTGGACGCGAAACCCCTGTTGAATTAGATTTTCTTCAGGTTAAAAAGGTCTAACGAATTAACCTAATTACTAATTGACCTAATTACCTAAGAAATACCCAAACACCAATTTCTAAGATTCAGATATTAAATTGGGCATTGGGATTTGGTCATTTTTTAGAAATTAGAAATTAGGTCAATTAGAAATTTACTTTAATCATTACTTATGCTAGCATAGCAAACTACAACTATGGCCAAGAAAATAATCAAGAAAGTCAAGGTCCTCGCTCCCGCCGGCAAAGCCACTCCGGCTCCTCCTTTGGGACCGACTTTGGGCCAAGCTGGCGTCAATATCGGCGATTTCACCAAGAAGTTCAACGATGCCACCAAGGACAAGATCGGCGATATGATCCCGGTCGTTATTACGGTTTACGAAGATCGTACATATTCCTTCGTTCTGAAGACTCCTCCAGCTTCCAGCCTCATATTAAAAGCTCTCAAGAAAGACAAAGGTTCCGGCAAGCCCAACTTGAGCAAAGTCGGCACTATCACCAAAGCTCAACTCAAAGAGATTGCCGAAAAGAAAATGCCGGATCTGAATGCCAATACCGTCGAAGCGGCCATGAAGGTTATTGCGGGTACCGCAAGGTCTATGGGAGTGGATGTGAAGTAAAATTTCTAATTTTTAATTTCTAATTACTAAGAAATGATCAAGTCCCAATTGGAGCTTGGTCATTTTTTAGTAATTAAAAATTAGGTAATTAGAAATTTGCAGCCGTACTTTCTACGTCGTAATCTAGTAGTAGCGTCCCTCCCTCCGTCTTCTCGCAACTCAATAGTTTGAGTTTGTAATCCAGATCTTTGTTGAACAGTCTCATTCCGTCACCGAATAGGATCGGTTCAATGGTGAGATATAGTTTGTTGACCAAACCGGTTTGCATGAACATCGTATAAATGGTTGAGCCTCCGCAAATGGCCACCTCCTTCACGCCGCGGCTTTCCAATTCTTGCAATAATTCTTTGGGATCCTTGACCGTTGATTCCATGCCAGGAATTGCCGGAAGCGGAGTGGGGGAGTAAACGATATTGAGACGGTCTTTGAGAGGTTTGCCCAGGGTCTGCCAGGTATTCAAGCCCATGACGATGACGCCGGCTTGTTTTGTAAGTGCTACAAAGCGTTTCTTGTCTTCTTTGCTGGTCCACATCGCGGCATGGGTCCGGTTCTTGGCGATATAGCCGTCGGCGGTGAGGGCGGAGATGATGAAACATTTCATGGGTTTGAGTATAACATCGTTTTGATACATATTTAAGCTTTTGTCTTGTTGTTTTATTTTATTCCTGGTTTATACTTCAATGTACATGAAAAAGGTCATCAAACAAGAAACCAACGGCAACGGTACAAAGACGACGATCAAACACGTTCTTTCGCCCGGTTCACACCTTGAACATCGTTTTATTCCTGACTACAAAGATTTGGAAAAGATCGTCCACACCTTCAAGGAAATGGGCTATGAGATTGTTCTGACCCAAGGCGTTTATGATCTGATCCACGAAGGCCACGCTGCTTATCTAGAGGCGGCCAAGGCTCTAGGCGACGTTCTTATTGTCGGCGTCGATTCTGACGAGCTGACTCGCAAGCGCAAAGGTCCGGAGCGGCCGATTGTTCCGCAAGAGGAACGATTAAAAATGCTGGCTCATTTGCGCCATGTCGACATTGTTACTTTGAGGGAGGCGAGTCACGGTATTGGCGATTTGATCAAGCTGGTTCAGCCAAATGTTTTGGTCGTATCCAAATCCACAACTGATTTTACTCGGAGCATGGCCCAGGAGTACACGCCGTTTTGTGGCAAGATCGTCACTTTGCCGCCACAAGCGACGACAACGACTTCGGCTCGCATTCGAAATTTGACCATTGAAGGTGCTGAAAAGCTGGCCAAGGAAGTCACGAGATTAACTGGAGAATTTCTGGAGAATATTAGACAAAAAAGATGATGCGAATTCAAAGCCAAGCCGTAATCGCTTTTGTTCCGGTTCTGCACAAAGGCTATTTGGATTTCTTCAAGGCCAATCAAGGTGATATTTTTATATTTAGCTCTGAATTGATAAGCAAGAATGTTCATTTGACTCGTGATGTTCGCACTATTGAACCGGAAGTTCTTGTCGAGGCTTTGAAAGTTTTGCTACCAAAGCGAACGATTCAAGCGCTGAATTCAAAGGACCTCAATTCCTTGAATTATAAAAGTGTCATTATGCCTGATGACGAAGTCTGCCATGAATTGGCGGAGAAATATTTCAAGAACGTGAAAGTTAAATACATCCCAACTTTTTTGCGATGGAACAAAATCATCACCTTTAAGGAATTTGAGATATCACCGGATTGGAAAATAACCAAGTCAGTTTTTCATAAGAAGATGATTGATAAAGCCTTTGTTGAAGCCCAAAAAAGTGCCGATTGGTGGAGACAGATCGGTGCCCTGGTCTTGAAGAACAAGAAAGTAATTTATTCATCCCATAACCATCATTTGCCAACGGATTTGGATCTAGCTATGAATGGCGATCCCCGTGGCAACTTCAATGCCGGGGAACACCAGGATATTTACACATCTATTCATGCCGAAGCGGAAATTATCGCCAAAGCGGCCAAGGATGGTAAAAGTCTGAAGGGAACCGCTTTGTATTCAACGACTTTTCCTTGTCCAAACTGCGCTAGATTAATTGGAACAGCTGGTGTTAAAATTGTCTACTATTCAAAAGGTTACTCTCTTCTCGATGCAGAAAAAATCCTCGACCATTTTGGGGTCGAGGTTGTTTTGGTTGCATAGTAGAATCTAACCGATGCGCATGATGACTCCTTTGGACTTGTCATATGATCGGTCGTCGGGGTTGGATTGGACAATATGACAATGCAGATGGATCACTGAAGCGCCGGTATATTTCGTCGTACCGAAACGCATGACCAGGGCGCCACCATCGATGTTTTGCTTCGTCATTTCATCTTGGAATATTTGATCGAGTTCGGCTTTGGCTTCACTAGATAGCTCCGAATAATGCTCGATATGCTTCTTGTGAATGATAAGACGATGATGAAGGGTTGGTGTGTACGGATACATATTGTCCGTTACCCACCAAAACTTCCGTTCTTCCACAGGATTTTTGTGATACTTGGAAAGATTTTCTTCACAGAACGGACAGACGCCATGCTCGGCGATCTCATTGATCACTCGGGCATATTTGCCGTCCGGTCGTGAGACGGAATTGTTCGTGTCAACGAAAGAATTCTTTTTCATAATCTTAGACCGGAGTTGGAATCTTCATAGCTTCATGAGGATTGTAATCGGTCAGAGTGAAGTGCTCCGGCCGGAAATCCATGATGTCCGTAATCGACGGATCCAAGGTGACCGTCGGGAAGGCTCGAGGCTCGCGGGCGAGCAATTCCTTGACCAATTCGTATTGACCCTCATAGATATGGGCATCAGAGACGGTGTAGACCAACTCTTTGGCTTTGTAGCCCATGATTTGGGCGACCATGAGAGTGAATGCGGCGTACTGTATGAGGTTGAAGGCTACTCCAACGGGCATATCACCGCTTCTCTGAATATGGTGTACCGAGATTTCCTTGGTTTCCGGATAGGCAAAGATGTGTAAGTTGCCGTGGCAAGGAGCGACGACGACTTTGCGCTTCAACTTCGAATGTTGGATCGTGTACTGAGGAATCCAATTTGAAATCCAATGGGTTCTCAAAAAAGGCATTTCCTTGAGCTGTTGCATTACCTCAGTGATCTGATTGAAGGGTTTACCTTCGGCTGTAGGGAAGGCGGTCCATGCTGGACCATATGATCCCGGGCCAAGTTCTCCTTGTGGAAAACCAAAGATGGCGCATCTTTCGGCTGTGACCCAGCGGCTCCACCATTTATTGCCCCATTTCTCAAGTTCAGTTTGAGTATGGGCACCGTGGAGGAAAGCAAAGTGTTCGGCCAGGGCGCCATTCATGAGCTTGGAAAGGTCTCTTTCGGTTATGAGAGGGAATCCGTTATCGAGATTGAATCGCATCTGAGCGCCGACGACCATCTTGGACTTTTCGCCTTGAATCGGTTTGACCTCGGTGCCTGTCTCCATGATGAGCTTCAGGACATTTCTGTATTGAGTATCCGGAGTTCGTTCTTTGAAAGTTTTCATATCGATATCTTACATTATTTGAAGTGCAATGACTATTCTTGCCACAGCCTACATGCCGATGTTTATTTTGGCAAATCTATTACCATGTCTGACATGGTGGATAAATCCCTTGCGTTAATCCGTATTGAGAGTTAAGCTTTTGCTTGGTAGGAGTTGTTGACGAAAAGTGCAGGATAGTACAGACCGCAGAACCAAGGACCCGACACGGGACAGTGCCGGGCCCTTTTTTTAATCTGTTCAACTTCGACTTGTATTGCAATATTATCCATATGGAGTTAGTCTAGTAAATAGTTCGTTAGATCAGATCAGGTATATGATGCTCAGGACCCGCCACGATTGTGGACGGGCCCTTTTTTATTTTTCCAATAGTGATACCATATGGCCATGAAAGACCCACAAATCAAAAAACTAATAGAAACCGAGAAGAAAAGGCAGAAGAAGGTCATAAACTTGATCGCTTCGGAGAACTATGTCTCCAAGGATGTATTGGAGGCTCTGGGCTCCGAATTGACCAACAAGTACGCCGAAGGCTATCCTGGCAAGCGCTATTATGGTGGCAATGAAATTACTGACAAGATAGAGATGCTTTGCCAAGAACGCGCTCTTAAACTATTCAAATTGGATCCCAAAGAATGGCATGTTAATGTCCAAGCCTTGTCGGGTTCGCCGGCAAACTTGGCAGTGTACGTGGGTTTAATCGGTAGTATTACACCAATAATCAATAACCAAACACCAATAACCAGCGATCTCAAATTTTCAGTTTCAAATCTTCCAAATTCCAAATTCCAAATTCCAAATTCTAACCCCCAATTACCCAAAATAATGGGCCTGTCACTGGCGCATGGCGGTCACCTCACTCACGGCCACAAAGTCTCGGCAACGGGGAAATTCTGGACACAGGTTCCTTATGAGCTTGATCCGGTTTCAGAGACTTTGAATTATGACAAGTTGCGCGAGATCGCCATGAAGGAAAAGCCGGCCATCATCGTTTCCGGTTTTACGGCCTATCCGAGGACGATCGATTGGAAGCGGATGCGCGAAGTTGCCGATTCGGCCCAGTCCATAATGATGGTCGACATGTCGCATATCGCCGGTTTGGTGGCCGGAGAAGTCTATCCTTCGCCATTCGCTTACGCTGATGTCGTTACAACGACTACTCACAAGACTCTTCGTGGTCCGCGGGCGGCTTTGATTTTCGTCAGGAAGGACGCTAGAGAATTGGACAAGAAAATAGACAAGGCTGTTTTTCCCGGCTTGCAAGGCGGTCCGCATATCAATCAGATTGCCGCGGTGGCGGTGGCTTTGAAGGAAGCGGCCAGTCCGGTATTCAAGAAATATGCCAAACAAATAGTCAAAAACGCTTCCGTATTAGCCGCTGAATTAAAGAATCTCGGCTGGCGTTTGATTTCCGGAGGAACTGATACGCATTTGATCCTTATGGACACTTGGAATGACGGCAAGAAGAATGAAAAAGGCGCCGGTGGAGTCGCCGGAAAAGAAGCTAGTGATAGATTGGAAAAGTCCGGAATTATTGTCAATAAGAACGCTATACCTTTTGACCAGAGACCGCCGGCGGATCCTTCCGGCATCCGACTGGGCACTGCCGCCGAGACGACTCGGGGAAGAAAAGAGAAAGATTTCAAGAACATCGCCAAAAGCATTGACAAGATTTTGAGAGGAGAGTAGGATATTTCATGGATGGACGGGCGCATACGATGCGAGTAATGGCGTTTGTCCGGTTACTGTATGAGTTCCTTGCCCGACATACATGCAGATGGTGTCGGGCTTTTTTTGTACTCTTCCTTGAGGAGCCCCCTTCGCTCTGATGAGTTTCGGCGGGCCTAAGGAGACCTCAAGGAAAAAACCCTCCCACGACCCAGACACCATGGTATGTGTCAATGGGTAATGAGAGGGTGGGTAGGTAGCTTCCGCTCTGCCTGCAACGGAAGCTACCAGGTGCTCTACTCCTTGGAGGGCGAGGAGCACTTTTCCCCAAAACAAAAAAGCGTCTTTAGTGACAGTATCCTATGAGTTATTATTTGTCAATGAGAGAAAAATACGCGTTTTTGCTAGAATGGGCCAATGAAACAAGAATTGTTGGATTCTTTGATGAAGGCCGCTCAGATATGTGGGATTGAAGAACAGCCGAAACTTAACTATCCCGAAAACCCTGAATATGGGGATTTTTCTAGCAATTCAGCGATGCTCAATGCCAAACCGCTTGGAATCTCTCCGAAAGCACTGGCAGAAAAGATCGTCATTGAATTCAAGAAGATCCAGCCGAAATTCGTAGAAAAAGTGGAGATTGCTGGTCCGGGATTCATCAATTTCTTCTTGAAGGCGGAATATTTCGCGGAAAATATCAAAAGAGCCCTGAAGGAAGGGGATAAATTTGGCTCAAACAATAATCTTAAAAAGCAAAAGACGATAATCGAATTTACTGATCCAAATCCTTTCAAGGAATTCCACGTTGGCCACTTGATGAGCAACACGATCGGCGAATCTGTTTCCAGGATCGTCGAAGCCAATGGCGCAGAGGTCAAAAGAGCTTGTTATCAAGGCGACGTGGGATTGCATGTCGCAAAGGCTGTGGCGCATTTTCTTTATAAAAAGAAGGATATACACACGGAGTCTGATTTAAACGGATTAGCTTTGGGTGTTGATTATGTCGCCGGTAATAAACTCTATGACGCTGACACGGATTTCAAAAAGTCCGTTGAAGAGGTCAACAAGAAACTTTATGAGAAAAGCGACAAGGCCATCAATGAAGTCTATGAGATCGGCAAGAAAAAGTCCTTGGAATTCTTCGCCAAGCGATATGAAGCTTTGGGAATGAAGTTCGACTATTTCTTCTCTGAAAGCGAAGTCGCAGGCTATGGCAAACAAATGGTTGAGGATAATTTAGGAAAAGTCTTTGAAAAAAGCGATGGCGCTGTCGTTTTTGAGGCACAGAAAGTCAATCCAAAACTCCATACAAGAGTTTTTGTCAATTCAAACGGTCTGCCGACCTACGAGGCCAAAGAGCTTGGTTTGGTGAAGATCAAGCATGACAAATATCCTTATGAAAAGTCGATCGTTCTTACCGGCAATGAGATCAACGATTACTTCAATGTCTTGCTTGAAGCCATGAAACTAATTTTTCCGGAATTGGCGGGGAAAACTCTTCATATCGGCCACGGGATGCTTCGACTGCCGAGCGGTAAGATGTCCTCAAGGACGGGGGAAGTGATCACTGCGGTAAGCCTGATCAATGACGTCAAGGCGCTTGTTCTCGAGAAGGTTAAAGATCGAAATGTGGACGAGACCATGTCCGACATGGTCACGATCGGTGCTATCAAGTATTCCATTCTGCGCCAAGCGATCGGCGGCGATATTATCTTCGATTTCGACAAGTCGATCTCTTTCGAGGGTGATTCCGGTCCATATCTCCAATACACTTACGTTCGCGCCAAATCTATTTTGGAAAAAGCTGCATCTTTTGGGATTATCGATTCCAATAAGCCGATAGAGTTCAAAGTTCCTCAAGATCACAAACCAAATCTGGTTGAGAAATTGATCGTACGTTTTCCTGAGGTTGTCGAAAGGGCGGGGAAGGAATATGCGCCGCATCTTATAGTTACATATTTGACGGAATTAGCCGGCGCTTTCAATTCTTGGTACGGTCAAGGAAAGATTGTTGATGAGAAGGATCCAGATTCACTCTACAAAGTGGCATTGACCAAAGCGGTTTCGATTACCATTAAAAATGGTTTGAACCTATTGGGTATCGGGGTGCCGGAAAAGATGTAAGCATTATCAATGCCACAGATCATAAAAACTGATATATTAAACAAATGGCCGAAGCTGAAAATCAGGACAAACCAAAAGTAACGACAAAGAGCCTCCACGCCGAGCGCGAGGAGCGGATTTTGGCTTATTGGAAAGAGAAGGGGATATTCGAGAAGAGTTTGGAGAAGAGATCACCAAAAGGCGAATTCATCTTCTACGAAGGACCTCCGACCGCCAACGGCCATCCCGGCATCCATCATCTCGAAGCCCGGGCTTTCAAGGATGCCATTCCTCGCTACAAGACCATGCAAGGTTTCCATGTCCGTCGCAAAGGCGGTTGGGATACCCATGGCTTGCCGGTTGAATTGCAGGTTGAAAAGGAGCTAGGCCTAAAGGTCAAAAAAGATATCGAAGAATACGGCATTGGCAAATTCAACGACAGGTGCAAGGAAAGCGTCTGGAAATATGTCCATGAATGGGAAGACTTCACGGCTCGGATGGGTTATTGGGTTGATCTCAAAGATCCGTATATTACCTACAAGCCTGATTACATCGAATCGATTTGGAATATTGTGAAGACCGTTGAGGAGAAGAAGCTTCTTTATAAAGACTATAAAGTTGTGCCGTGGTGCCCGAGATGTGGTACTGGACTTTCTTCGCATGAATTGGCGCAGGGGTATCAGGATGTTAAGGATTTGTCGTTGACGATTAAATTTAAGGTTAAAAATCCTGAGACGATTGGCATTAAAGGCGATGTCTATTTACTTGCCTGGACGACGACACCGTGGACTTTACCAGGGAATGTTGCGCTCGCTGTTAATTTAGATATGTCGTATAGAGCTTATCAAATTCATGGGGAGTATCATATTGCTGCTGTTGATCGAGCTAAGCATCTTAATCTTGAAGATCCTAACATGGGCTATCAGTTTACAGGCAGAAACCTTGTCGATTTGGAATACGAGCCACTATTCCCATATCTAAAAGAAAGCATCTCGGAAACCGAAAGACCACGATTAAAAAATGCCTTCAAAGTCTATGCCGCCGATTTCGTGACGACCGAGGATGGAACGGGAATAGTTCACACGGCTGTCATGTACGGCCAAGAAGATTTTGAATTGGGAACAGCTGTTGGACTTCCTAAGGTTCATCTAGTCAATGAAGACGGGACATTTAAACAAAATATGGGCTATTTGTCCAGCCGCTTTGTCAAAGAAAAAGATGACAAGGGTAAACCGACTTTGGATGTCGATATCATCGAGGATTTGAAAAAGCGCAATCTTTTCTTTAGTCAGGAATGGTACAAGCATACTTATCCTCATTGTTGGCGCTGCAAGACACCACTCATTTATTACGCCCGCGACTCTTGGTATATCAAGATGTCAGCTCTTAGGAATGATTTGGTAAAGGGTAATAAAAGTATTAACTGGGAGCCTGAATATATCAAAGACGGCCGCTTTGGCGAATGGCTTTCGGAGATCAAGGACTGGGCCATCTCCCGTGAGCGCTATTGGGGCACACCTCTGCCTATTTGGTTGTGCGAGAAATGCAATAAAAGGAAAGTTGTCGGTTCTGTGGAGGAGATAAGCAAAAAGCCGAAGAATAAATATTGGGTGATGAGGCATGGCGAGGCGGAGAATAATGTTCGCGATATTTTGAATTCAGATATGTCAAAATCTTTTCATTTGACTGAACTTGGAAAAACTAAAGTCAAAGAAAGTGCCGAGGGATTAAAGCATAAGATTGATCTAGTATTTTCATCGCCGATCCTTAGGACGAAAGAAACGGCAGAAATCTTTTCTGATGTTATAGGTTATGACAAAGGCCAGATTATTTATGATGATCGTCTCCGTGAAATGGGTATGGGGGATTTTGAAGGATCGACGGAAGCGGATTTAAGCGGATTATATGAAAACCGTAGAGACTATTTTACGGGTAACAAGAAGGGTGTTGAAAATCGTTATGATCAAAAAAGGCGTATGGGAAGATTCTTGGAGGAAACTGAATCGAAATATCAGGGCAAAAATATTCTTATCATCAGTCACGCGGGTCCTCTTTGGATGATGAGCGCAGCCGCTCAAGGACACGATATCGATCAATCCTTAGTGGCTAAACCAAAAGGTGAAGTGTATTTAGAAAAGGCGGAAATCAAACCTCTTGAATATAAGATCCTTCCGCGCAACTCTGAATACGAGCTTGACCTTCATCGTCCGAATATCGATCAGGTGACTTTGGATTGCGAATGCGGCGGAAAAATGAAAAGAATCAAGGAAGTCATGGACGTCTGGTTCGATTCCGGAGCCATGCCATTTGCCCAGGATCACTATCCTTTTGAGAATAAGGAATATATCGACAAAGTCGGTTTTCCGGCCGATTTTATTTCCGAGGCCATCGACCAGACTCGCGGTTGGTTCTATACACTGCACGCCATCGGTACGCTCATGGGCAAAGGTCCGGCTTACAAGAATGTCATTTGTCTTGGCCACATCCTCGATCCTGAAGGCAAGAAGATGTCCAAGTCGATAGGGAATATCGTCAATCCATTCGACATAATGGAAAAATATGGCGCTGACGCCGCCAGATTCTGGATGTATTCGATCAACCAACCAGGCGAATCCAAGAATTTTGACGAGAAGACCGTCGATGAGATAGTCAAGAAAGTCTTCAACCTAGTCTCAAATGTCCTTTCATTCTACAAACTCTACGCCGGCGAAAATAAGGCCAGGCCACTCCCAATCCCTGCCAGCAAAAATATTCTGGATAAGTGGATCATTTCTCTCTTGAATGAACTCAATAAAGAAGTCACGACCAAACTTGATGAAT
Source organism: uncultured bacterium (assembly GCA_903842025.1). GTDB lineage: Bacteria > Patescibacteriota > Minisyncoccia > Phycocordibacterales > PALSA-1337 > C7867-002. Next base: position 11,132 of record CAIMKX010000009.1, on the reverse strand, counting down.
ACAAATTCCTCGAACCAACTCGGGCGATCCGCGATTTTATTGCCGATCTGTCGCAATGGTATCTTCGTCGTTCCCGCGACCGATTCAAAGAGAATGGAAAAGATAAAAATGAAGCGTTATCGACCACGCGCTATGTTCTGATAACACTCGCCAAAATAATGGCGCCGTTCGCCCCTTTCTTTGCCGAAGAATTGTATCGCGAAGCCGGCGGCGAATTGGACAGCGTTCATTTGGAAGATTGGCCAGTTTCAGGCAAAGTTGATTCAGAATTAATAGAATCAATGAAGGTTGTGCGTGAACTGTCCTCAAAGGGCCTTGAGGCCAGGATGATGGCGAAAATTAATGTTAGGCAACCGCTGATATCGTTGAATACCACAACCGCAGTACTAACATTGAATCAACATCTCATTGATCTCATTAAAGATGAAGTTAATGTAAAAGAAGTTTCGTTTGATTCGGATATCAAGACTGAAGTAGAATTGGACACGACAATGACGCCGGAACTCATAGAGGAGGGTCAGGTCAGGGAACTTCTGCGGAAGATTCAGGATATGCGCAAAGAAAAAGGCTTATCTGTCGGCGATTCTGCAAACCTAATGGCTACAACAGATCTGAAAGAACTTATTTCCAAGAATGAAAAGCTGATCAAGAAAACGACGGGGTTGGTGGAGATCAAGTTTGGGGATGAGTTTAAACTCTATTAAGACCAAATATTTGGTTTGTCATTCCCGCTTTCGCGGGAATGACAATAAAGGGACTTTCTTGATTAAACAAATGTACGACATCCAAACAACCCCCGGTCTGATTATTGATTCCCGCGCTTATGGCGAAGCGGGGAAGACCTTGTCTATTTTCACCCGTGATTTTGGATTGGTCAGGGCGGTGGCGCAGGGTATCCGGCTGGAAAAATCAAAATTAAGGTATCAGACCCAGAATTATTCATTCGGCATTTTCTCTCTGGTCAAAGGTAAGGAATATTGGCGTCTGGTTGGTGCACAGGAATGGAAAGTCGATGATGATGTTTCTCCGGAAAAGAAGAAATCATCACTGGCAATTATTGCGCCTGTTTCATTGATCTTGCGCCGCCTCCTGCAAGGCGAGCAAGCTCATTCGGAATTATTCCAGTGTATTGAATCATTTGCGAATTTTATAAGGAGCACGACTGGATTTGATGACGAGCAACTGAAGACGCTGGAATCCTTTATGGTCCTTAGGATCCTATATCGTCTTGGTTATGTCAGCGACGCTTTGAATTCAGAGGTTGAATTGAAATCTGACAACCTTTCTCTTGAGCTCATCAATGAATTGAATTCAAAGAGAGCGGAAATCAACCGGCATATTAATAGGGCTTTGAAAGAATCGCATTTGTAATGGTTTTGCAACTCCTCGCGGCTTTTTTAAGCCCGACGATAATTTGCGACCAATGTACCGCTGCATTTTCCAAAGGCTGAGTGAATCCGTGGAGCGAAGCCTTTGTGAAAATGCCGGTATATTGGAAGCAAAGTCGGAGGGATTAAAAAAGCCGCGGGGGGTTGCAAAAAGCCGGATTACGCACCTCTCATATTAAGTGTTATAATAATGTGCGTGCCTCTTTCTGAAGACAATTCCTACATTGATGAGCTCAAGAAATCGCTCTACTCGCGTACGGCCCCAGATGTGCGCACTCGTCGCAAGCTTCAGTCAGAAACAGGACAGGGAAGTGAATTGAAAACTGAGTGGGATAGATTGCCCGTATTGGAGTCAAAGCCAGGATTTGACCTCAACGAGCAATACCAAGAGCACCACAAAATGTCTTTTTTCACAAAATTATTTATTGTCTCGGCCATCTTTTGCTTGGCCGCTCTCGGTTTCGGCGCCTATCTTTTCCTGAATGGTTCCAACATCATTTCCGGAGACAATATCAGCATCCAGATCAGCGGACCAGTCTCGGTGGCCGGGGGGACACCGGTTTCTTTTGATATCGTTGCCACCAACAAGAACAACATTGAGCTTCAGCTCGCTGATCTCACAGTTTCCTTTCCGGCCGGCTCGATCGACTCCGCCGACCCCGGCCAACCTTTGAAAACCTACCACAAATTCATCGGCAATATGACCGCCGGTCAGTCTGTGAAGGACACCGTCTCCGCCATCATTTACGGCGAGGAAAATCTCCAGAAACAGATCGTCGTCTCCATGACCTACAACGTCAAAGGATCGACTGCAGTCTTCACCAAGAGCAAATCCTATGACATTCTTCTCGGCTCCGCGCCGGTGAGCTTGGCCGTTTCGACCTACAAGGAGATCGCCTCAGGCCAGGAATTTGACCTGAAAGTCAGCCTCAAGTCCAATTCCCAGCAGATCCTCAAAAATGTCCTGCTCAAAGGAGATTTTCCTTTCGGTTACAAATTCATCTCTTCGTCGGCTCCGTCCGTCGGCGACAACGCAACCTGGAGCATCGGCGATCTGCCGGCTGGCGGACAAAAGACCATCACGATCCACGGCTCTTTGACAGGCGAAGACAGCGACAATCGGGCCTTTCATTTTGCCGTGGGGACTAAGAGCTCTGACAATCCGAAAGTCATAGGTACGCAATTTACCTCGATTGAGCAGGATATCATCATTCAGAAACCGTTCATTTCATTGAGCATCGCCGTTGACAGCGATCAGACCGCCAGTGATCACATCGGCCAATTTGGCCAGAGCCAAAGAATCATCATTTCCTGGCTCAACAATCTGCCGGTTTCAGTCTCCAATATGCAGATTTCCGTCAAACTTTCCGGCACGGCCTACGATCGGGCCTCGGTCACGCCCGACAGCGGCTATTTTGATTCTGCCAACAACACCATCACCTGGAGCCGACAGACCAATTCTGAGTTCGCCTCGGTTTCGGCCGGGGAAGGGGGCGCGGTGACTTTCTCGATAGTTCCGCGAGACAACGGCACGTCGGCGAATACCATCGTCAATCCGGTCGTCTCCATGGTCGCTAGCGTCTCCGGCAACCGGACGCAGGAGACCAACGTCTCGCAGAGCGTTACGGCGGCCGTGGCCAGGAACATCAAGATCTCCTCCAACGTCGCTTTGTCCGGACGCCTAGTCCATACTAGCGGTCCGTTCACCAACAGCGGTCCGATACCGCCCAGAGTCGATCAAGCTACGACTTACACGGTGATCTGGGACGTCGACAATGCCTCGAGCGCCGTCGGCGGGGCTGTCGTGACGGCGACTTTGCCGCCTTACGTCAAATGGTTGAATTCCGTCAGTCCCGCTTCCGAAGACGTGAGCTATGACCAGAACAGCGGTCTGGTGACCTGGAATGTCGGAAACGTTTCCGCCTATACCCTCAAGTCCTCCAAGCGTCGGGAGGTTGCTTTCCAGATCTCCTTTTTTCCGAGCATCACCCAGACCGGCCAATCTCCGACTCTGGTCAATCCAGCTTCCTTGTCGGCGACCGATAGCTTTACCGGCACATCGCTCAGCAGTCAGCAAGGCGCTCTGACCACCAGGTTCAGCACGGATCCTTCTTTCATGCAGGGGTATGAGATAGTCACTGGCAATTAGTTGATAATTTATATACAATGCCCGCATGAATAAAAAATCCGATGTTTTGGATTCAATAGTCGCTCTCTGCAAAAGACGCGGCTTTGTGTTTGCCGGGTCCGAAATCTATGGTGGTTTTGCCGGTACATATGACTTTGGACCTTACGGAGTCGAATTACGCAGAAATGTCGTTGATACATGGACATCCACCATGAAAGACCATGAAAATATCGCTTTGCTTGATTCGAGCATATTTACGGCATCCAGAGTTTGGGAAGCCAGCGGTCACACTACAGGATTTTCTGATCCTTTGGTTGTATGCAATTCCTGTCATTCCAAACAGCGCGCGGATCATTTACTGGAAGCGATCGGAATCAAAGCTGATGAGAAGATGACAGAAACACAAATAAATGAAATTTTTGACGCGAATCGAGAAAGATTGAAATGCCCCGTATGTGGAGAAAAAAAATTTGGCTTGGTACGGGCAAAAAACCTGCTGGCCACTTCCACACTCGGCAAATTTGAAGAAGACGATCAAGATGTTTATTTGCGCGGAGAAACAGCTCAGGGTATATACATTAATTATAAAAATATTCTTGATACCGGTTTTTACTCGATACCGTTCGGCATAGCGCAGGTCGGCAAGGCATTTCGAAACGAGATCAGTCCGAGACAGTTTCTTTTTCGCAAGCGGGAATTTGAACAAATGGAAATGCAATATTTTATTCATCCTCGTGAAGCCTTGAGGGTTTATGAAGAATGGAGAACCGAACGAATGGCCTATTATCAGAAGTTAGGTGTCAATAAAGACAAATTGCACTGGAAACGCCATGATAATTTGGTTTTCTACGCCAAGGACGCTTGGGACATTCAATATGAATTTCCGTTTGGGACAGAAGAACTTGAAGGTATCCATTATCGCGGCGATTACGACCTGACTCAGCATCAAAAGTTTTCCGGTGTGGATCTGTCGGCCTACGACGAAGAAACAAAGACAAAATACATTCCCCATGTCATTGAGACTTCAGTCGGGGTTGATCGGACTATGTTGATGCTTTTGTGCGAGGCTTATCATGAGGATGAAATGAACGGGGAAAAGCGCATTGTGCTTCGATTTGCCCCAAATATGGCTCCGGTGAAGGTTGCGGTTTTTCCATTGTTGCGCAATAAGCCTGAATTGATAAATAAAGCCAGGGAAATATATATGTCTCTAAGGAAGGTATACGGTTCAAGCAAAGTTAAGTTCGACGACAACGGCAACATCGGCAAGCGCTACCGCCGCCAGGATGAGATCGGCACGCCATTCTGTGTCACTATCGATTTTGAAACCATTGAAGAAGGTAAAGGCGTTACGATTAGAGACAGAGATTCAGGCCAACAGGAAAGAGTCAGTGAGGCTGATTTGATCGATTTTCTTCAAAGAAAAATTGAAAGCTGATCAGGATAAAAAATTATTTGATTTGATTGATAAAAATGTTTCGTAATGATGAAAAACACCACTGCGAAACATTTTTTATTTGAGCGGAAGTTGTGCGATTAAAATTGAGGAGTAAAATATGTGACAACCTGCCAAATTTGTAGTTCGTAAGCCAAATATTATTAGAATAAAAATCAAGTATATGAAGGATAAATCCAAAAAACAAAAACCGAAGGTTACAACAGAGGACATTGCCAAGCTACTTGAGGATGGTTTCGCAATGATGGATAGATGGTTTGATAAAATCCTCAAGGAACCAAAAAAATGTTAGAACTCAGACATTATTAATATTAATAATATTCATCATGAATAATACTCCTAAAATTACATTGGAAGAGCTGGCATTAATGGTCAAGAAGGGTTTCGATGAAAATAGTCATCAATTCAGAGAATTACGTCAAGAAATGGATGAACGATTTGATGCCGTAGATAAACGCTTTGACATCCTCGAAGTCAAAGTTGATCGTCTGGAAGTTAAGATGGACAATGTTGAGAGTGCAGTCTTCAAAGATCACTCAACCCGCATCAAACGCCTCGAGAGGAAGCTCGAAATAGCCTGAACCAATTCTCAATTGCGTTTGGTTATGATACAGTGACTCTATGAAATTCAACCAAAGTGTATTATTAAATGGCCTCAGAATCGTAACTATTCCTATGGCCGACAATCCGTCGGTGACGATCCTTGCCATGGTCGAAGCTGGGTCCAAATATGAGTCAAAAAAGGACAACGGCCTTTCGCATTTCCTCGAGCATATGCTCTTCAAGGGAACGCCGAGACGGCCGAAGGCCAGCGACATCTCCCGCGAGCTCGACTCCATCGGCGCCAATTACAACGCCTTCACCGGCCAGGAATGCACCGGCTATTACGCCAAAGCCGACGCCCGCCATCTCGACAAGATCATCGATGTCGTCTCCGATCTCTATTTGAACCCTCTTTTTGACCAGAATGAAATGCAGAAAGAAAAAGGCGTGATCGTCGAAGAGATCCGGATGTACAAGGATCTGCCTCAACAGCATGTCCAGGACGTTATCATGGAACTTATTTATGGCGATCAGCCGGTTGGTTGGAATATTGCCGGAACCGAGGAGAATGTCCGCGCTTTTACCCGTGAACAGCTTTTGACCTACCGCAATGCGAATTATGTTGCCAAGGCGACGGTTGTCATGATTGCCGGATCATTTGATGAAAAGGAAGTTTTGAAAAAGATCAGCAAAGTCTTCTCAGTGATTCCTGACGCAGCAAAATCTTCAAAACTTAAAGTCAAAGAATCACAAAAATCTCCGCAGATCAAGATCGAAGCCAAAGAGACTGATCAGGCCCATATCGTCATCGGTCAGAGGACATTTTCCGTACATGACAAAAGAATTCCCACTATGGATGTCCTTGCCACAATTCTCGGCCATGGCATGAGCTCCCGACTCTTTTCCAAAATGCGTGACGAGCTCGGCATCTGCTATTACATCAAGGCTGAACACAATGCCTTCACTGATCACGGTTTCTTTGCCATTTCCGCTGGTTTGGACAATACGCGTATCGAAATCGGTATCAAGAACATTATTCTTGAATGTGAACGTTTGAAGAACGAATCGGTCAGTGATGCTGAACTCAAAAAAGTCAAAGATTACATCGCCGGAACGACCATGCTTGGTCTGGAGACTTCCGATGCCAGAGCGATGTTTTGCGGCGATCAGGAGGTGATCAGGGGTAAGATCGAGTCTCCGGCGGATATCATCGCCAAGATCAATGCTGTGACTGCCAAGGATGTCCAAAAATTAGCCAAGGAAATATTCGTCAATGAAGGGCTGAATCTGGCGGTGGTGGGGAGGTTTAAAGACAGTGAAGAAGTGAGAGAGTATTTTAGGTTCAAATAAGGTGATTTGGTTGTCATTCCCGCGAAGGCGGGAATCCAGTGTTGAATGACAAATGACAAATTTCTAATGACAAATCAATGTCAAAGCTCAAAATCCAAATTTTGACATTTGAGCTTTGGATTTGATTGGAAATTTGTCATTTGGATTTTGTCATTGGTGATATCCTGGATTCCCGCTTTCGCGGGAATGACACACAATGTTATAATATACCCATGTCCGACTCCTCTCACAGCGCCAACATCATCGTGAATACCGGCACTATCGTCAGATTTTTTGCGATCGCCGTCCTGCTTTTGCTGCTCTACTACATCTCCGACGTCGTTCTGGTCATCATGGCCGCCATCGTCATCGCCTCGGCCGCCGAGCCGGTCATCCGCCGGATGGGCCGGATGAGGATCCATCGGATCATTTCCGTGGTCATCATTTATGTTCTGATCGCCGCTGTTTTGGCCGGCATACTGATATTCTTCGTGCCTCTGGTCGTCAACGATTCGGTCAGTTTCCTGGCCGATTTGCCCAGCACTATTACTATCGAAGATCTTTGGAGCCCGATCTCCTCTATAGGAGGCAATAACACAATCGCTTCATTAGCCGTATCCCAACACACCATTTCGGTCTCCGAATTCATCTCCAGCCTCCAGTCTTTCATTGTCGGCTCCAGCGCCGGTGCTTTCAAGACTGCCAGCGTCGTCTTTGGTGGTGTTCTTTCTTTCATTCTCATACTCGTTCTTTCTTTCTATCTGGCCGTCCAATCAGATGGAGTGGGGGATTTCCTGCGCATTGTCGCTCCGGTCAGGCATCACGAATATATCATCGATCTCTGGAAGCGCTCCCAACGCAAGATGGCTCTCTGGCTCCAAGGCCAGGTGATCTTGGGTATCGTTGTCGGCCTCTTGGTCTATCTGGTCTTGATCATCGTAGGCATACCTCACCCTTTGATGTTGGCCGTCTTCGCCGGCATGTTCGAAATTATCCCCGTTTTCGGACCGATCATTTCCTCGATTCCCGCCATTCTCCTGGCTTTCTCCGATCGCGGCATCGGCACCGGTTTCCTGCTTTTGGGCCTCTATCTCATCATCTATCAATTTGAAAGCCAGATCTTCTATCCGCTGGTCGTGAAGAAAGTCGTCGGTATCTCTCCGATCGTGGTTATCTTGGCTTTGGTGATTGGTGCCAAGCTGGCCGGCGTCCTCGGCGCCCTTATCGCCGTTCCGCTTTCCGCGGCCTTCATGGAATACGTCAAGGATATTGAGAAGTACAAGAAGGCCGAAGTGGCGGAGAGGGCGATGGTGGGAAAGAATGAGAATTTCTAATTACCTAATTTCTAATTTCTAAAAAAATCCCAAGTCCCAATGGCGAAATATTGGAAATTGGGGTTTGGTGCTTTCTTAGTAATTAGAAATTAGGTAATTAGGAATTTGCAACATCTCGTTTTCGACAGGTTGCCTTCAATACCTTCTCGCTGTAGACTGATTTGTACATGAAAATACCCTTTTACATCACCACGACTTTGCCGTATGTGAACGCTATTCCGCACATCGGTCACGCCTTGGAATTCATCAGGGCCGACATCATTGCTCGAGCCAAAAAGCTTGATGGTTTCGAAGTCTTTTTTAACACCGGAACCGATGAACATGGCATCAAGATTTACCAAAAAGCCAAACAGTTGGGTTTGGAACCACAAAAATATGTCGACGAAACCGCGCAAAAATTTCGTGAGATAATGCCGCTCTTGGGCCTGATGCCGGACGTGAATTTCATTCGGACGACCGACAAGCACCACGTCATGGCCGCCCAGGAATTCTGGAAGATCGTCAACAAAAACGGTCTTATCTACAAAAAGAATTATTCAGTCAAGTATTGCATCGGCTGTGAACTGGAAAAGACTGACTCGGAATTGGTCGACGGCAAATGTCCTTTGCATCCTCTCCAAGATTTGGAGATTATCCAGGAAGAGAATTATTTCTTCCGCTTCAGCATATTCCAGAAACCTCTCATGGATCTTTATGAAAAGCAGGAAAAATTCGTCGTCCCAAATACGCGCTTGAATGAGATCAGGGCTTTCGTCGAAAGAGGCCTCGAGGATTTCAGCATTTCCCGCTTGGCTAGCAAGATGCCGTGGGGTATTCCTGTACCAGGCGATGAGACCCAGGTCATGTATGTCTGGTTCGACGCTTTGGTCAACTATATCTCCGCAGTCGGTTGGCCTGATGATGAGAAACAATTCAAGAAATTCTGGCTGGAAACCGGCGGCGTCGTCCAATATTGCGGCAAGGACAATCTTCGCCAACAATCTGCCATGTGGCAGGCCATGCTCCTCTCCGCCAAGATTTCGCCGTCCAAGCAGATCATCATCGACGGCTTCGTGACCGGCGAGGGTGGCATCAAAATGTCCAAATCTTTGGGTAATACCGTTGATCCACTGGAAGTCGTTAAAGAATATGGAACAGAAGCTTTGCGCTATTATGTTGCTCGCGAATTGGCTCCGTTTGAGGACAGTCCGTTTACCATGGACAAATTCAAGGAGGCTTTCAACGCCCATCTGGCCAACGGTTTGGGTAATCTTGTTTCTCGGGTGATGAAAATGGCTGAGGCCAATGGGATTAAGTTTGACGAGGAGATACTAAAAACTCTTTTGAATTCAAACGAAATCAAAGATTTACAGAAGAAATACAGAGCCGGATTTGATGAATACAACATTCAAGCCGCTTCAAATGCCGTCTGGGAGCTGATTTCCAATACGGATAAGATTGTTCAGGAACGCCAACCCTTCAAGAAAATCAAGACTGACAAAGCTGGTGGCGAGGCTGACATCAAGGAGCTTTTGGCACGTCTGAATATTATTGGCACAATGTTGCTACCTATAATGCCGGAAACCGCGGCCAAGATTATAAATTTGACGGAGAAGAATGAAATGCCGAAGGAGCCGTTGTTCATGAGGAAGTAAGTTGGGGAATTTCTAATTAACCTAATTTCTAATTGACCTAAGAAAATCCCAAACCCCAATGTCAGAATTTTGGAAATTGGGGTTTGGTGCTTTCTTAGAACTTAGAAATTAGGTCAATTAAAAATTTGCAACTAATCTCTAACAATTCAGACAAACTTATGGAGTATTACGATATTCACGGCCACGTTAATTTCTCAGGATTTGATCCCGACAGGGAAGAAGTCATCAAACGTGCCCAAGATGCGGGAGTTGGAATGATCTCTGTCGGCACCCAGATCGATACTTCCAAGAAGGCAATAGAATTAGCCCACACGCACGAGAATATGTATGCCGCGGTCGGATTGCATCCCATTCATACTTCCAAGTCTCACCATGATTTGCAGGAATTGGGTGAAGGTGGGAAAGAGTTTACTTCAAGGGGAGAACAGGCTGATTTCAATTCATATTTGGAATTGGCTAAAGACCCGAAGGTTGTGGCGATTGGCGAGAGCGGATTGGATTATTTTCATCTGGATCAGGATTCAATCGATAAACAGCGCCAAGCTTTTGAAGTTATGATCGATGTTGCCAATTCTGCCAATAAGCCCCTAATGCTTCATATCCGCAATGGAAATGATAAGTCTGGGCCAAACGCTTATTTGGATGCCCATCAAATCCTAAAAGAACGCGCCAAGGTCAAGGCCAATCTTCACTTCTACGCCGGCGGGTTGGAAGAAACCAAGTTGTTTCTTGATTTGGGCTGTACCTTTTCCTTCACCGGAGTCATTACCTTTGCCAGGAATTACGATGAAATCATTAAATACATTCCATTGGATCGAATAATGTCGGAAACTGATTGTCCTTATGTTGCACCTATTCCACATCGTGGACAGCGAAATGAGCCGACTTATGTGATTGAAGTGGTAAAAATGATAGCCAAGATCAGGGGAGAAGAAGGGGAAAAGGTGAGGGAACAACTGGTAGAGAATGTTAAAAGGACTTTCTTACCATGTCTGACATGGTAAGGTTGTCACTTATCAACATGATATAACCTCGTTACCATGTCAGACATGGTAAGAATTTTATCAGTTCTTGAACAAAATTTTATCAGTTCTTGAACAAGATTTTATCAGGATTTTATCTCCTTGGTATATAATAGGCATCGCCAATGATTTGTTTTGTCCCGCGAAAGTCAACCTGCCGGCGCGGGATCGACCAAACAAAGTAACCCCTCACACCCCTCCTCGACCTAATCGCCGCCCTGTGAATAACAACACAGTTGTTTCGTTTCATCCATGTTAAAATATATGTCGTAATGAGTTTAACTGACAACGAAATCAG
>CAIMKX010000008.1 GCA_903842025.1 uncultured bacterium | reverse complement strand
TCTGTAATATTCATTATTCTTTCTTTATTCCATTGTTCTGTATTTTCCCATTCGCTTGTACGAATTCTAGAATCTTTTTCTTATTCTCGGCCTTCTTCTCGCTTTGTTCAGAAATTAAATCGCCCTTACCTCGTCGCGCGAGATACATTCCGAGCGCGATTCCAGCGAGGGCGACGATAACTAAAACGAGGTAGTTCATGTCTGTTTAAAAACGTTTTGGTGATTTATAAAAGAGCCACGCGACAACTAGATCAGCAATTGACCAGAGGAAATGGCCGAAATACAGAGCGTTAATAGGATTGAAAATAATAGCAATGACTATCATGGTCATCATCCATTTGGTGATTTTCTCTTTGTGATAGAGATAGACAGAAAATGCGGCCGCACCAAACACAGCGAGCTTTAGGAACTGGTAAAAGAAATACGGCCAAATAGGGATAACGGCGATCAGCAAGACAGCGATCGCTATCTTTGAAAACAGAATCCTATAGTTTGATTGTTCGGTAGTAATCATAATTATTTTGCAGTTACAGTCGCAAGTTCACCAGTAATTTTCCATAAAAACATGCCAATAATTTTGTGATTAAATTGATAATTACGATCGCTCCAGATTTGTAAACTTGTCATAGTAAGCAAGTTCTTCTTTCGAGATCGATGGCTGAAATTTAGCCGCAGACTCAAGGAGCATTCTCTCATCGATAAAGCTCTTGTCTTCTGCAACGGCCAGACGAGCTGCCTGTGTGACGATAAGTTCGATGTCCGACCCGACATAGAACTCAGTCTTTGTTGCCAGCTCATCAAAATTGATATCTTTATCATATGGACGGCCAGAGAGGAAAATCCTAAACATATCCTTTCTAGCCTCAAAGTCTGGGGGTCCAATAAAGATTCGCTTGTCCATTCTGCCCGATCTCATGATGGCGGTATCGATCATGTGAGGGCGGTTTGTTGCCCCAACCACCAAAATCTTGTTTGTACCGGCATTATTGAGCTGAAGCAGAAATTCGTTGATCTCTTCTTTTTTAATATCAGCGGAGGAAGTCAGTTCCTCTCGCTTTGGTATGAGACCCTCAATCTCGTCGATAAAAATTATAGCGGGAGCTTGCATCTTTGCCATTTCAAATACTTTTGCAATATTGCCCACAGCACCGTGAACCCAGGGAGTGGCGACAGAAGATGGACTAAGTTCAAAGAAATTATAGTTCAATTCTTCAGCCAATTTTTTTACGATGAAAGTCTTTCCGCATCCGGGAGGCCCGTAAAGCAATATGCCGTTTGGAATAGAAAGTTTGAATTTCAGAAATTTCTCAGGGTTCTTCAATGGCTCTATGACATCGCTAATCAACAGGTCTTTCAGTCCCTGCATACCGGCGACACAATCAAAGCCGCGCAAGGTTGTCAGGTTATCGATGATATTTGTTATTTTCTCGTGGGAGTGGGAGTTGTTAATCACTCTGTACTGGACCCCTTTCATTGCACGCCTTCCTTGTTAGCTGAATGATATATCTGTGCCGTCTGAAGCGCAAACTGTATCGGCGGCATTTTCAATGCGGAATGGATTCTGGTGTGGTTGTAC
>CAIMKX010000007.1 GCA_903842025.1 uncultured bacterium | reverse complement strand
TCTCATTTTGAATGTATTTTCTAAGGAGTGAGCTTCGAGTGTTTTTTACAGGGCCTTGCGGTCGCCGCCACCAAATGCTCTTTATGGAATCTTCGTCAAACTGAAAGCCATCTGGCGAGATCAATGCGGTACTAGTCGCCCTTTCAAACAACATAGTACCCGACATTGCAGTTGGAAACTCACCAAAGTTGATAAGGCGAGCCGTTTGTCCGATTTCCGCAAGCCTCTTCATCAGAAAAAGAGCGGACTGGTCCTTTTCATGGGAGGCAATAATTACAGTTTTTGTTTTCATAGTTCATCTATGTTTGACACTACAATATATTAAGACATTTGTAAATAGCCGACAATTAACAGAGAGTTATCCACTTTATCCACCTCCCAAACTTGCATCCATTTTTGCTGGAGTTACAATTACACCAATAAGCCCATGTGGGCAGTCCATACGGTGTATGGATCGGCGCTTGACGCTACTCTCCTAGAAGAGAGAACCGAAACTTATAGGCAACTAAGCCTTTAAAAATTTTATCAGTCGTTCTCTCTATATCTGTGAATCAGGACAGGCCGTCTCCGCGGATGCTTTAGCGCCGCGGGACGGTCTGACGGTTGACTTGATTATAGGCACACTTAAAGAGAACTCTCTTATTAGCCTAATTTAATCTTGGTAACTAAACTCACTCACTCCAAGCTCATCATCTCTGGGTCAACGATTGAATCGTACGAGTACAAAGAAAGATCGCTCGCTTACGGTTTCTCCGGAACCAAAGGCAAGTCTCGAAAGAAAATAGTCGTTGTTGACGAAGCAACGAAACAAAAGAAAATTGAATCGAGAAAGCGTTCAATGCAACGCTCCAATTCCAAACTGCGTAGATTAGTCAATGCTAACGCCTGGAAGTGGAACAAACCCGACGGTACTCCATATCCTCCAGTCTTTGCAACCTTCACCTTCAAAGAAGATATAAAGGATATCAAGGTCGCCAATGGGATCTTCTCCAACTTTATCAAGCGTCTTAATTATGAGCTAGGTCATACAAAAAAGTCATTCCTGAAATACGTAACCGTAATTGAATTTCAGGACTTTAGCCGTGACGGTGTCGTCCACTATCACAGCATATTCTTTAACCTTGATTTCATTAGAAAAGATTTGCTCGCTGATATCTGGGGTCAGGGTTTCGTACATATCCGAGCTATTGATCAGATCAGCAATGCCGGAGCTTATGTATCGAAATATCTAGTAAAACACTTCGAGGATGACCGCCTCGATGGACAGAAGAGATACTTCTCAAGTCGGGGTCTCTTGAAGCCCATTGAAATACTGGATCAAAACAAAGCCGATGCAATTTCAGCGCTGATTCCTGCACCATATTTGGCCAAGCAAAAGGAATTCACAAGCAAGTACCAAGGCAAGGTCGACTACAAGCAATATCTGTTGGACAGGACGCAATCACTTAACGATGTCGTCCCTGATCTCGACCTACTGATATGATTAGCCTCGACGAATGCAGAAAAATTCAGCCGGAGCTTGCCGAGCTACCCGATGAGGAAGTTACAAAAATTCGTGAACAGATGTACGGATTAGGTCAACTCGTATTCGAAACGTGGAATGAAAAGAAAAGTGATTCCAAAAATCCGCTTGGGTCATTGACTGATTCAACAGAGGTGAAATAATTAAGACATTATCATTAACTAAAATATTCTATGAATACTGAAAACAAAAATGGAATTATCTACTGCCGCGTATCTTCATCCGAACAAGTTGAGGGCACTTCTCTGGAATCACAGGAACGAATGTGCCGGGAATATGCCAAGCGCGAGAATATTTCGGTGTCGCAGGTATTTATAGACAAAGGCGAATCCGCAAAAACTGCCGATCGTACCGAATTCCTCAAAGCCATATCATTTTGCTCGTTGAAGAAAAACAATGTCAGCTATTTTATTGTCTACAAGCTCGACAGATTTGCCAGAAACCAATCCGATCATATCTCTGTCAGAGAAACACTTAGAAAGTACCAAACTGAGCTACGCTCCGTCACCGAACCAATCAACGAAAGTGCTACCGGTAAGCTCATGGAGGGCATACTCTCTAGCTTCGCCGAATTCGATAATAGTATCAGAACTGAAAGATGTGTTAATGGTATGAAAGAGCGCATCAAACAAGGCATCTGGGTCTGGGGCGCACCAATGGGCTATCTACGACTACAAAAAGGTGCCAATCTATCACCGGATCAAAAATATGCACCCTATATCATTATGGCATTCGAGGAATATTCCAAGGGTACTTACACATACGAATCATTAGCCGCGTACTTAACTGAAAGAGGCTGTACCACTAGGCAAGGCCGTCCACTCATTCCGCAACTCGTCGAGCAGATCATCAAGAATCCAATTTACTGCGGCATTATCAGAGTATGGGATATGGAATACAAAGGAAAATTCGAGCCACTCATTACAGAGGATCTATTCTATCAATGTCAGCCCCACGGAAGGAAACGTATTAGCACTTCTCACCTCAAAGAAAATCACATGTTTCCACTCCGAAAATTAGTAGTATGCCAACATTGCAATCAACCCATGACTGGAAGCCAATCAACAGGCCGCAAGGGCGTGAAGTATCCCTACTACCATCACCAGAAACAGCTCTGCACTCATGCCAAATTCATTCCCAAGGAATCATTTGAACAGATGTTCGTGGAATATCTACAAGAGATCAATCCGAGTCTGAAATACGAAAAATTGTTCAAGGCAATCGTCCTCGATATTTGGAAAAACAACTTCAAGAATTATGATGAGCAGAATGGGAGAGTTAGAAAGGAAATGGAAAGGCTAGAATCACAGCGACAAAAGATCTTTGACCTACACCGCGACGGTATTTACTCCAATCAAGAATTCGTTGAACAGAAAAACCTGCTCTCAAAACAAATTTCCGCAAAATCGCTACTGATTCAGAATACAACCGACAAATCATTCAACATGGATGAAGCGTTAACTTACTGCTTCAATTTCGTGCGAGATACAGCCGGCTCATGGCAATCCTACAAAGACGATTTGGAGAAACGCCTCCGGTTCCAAAAATTTATCTTTGAAGATATTGTGCCATTCTCCGGGGAGAAATTTGGAACCGCAAAACTAACGCCTATCTACAGCATATATCAGGACTATCTAACCAATCCATCTTCTTTGGTGGACCCGAGCGGACTCGAACCGCTTGCCTCCGCTTTGCAAAAGCGACGCTCTACCAGATGAGCTACGGGCCCTTCGCTCGCAATGCTCGCTCAGGGCCTTCGGCCCCGGTTGAAGCAGTCCAAATGGTAGCTTAAATTTTGATCATTGTAAAACACTATACTTTTCTGCAGGTGATATACTTATCTGATAAAGGTCGACCATTATCAGAATTAATATCCAATAATATTATGGCCGATGCAAAAGTTTGTCCGACATGCTCTCACGAGCACAAGAACCCCGATGGCACCTGCTCATGCGGATGCACGGAAAAGTAGTTCTTTTGGTCTTCAAGCAAAACAAAAACCGTTCCGATGTACATCGGAACGGTTTTTGTTTGGAAAAGAATATTACATCGTCGCTCCTGTTGGCGTCGAAGACTTGTCGCAAGACTTGCACATTGTCTTGTGAGTAAAAAGAATGACCAAGGTGGCCAAGCCGACTATCGAATAGACGATCCTTGACCATGTACCCTCTCCGCCGAAGATGGCGGTAACAAGATTCCAGTTGAAGATTCCCACCAGAAGCCAATTTAGCCCGCCAATGACTAGGAGTACAAACGACGTATAATGTAATGCTTTCATGATTATTTTATTAATAGTTAATAATGCCTTCCGACATCATTATAGCAGGAATAGGGAAGCGAATGTCAGAGTTATTCACAGGTGCTTGCACTGCGTAGCTCTAGCGAAACAGTGGACCTACCGGGAGTCGAACCCGGGCTTCGTCAATGCGAATGACGCGTAATACCACTTTACTATAGGCCCAATTATAATAGACTACGATATTTTTGATTATTTAACAATTTATGTTAGCATTCTTTGGGTACGTTATTGGGCCATTAGCTCATCTGGTAGAGCGCACCCATGGCATGGGTGAGGTGGCCGGTTCGAGTCCGGCATGGTCCACATCGGGCTGTAGTATAGTGGTAGTATACACGCTTCGGGAGTGTGAGGTCCGGGTTCGATTCCCGGCAGCCCGACCAGATACCGCACTCTTAGCTCAGTTGGCTAGAGCGTACGCTTCACACGCGTAAGGTCGCAGGTTCGAGCCCTGCAGAGTGCACTACTTCGCTGAAGCTTCGTATGCAGGCACACCATATTGCTTCGCTCCTTCCCATACGCTAATATCCCCGTATGGAAACAATCGAATCTTTCCTCTCTCCTTTTTGGGCGATTCTGACCTTTATTTATGAGCGATTAAAGGAATTCGTGCCGATGGCACTCAGATTTATGCTCTGGGTTATTTGCGGGATTCTGGTCTTGCCGTGCATATACGTCGCTGGCAATCTCTATCCGCGCTGGGTTGAATGGGGCGAAAAAATGCAGTAATTTTGATTTAAGCATATAATTCAGCCATGGATCCCTACGCCGGCAAAACAGTCGAGACTTTTGTCAATTATCCGACCATATTCGTCATTTTTGGCATCACCGGCGATCTGGCCGGCAGGAAGCTTCTGCCGGCGCTTCTGGCCCTGTTCTCCAAAAAACTTCTACCAAATCGCTTTGCCATAGTCGGTTTTTCCAGAAGGACATTCAGCCGTGAGGAATTCAGGGACCTGATCCGCGGAAATATGAAGATCCGTCCGGGTCAGTTCAAGGAAGAGGACGTCAAACATTTTCTCGACCATATCTCCTATGAGCAGGGCAATTTTGATTCCGTGCCGGCCTATTCTCGATTGGCCGAAACATTGAGACTGATCGACGAACGCTGGGGCCAATGCTCCAACAAACTTTTTCATCTTTCGGTGCCGCCCAATCTTTATTACGGCATCCTGTCCAATCTTTCGTCCTCCAAGCTGACCCAACCCTGTGACGACCATACCGGTTGGACGCGAGTACTTATAGAGAAGCCCTTCGGCAATGACATTACGACCGCCAGATCGATCGACAAATTTCTCGGCAAACTTTTCAAGGAAGAACAAATCTTCCGCATTGACCATTATCTGGCCAAGGAAGCTCTGCAAAATATCGTCGCCTTTCGTTTCCAGAATCCGATCTTCGAGCCGATCTGGCAAAATACCTACATTGACAGGGTTCACATCAAGCTTATGGAAAAGGACGGCATCGAGGCCCGTGGCTCGTCATACGAGCTGGTGGGAGCCTTGAAGGACATGGGTCAGAATCATATTCTCCAGGCTTTGGCTCTCGTAGCTATGAATGAACCGCGGTCCGTGAAAGCCGATGACATCAGACGCGAGAGAGTCAAGGTTTTGAAGGCCTTGAAGCCTATATCGAAACGCGACATTTCCCAATCAGTCGTTCGTGGCCAATATTCCGGCTATCTGACCGAACCGGGAGTTTCGGCCCATTCTCTGACGGAAACATATTTCCGGGTCAAGGCTTTCGTCAACACCTCGCGCTGGAAGGGTGTGCCATTTTACCTTGAATCCGGCAAAGGTTTGGCAGAATCAAAAACAGAGATCGACATTTACTTCAGGGGAAAATCATCCGCCAAATCCGAAGGAACCGGAAGCGCCGGCAATATTTTGACGTTCCGGATTTTACCCGATGAAGGCATCAAGATCAAGTTTTTCGTCAAGACCCCCGGCTACGGATTCAAGACCGAACCGCGGACGCTCAAGTTCAAATATTCTGACGTGCCGGCGTTCAATTCTGTTCCAAATGACTATGAACGATTAATTCACGATGCTTTCATCGGCGATCAGACTTTATTCGCTTCAACGGAAGAAATAATGGCTTCGTGGGAGTTTGTGACTTCAATTCTTAATAATTGGAAGGATTTGCCGTTGAATGTCTACGAAAAAGGCGCCAAAGAAGTTTAATAATAAATCGTGATATAATACGAAATTATGGATTATAAGAAATTATCGCTAGCGTTGCATAAAAGATTTAAAGGAAAATTGGAGATTAAGTCCAAAGTTAGGGTCACAAACAAACCCGAACTTTCTATAGCATATACGCCCGGTGTTGCAGCCGTTTGCGATCTGATTCACAAAGATAAATCCGCCGTTTACACTCATACGATAAAAGCCAATACTGTCGCGGTCGTCAGTGATGGTTCGGCTGTATTAGGTCTTGGCAATATTGGTCCCGAGGCGGCCATGCCGGTCATGGAAGGCAAAGCTATCTTATTCAAGACCTTTGGCGGTGTTGACGCATTTCCTATTTGCTTGAATACGCAGGACACCGAAGAGATCATCAAAACCGTCAAGTATCTGGCGCCGACATTTGGGGGAATTAATCTCGAAGACATTTCCGCTCCAAGATGTTTCGAGATCGAGGAGCGGCTCAAGAAGGAATTGGACATACCGGTTTTTCATGATGATCAGCACGGCACTGCTATTGTCGTTTTGGCGGCGCTTACGAACTCTTTAAAGATTGTAAAAAAGAACATCGGTACGATTCGGATCGTGATAAACGGCGCCGGCGCGGCCGCCATGGCTATCGCCAATATCTTGTTCAGAGCCGGTTTGGATTCAACAAAACTCATAATGGTCGATAGCAAAGGCGCTATTCATGCGGGCCGAAGCGATTTGAATCCTTACAAGGTTGAGATAGCCAAGAAAACCAATAGCAGGAATGTGACTGGTGGATTGAAAGAGGCAATTGTTGACGCCGATGTTTTTATCGGTGTGTCGGTTAAGGGCGCCCTCAATTCGGAATGGGTTTCGACCATGTCAGACAAACCGATAGTCTTTGCCATGGCCAATCCTGATCCAGAGATAAGTTTTGATGACGTCAAGAAGACGAAAATAGCCATCTTTGGCACCGGACGTTCTGATTATCCCAATCAAATAAATAATGTTTTGGCTTTTCCGGGAATATTCCGCGGAGCGCTGGATATTCGAGCCAAACAGATAACGGAAGAGATGAAGCTGGCCGCCGCCAAGGCCATCTCATCGTTGGTTTCTAAAAAGGAATTATGTGCAGAATTTATTATGCCAAAGCCGTTTGATAAGAGGGTAGCGAAAGCGGTGGCGGGGGCGGTTAGGAAAGCTTACAGGAAATAGTCTTTTTACTGTGTTGTCATTCCCGCGAAAGCGGGAATCCAGGATATTACAAATGACAAAATCCAAATGACAAATTTCCAATCAAATCCAAGGCTCAAATGTCAAAATTTGGATTTTGGGCTTTGACATTGATTTGTCATTTGGATTTTGAAATTTGTCATTTGTCATTCAACACTGGATTCCCGCCTTCGCGGGAAGTAT
>CAIMKX010000006.1 GCA_903842025.1 uncultured bacterium | reverse complement strand
GAGTCTGTGGTAGATTTCAGCGACTTTGTTTCGTAATGTGTTGTATACTGTAATGGATGTTTTAATCATACAAGAGCGACCTTACGGTCGCTTTTGTATTTTATCAAAATATAGGGTTAGGAGCATTTCGTAATTCGGGGTATATAACTGTCGCTATCGAGCTGGATCACTATTTCCCCAGTTGCCAAACGGATACCCTCGGTCATTCCCTCCCTTTTTCCGCGGTTTTTTTCCCAATTCACAACGGTTAATCTTCCAAATCTGCTCATCAGTCCAGTCAGGACATTCATCGTGCCGTCAGTGCTACCGTCGTTGATCACGATCACTTCGACCTTTTCACGCGGATACAAAGCCTCAAAACATTTTGAAACGGTCTTCTCGATCGACTTCTCCTCATTTTTGCACGGAATGATAAACGAGACAGTCGGTTCGTAGTCCCGACTGTTGGCCGGCATGATTTTCGCAAATGAATATTTAGAGAATGAAGCACTGACTATTCTTGATATCCTGAAGATGCTTACGAATATGGCGTACATATAGATCAGAGGATGGACCATGAAGGCCGTAATGGTATTTTTCTTTATGAGGATCAACATTAAGAACAACACCAAAGCTGTCACGAATATCGATATGTCAAAAAATGAAACACCAAAGACGCCCGACAAAATCTTTTGTTTGCGCGCATCGATTGACAGAGATGATTGCGTCATGATTATTTGAAGCATTGCACTGTCCGAATCGGGGCAAAAAGCCGCCTGCCGAATCGTTTCGGCATACCAAATGTAAAGCTTTTTGAGAGTTTAAATGTGCAAACTTCTATTAGCTAATAATTTGTGAAAATGATCACTGCGATTGCTCGCCACGATCAGTTTGGTGTCGTATTTTGAGGCGCCAGTAACTTGCAGCCGATTCTGGATAATTATCGAGGATATTATTATTACTGACTGATATAATTCTATCCTAGAGCGAATATTAGTCAAGACCGCAACAAAAAGCCCCCAAGCCGAAGCCTGGGGGTTGAATGTGCTTTCTCATAGTGAAGCGACTATTGCTTCACGATCGCCCGGTAAAAGCCGGACTCGGTCGTCGGAATGGCGAAGGTGTTTCCGCCAGTTACCGCTTTGACTTCAGTGTAAGGACCTCTTGCATCCTTCGAAAACTGAATACTGTACAATCCGCTGACGTCACCGGCAACTGCGATATTGGCGGTGGCATCGGCGTTTCGCGTGATAGACAGCTTGGCCGCCGTGACTGCTGGAAGCGTGAATCCGTCAAGTCCGACACCGGCGATGGTTTTGGTACTGGGATCACCCTTGACTTGGACGGCGTACTTCACCTCGAAGCCTTTCTGCATAGCGAGCCAGTTGTAGGCATTATCAAGCGAGCTGGCCGTTGTTCCTCCGGAAATAAGTTTCATGCAGACCAGAGACATCGCTCTGGTACCCTTCTGTGACACCGAACCACTCGACATCCAGCTATCGCCGTTTTTTACCACGGCGCCCGGTGATAACTCCATACCCGCAAAGGTATAGGTATCATTTAAGATGCTGTTAGGCGAACTCACCGAGTTCACCGCCAACATATCGAGGGATACGCCCCCCGACGGCGAAGTGGCATCGATAAACTGCCAGACAACTCGATTACTGCCGTACACCACCAAGTTGCTGATGGCAACCTTGCCACCACCTGAGACAACCGTGTAGAACGTACTGGACTGGATGGCGCCGTTTTTGGCGTCACTGATGAGCGCCGCGGATGCCGCCGGGAAATCAGGCGACGACAGCTCCGGCAACAGAACAATTTTCATTCCGATTTGAACGTCGGTCGCGACTTTGGCAGTCGAATTGTCGATCTGAGCAGTCCGATGAATCGGACCGGCTTTGGCCGAAACCGAATCCGTCGTTTGAGGCGTTTCGGGCAGGGCCCAGGCAGTCGACGTGACAATCAAACCGAGAACCAAGGGCAGCGTTAACGTAATCTTTTTCATAGATCATCTTTCCGAAACAAACCATATTCCTAGCCAGAACCCAGTCATGAGTCCTCTTGTTAATTGGCTAATAATGTGGCTTTATTTCAATTCTGCTGTAGTTCTAGCAAACTATTGGGTGTTTGTCAATGGTTTGAATGAATACACAGGCTAATCGTTTGGAAGAGCACCCCCAGACACACTTCTCATTTTGGTCGAGAATAGCGATCATTATGTTATAATAGAAATATGTCCGCTAGTACTTTATTTTATTCCATGGCCTGCGGTCTCCTCCCCTCTCTGATCTGGCTCTGGTTCTGGCTCCGTGAAGACGCCAACCCCGAGCCGCGAACAATGATCGTCGCCACATTTCTCGGAGGCACTCTGTCTGTCATCGCCGCGATCTTCGCCGAGAAATACGTCGCCGAAACGATTTCCGATCCGACTCTGCGTTATACCATTTGGGCCGCCGTCGAAGAAATCGTCAAAGTTATCGCCGTCGCCGTCATCGCCCTTAACAGCGGCTACAATGACGAACCGATCGATGCCATGATCTATTGCATCGTCGTCGCCCTCGGTTTCGCCGCCTTGGAAAACACTCTGTTTTTGTTCAATCCCCTGTCGAACGGCGAGGTCGCCCTGAGCATCGCCACCGGCAATATGCGCTTTGTCGGCGCCACTCTCGTCCATATCGTCAGCACGGCCACCGTCGGCTTCGCCCTTGGATATGCCTACTATCGCGGATATTTTGCCAAATTCCTGGCTGTGGTGATCGGGTTATCCGCAGCCATAACATTGCATGCAGCTTTCAATCTTTCTATAATTAATGGCACATCTACAGATACCTTGAAAGCCTTCAGTTGGGTTTGGGGAGCGGCGGTGATACTCATAGTGCTGTTCGAGGAGATCAAAGTTGTAAAGCCGCGCTTATCATAGTAAAATATATCCAGTTGTTAATAATCCAATAAATATCCATGTCAAAAGACAAACGCTCATTCTTTGAAAGGTTAACTGGAACCGTCCGCATGGCGGACGACAGCGAAGAGTCTTTGCAGCCTAGGAAGATCCAGAATACCGATTCTGATTCCGGCTCATGGATAGACAAGGACACCGAAGAAGAGGGCGAGCTGACAATCGATATGTATCAGACTCCGGACATGGTCGTTGTGAAGACCATGATCGCCGGCGTCAGGCCTGAGGATTTGGACATCTCGATCACCAGGGATGTCGTGACTATCAGAGGCAAGCGTGAAGAAGAAAGGGCGGTCGAAGAAGATGAATTTATCGCTCACGAATTGTACTGGGGATCCTTTTCACGAACCATTACTCTGCCCCAGGAGATCGATGTCGACGAGGCCGAGGCCATCGAGAAGCATGGGCTTCTGATTTTGAAACTGCCGAAGCTGGACAAGAAAAGGCAGTCCAAGCTCAAGGTTCGCACGGGATAATCTTTTGCATTTATATTATTAATTATCATTAACATGAAAAACAAAAAAAGAGGTTTCACTTTGATAGAACTTATGGTCGTGATGTCGGTGATTTCCGTAGTCGCTTCGACAGTTCTGGTGGCATTGGGCACCGCCAAAACAAAAGCCAGGAATGCTCTGGTTGTGCAGGAGACTTTGGACCTGAGGAACCAGATAGAGCAATCATAAAATGGAACATCATACACCGCCTTTCAAGACGTTGCTGCAGATAACCCAAGTTGGATAGTGGCGCCGCGTTCTTTTGACTCCAAGATCAATGGAATAATTGACAATATTGGAGCCAATAATGCTGGTTTTTATGGCGGAGGCGGTGAACAAATAGTTAACAACGTATGCGGAAACAAGACCTCAAAAACATACAACGCTTCAATCAATAACATGAGTAGTTATAGTGCAAACGGCATTACTATTTACGTGTATCCAGCCTGCGCTCCAGTCACCAATTACGCTATATATTCGTCGATTGCCCCCATCATGTTGTCAATGGACAGCTCGATAATCGACAGGGCGTTTGCGTCGGCTGGAGGCCCAAATCCTAAGAGCTTCTCCGGGTATTACTGCATCGATTCAACAGGAGCAAATATTACCAGAGCTGACGGTTGGATTCCTGGTTACTCCGGTAATGGCCCATTCTACTCGACGATCAATGTAATCGACGGCAAGTGTCACTAATGTTTGTTCACTTAAAACTTAAAAGGGGGTCATAAGACCTCTTTTTTGTTGAGACAACTTATCACAGACTGTATTCTAAATATCCAAATTCGCCAGCTT
Organism: uncultured bacterium; assembly: GCA_903842025.1. Taxonomy (GTDB): domain Bacteria; phylum Patescibacteriota; class Minisyncoccia; order Phycocordibacterales; family PALSA-1337; genus C7867-002. Next base: position 31,291 of record CAIMKX010000006.1, on the reverse strand, counting down.
GGCATTGGACTGAATAAATGACTTCCTAGCTGGAACATCATCTCCCATGAGCATGTCAAAGACTTTGTCGGCGTCTTGAGCATCATCGATCCTGACCTGCTTCATGATGCGCCTGACCGGATCCATGGTCGTTTCCCAAAGCTCTTCTGAGTTCATTTCTCCAAGACCCTTGTAGCGCTGGATAGAAATCTTGGCCGCTTTTGTTTCTATAGAAGTCTCAGGTGATGCACTATCTCCTTCCGCGCCTGCTGCGTTCAATAACTCAGCCCGTGACTCAGCTGTGGATTCTTCAGTTGTTGAATCAATCTCGGTCGCGTCCTCTTCCTTGATGCCTCTCTCTTTCTTGAATTTGGTCAATGCAGCTTGATCCTGGAGATAGAGCGTCTCTTTGCCAATCTTGACCTTGAATAGTGGCGGCTGAGCAATGTAGACGTATCCACTTTCCACCAATGGCTTAAAGTATCTGTAAAGGAGAGTCAGGATAAGAGTTCGAATGTGAGCACCGTCCACGTCGGCATCTGTGGCCAGGATGATCTTGTGATAGCGCAAGCGAGTAATGTCGAAGGTGTCGCCGATCGCCGTACCAAAAGCCAAGACCAGATTCTTGATCTGCTCTGAACCGAGCATCCTGTCAAGTCGAGCACGCTCGATGTTCAGAATCTTGCCTCTGAGCGGCAAAATAGCCTGTGTGCGCCTATCGCGACCCTGTTTGGCCGTGCCTCCAGCGGAATCTCCCTCCACAATGAAGAGTTCTGATTCGGCAGGACTATTGGATTGGCAGTCAGCTAGTTTGCCCGGCAAAGTCATACCTTCGAGGGCTCCCTTACGCAAGACGGAATCCTTGGCGGCTTTGGCAGCTTTGCGAGCCTTCATAGCAAGAATGACCTTGTTGATAATAGCTCTGGCATCTTCCGGATTTTCTTCCAAGAATGAAGCGAAGGCTTCTCCGAAGACCGTAGCGACGGCGCTTTGGGCTTCCATACTGCCCAACTTGGCTTTTGTTTGACCTTCGAACTGAATCTCGCGTAATTTGACCGAGACAACGGCTGTCAGTCCTTCAAGGGCGTCATCACCAGTGAAAGTTTCTTCACCATTCTTGGCCAGATTGTTATTCTTGGCATAGTTATTGAGAATACGGGTTAGAGCGGTCTTGAATCCGGTAATATGTGTACCACCCTCTGGCGTGTGGATATTATTGGCAAAAGCCAAAATTCGAGACGAGACATCGTCAGCATATTGTAGTGCAACTTCAACTGATTCAACTCCTTCGGCTTTCTTCTCGACATAAAAGATATTCTTATGAGCCGGCTTGAGAAGTTGATTGTTGAACTTGATAAGCGAAACGAGGCCTCCTTCAAAGAAGAACGTATAGGTTGGCGCTTCAACACCTGTCTCGCGAAGGTAAAATAACTCTTCATCCTGACCAAAAGTTGCAATCTGCTCACGAGCATCAATAACACTAATCCTCAAACTTCTGACCAAATATGCCTGCTGGCGCATGTGAGAGACGATGCGATTCCATTCGAAGGCAATGCCCTCTTTGAAGATTTCTGTGTCTGGCTCGAATGTGACGATGGTACCATGAAGCTTGGATGAGCCGATCTTTTTCACGGCGGCCTTGCGCTTGCCTTTGGAGTATTCCTGCATATAAATACCTCCATCCTTGTGGACGACGACTTTCATGAATATTGAAAGAGCGTTCACGACGGAAGCGCCGACTCCGTGAAGACCTCCGGAAACCTTGTAGTCATCTCCGCCAAATTTGCCTCCGGCATGGAGAACGGTCATAATGGTTTCCAAGGCGGAAACTTTGGTCTGTTTGTGGATATCGACCGGAATGCCGCGGCCGTTGTCCGTGACTCTGACGCGATTACCGGGTAAAAGAGCGACCTCAATGTCATTGGCGAAGCCGTTCATGGCCTCATCGCGGGAGTTGTCGAATATTTCAGTAATCAGATGGTGCAAACCATCGGGACCGGTCGTACCGATATACATGCCTGGGCGCTTGCGAACCGGTTCCAAGCCTTCGAGAACGGTGATCGATGAGGCGTCGTAATTGTGTTTCTTCTCGGTATTTTCTTTGGCCATTTTGGTAGGTTTATATAAAGAAAAAGCGCCCCGCTTTTATGCCTGAATTATAGCAGAAAGCCCCACCGAATGCACGTGAAAATGTGTCAATTATGTGGCTTAGTTGAGGGCTGATTTTGAGTCTGTTGACTAGAGATAGTCCTGACCAATTGTGCCTTCAATTGATCCTCAAAAAAGATGGCCTACATATGAAATGTAGGCCGGCGAACAAAAGAGGAAAAAGGAACGAAAGTGAAAGAGTAAAGAGGAACGGATGAGGAAGGAGCAACTCTGCCTCAATCCAAAATCCTTGTGAAAGATCTGTCCTTTTCCCTCCGGTCGAGGTACGAAAGATTGCGGGGGTTTGGTGCATTATTCAATTTCCAGTAAAACCAATAATTCGATGCATTTCAACGGGTCTTTCTATAAGCTGTTTTAATATCCGATGAATAACGAGAATTTGTTCACCTTGCTTAAGTTGACGATTTTCTAGCTCTTCAATCTTATTTGCCAAGTCTTTGTGAGTTGCCAACATTTCACGTAGCTTTATGAAAGCACGGACAATAAATACACTCATTTGGATAGCTCGAGCGCTTTTTAATACGGCCGATAACATTGAAACCCCGTGTTCAGTGAAGGCATAAGGTTGTTGATGAGAAAATCGAAGGTTTGATAGGTGGTCACAATTTGTGACCACCTCGGTCTTTTCTCTATTACTAAGCTTGAAAACAAAATCGGGTGGAAAACGAGCAATATTTCTTTTAACGGCCTGATTTAGAACTTTTGTTGTAACTTGATAAATCTCAGCAAGGTCAAAATCAAGCATTACCTTAACTCCACGAATTATGAAGATCTTCTGACTAATCACTTCCGTAGGAATAATTGTTGTAAGAGTCGATGTTGGCATACGATTTGGATTATGTTGACGTTTGTTAATAATTCACTGACTGATTCAGGAAGGCGAGATTCGGGTTCACTCGCAAATGAGGGGTTGCTTCAGCTTTTATTTTTGATGCTTTTCCGGGCCCACCCGAAACCGCATGGACTGGCGACCAACCGACGCCACTTGTCCGACGTATCCTCGGAAAAAACCAGCCTCGAGAGTTAGTTCTCTCCGGTTTTTATATACGGGGTGTTTCAGTTTATTTGCACCCGCTTGTGGACAATACCTCTTTTAGTATATTCCTCATTATTACCCTATTATGCCCTATCGCTTTTCGGGTATGCCTTAGTCCTGGTCCAAGGACTTTTTCGGCCACTTCCTGGATCAATCAGCGAACGAACAGTGTACTCGTGACACTGTACTATTTAGTTGTGAGAACCTGTGAAAAGTCTTGTAATCCGAGAATAATCCTACATTCTGATGATCTCATTGTATCAAATGATATGCGCGGCGCAAGTATTCAAAGAAATATTCTTGTGTTGAAATATATTTCGTCGCTTTTTTTATTAAGTTTGCGACTCGCCCCCGATAGTGTTATGTTAATGACCGAACCTAGTACAAACAACAACTAACTAAAGAGATGGCTATGAGTGCTAAAACCGGTAAGACGGAGAGAGTTATTGCGATTTCAGTGACTGACTGGTTCAGGTATGGATGTCCGCATTGCGGACACTTGGAGGCGCAAAGGACACTGTCAGTCAGTATTGCCAGCAGGTTGGTCTGTGCAAATCCGGATTGCGGCAGGACGTACTGCACCATCAATGACGGCAACAACATCAGTATGATCAATTTCGGGACGAAGGAAGAACCGTACTATCCGGAATTGCTCGAGCATCCGCTTGCCGGCGATGCAAGCGATCGGTCAAGCCGCGATGAAGAAATCGCACTAAGGCACTATGTGAATTGCCTCTAGTTTTTCCCCTCGTTTTGTTCGGGCCTTTCGTTTCGGGAGGCCTTTTTGTTATCAAAACAAGTTTCTTCTTTCGAGTTAATTTCTTAATCTCCGCTTCCCTTTTTCTGGCTGTTGAATATGTTCTGCAATTCTGACTCCAGACCAGTTTTACCGGTCTGCGGATCTTGGTGTAATGAGCGCCGGACTTCAGATGATTGTGAGCATGGAGACGTTTATCGAGATCATTGGTGCTACCGGCATAGAAAGTACCGTCGGAACAGAGGAGGAGGTAGGTAAAGAACATTTTCTTCTACATATGCCCCTCTCCTTGCCACTCCTTTATCGTCTGACTTGGACTCACTAGCATTATGACATTCAAGGTCAGATTGTCCCTGATCCACAACAAACACCCGACTTCCATAACAATGATCATGGCAATAATAATCCAGAGTTTTGTGTATCTGGCGATCATGAAACCGATGGCAGCCATTACAATATCGCAGGTTGAATTTAGAACACTGTCACCAACATATCCGAGGGCAATGGTTGCCTCGCGGTAACGGTTGATGATGATCGGCGAATTCTCCAATAGTTCCCAGCCGGCTTCGATAATAATAGCGATCAGAAAACGGTATTTCATGGGCAAGCGGCGAGCCACCAGCCAGAGGAAGCCGTAGAAAATCATGCCGTGAATGATGTGCGAAAAGGAATAGGCGTCAGCCACCCGCTGGGAATTTTCACTACCCCAAATATTGTTGTCCCACCAGCCGAAATGGCCGTCTGGACCGAGCGGTGAGCGCCCGCTATAGAGCTCGATAGCAGCAACAAGAGCAAGGACAATGACACAACCAATAATTTCGAAACGGTGCTTTTTTATAAACGACCAGAGAGAAACAAAAGATTGAGATATATTCATGTCAAAATTATATCAAATAAATACAAAAAGAGCTCCCTTACGGAAGCTCCTGAGGCATATGATATTCAAACAATAACGGCAGCCCGAAGATCGGTCGCACTACTTTCCGGTGACCGAGGATTGAGGTAAACACCAAATCCCTTTTCGAATCCTGCCATAATTGCCGTCGTTACTGGCTCGATCTGAACGTGCCAATGATAGTGCAACATCTCAGGTTGCGTAGCCGGCGCAGTGTGAACATAGAGATTGTAGTCGGGGTCATTGAGAGTGATCTTGATCCGCTTCAAGACGTTCTGGAGCAAATCAGCAAATTCGGTCAATCGATCAGCCGCCGAATGAGTACTAATATTGGCAAAGTAGCTTTGATGCTCGCGGGGTGAAATAATCACCTGATACGGCGTCTTCGAAATATATGGACAATAGGCGATGAAATTCTGAGTGACCTCCACAATTCGTGAGGTTAAGCGAAGTTCGTCCCGAATCTCTCCACAATAGAAGCAGGCCTGATTCTCTTTGAAGAAAGCCTCAGCTCCCCTAAGTTGATAGCGGATACGAGTCGGTATGACCGGCAGACCGATAATTTGACTATGATCATGCGGCTGACTGGCTCCCGCCTGAGGACCATAATTTTGAAAGATAGCGACGTACTTAACATTACGATCACCTGTGACCATATTGGTCATATCACGCCACATGTGAACCACATCACGAACACAGCCTTGGGCCGCATCCGCCATGTGATCAACATGCTTTGTGGTCTCTATGACAACATAATGGTATCCAAATCCTTCGGTTACCATGAATTGTCCAACCGCCCTTTCCTCGAGCATGACTCCCGGAAAACTCTGATCGAGAGCCGGTCCGAGATTGGGCACGACTCGCACCGTCCAACCTGGACTATTGATAGTCGTACCTTCGGCTCGATAGGATTTTACTTCCGGCGGCGTCATATTTTCATGCCCGACACAAAATGGACAACCTTCGCCGCTGACGATCTTTTGATTAAAGTTTGCCCAATCGCGTGGATTGACCCGCCTAAGTTTTTCGAGGCTTTTCTCACGCCCTGTGGCATTGATTACAACGGTTCCGGAAACCGGATTCCGTCTCAATTCTGCACTGACGTTTGACATAGTTCATCCTTTCTTTGAGCTGAATCCTGACTACAATCTGTCAAAGATCCAAATTTATATAAATGTATACTTCTTTTGCACAATGTCAACGAAAAGCTGACCTGATTTGAGAAAATTTATTTCCCCATCTCCAAAACCTCATCGATCTTGATCTGCTTCACAAATTCCGGGACGTGACTAACGAGGATCATAGCGCCCTCGTATTTATCAAGTGCTCTGGCAATGACTGGAATATGCCTGAAGTTTATATGATTCGTCGGTTCATCGAGAATCAAGAGGCCAGGTTTGAGAAGAACAAGACGGGCGAAAGCGACCAAACCTTTTTGACCTTCGGAAAGAGAACCGATCTTGGTATGGATAGCGTCGGCGCCAATAAGGAAACTAGCGGCTACAGCGCGTAATTCTGTCTCAATAAGTCGGCCACGAGACTCGAGAACGATCTTTTCAAGCGATTGATAAACGGTGTCGTTAAAGTCCATCATAGAGAAGTCTTGGCGATAGTAACCGACACGGATACCATCGAGGATTTTAAGACGGACGCGGTCTCTCGGAGCGGACAGTTCTCCCTTCGTGTCCTGCGCTTCGCTCCGGACAGTCGGGAGAATGTCCGCTCCTGCGACCGCTCTCGGCGTGATATCGTCTAATCCGTTAATATTAGCCGCTGTCAGCGACATATCTTCCGATGTGTTAAAAGGAGCAGTTGAATTCAATTCGGACGATGGGTTACGTGAATTAACGATCGCTTCCAATAATGTGGACTTCCCTATCCCATTCGGACCCGCCAGAAGAAGATGCTGACGGCGGCGAAGCTTGATATTGCAGGTCTTGGTAACTGGTTTGTGAGTTTTGGGACTAATAATGCTATAGGAATTTATGGTAATAATATCGCCGATGGTGTCCTCTTGGGCAGGAATAGTGAAATCCTTGATGGTTTTATCCTCTTTGCGGACATCAACCAATTCCTCAGTCAATTCCTCAGCCTTTTCGCGCATCCTCTTGGCGACGAGACGCATTTGACCGCCTTTCATAGCGAACATATTGGCCTGATCTTTATTGGCTTGAATTTCCTTGGCCAGGCGGGCATTGGTGATATTTTCCTTCTCGATGCGAGTGGTGATCTGGTCGACGACGTCTATGTAGTCCCCGACATATTGTTCAACCTTGCGGGTATGAACATCGAGATAGAGAACGCCGTGGGTGAAGGCATTGAGAAATTCGGCGTCGTGAGAAATCACGAGACAGGTTTTCTTGTAATTGACCAGGAATTGGGTCAGATGCTCAATGCCAGCCTTATCGAGATTGTTGGTTGGTTCATCAAGAAGAAGAATATCGGGATCTTGAATCAAAGCAGAGGCAAGAAGTAATCGGGCCTGTTGACCACCGGAGAACGTCTTAACGATTCGATCTTTTAAATCGGTAGAACTTTTGTGAGTATGCAAGTTAACGACGCCCAAGACTTCATCGATCCGAGGATCAATATCATAAACCTTTTCTTTGAAACATTTGGCAAAGAATTCTCTCACCGTCAGCTCCAGATCTTGTCTCGGAATGACCTGCCGAGCGGTGGCGATAGTCGCTCCATTTGTTATGTGAATTTCACCGGACTCGGGTTGATAATCACCTAGAATCAAGCCGAACATTGTCGTCTTGCCGGCGCCATTTTGGCCCATGATCGTGATCTTGGTGCCTTTGCGCACGGTAAAGCTGACCTCATCGAGAATAGGCTGATTGGGTCCATGTTCAAAGGAAACATCCTCAAAACGGATGATGGTCTCTTGACCGGAGAAGTTTTTCGGTATTTTGTTGCGATCGATCATAATGGGACACGAATGTATAGAGTACGGCAATTACACCGTTTATGCAATGACCTTTTGGATAATTTATCTAACTTCCCAACCTTCCCTCTTCAGCCCGTCATAAATAATTTCCATGATCTTATTGGCCTCATCATCGGTCAACGTCCTCTCCATAGACTGAAAAACTAACCGAAAAGCATACGAAACCTTGCCTTCTTTTTTGAAGGTGTCGAATAATGCGTGTCTGACCAATAGGTCGCTCGCTTTGGCTTCACCAATCCCCTTTTCGATGACTTTCCAAACATTTTCGCCTGTGACTAATTCAGGGACAAAAATGGCAATATCACGAACAATGAACGGATACAGGGAAAACTTTTGATAACGATTTGACGAAGATGGATGCAAATTCAATGCTTCATAAGTGCCCGACTTGAATGATTTAATGATCGGCTCTAGATTAATTTCATAGACACTGTAATTGCCGGCCTTGTTTTTAATAAGTTGTCCCTTGAGGCTTACACCCAACTCACTTTCCAATTTCTTAACCGTTTCATTTACAATCGTCTCCGAATTCAAACCTTTGATCTTCTTGATCTGAGCGGCGCCCAGAACCAAATAGATATCTTCGGATTCATGACTGAAGACATGGCCGATTTCGAAAACTTTAATCGATTCCAAACCAAGAAGATCAGCATTCAAAGCGTTTTTTTCGACGCAAGCCAGCATTCCATCACTTAAATTCTTGCGGGCAAATGCCTTATCTTTCGCCAATGGCTTGGCTGTTTCAATATCACCCTTTTCAACTAGAGTGTATAAGCTGACTTCGGAGAATCCTTGACTGACCAGAATATTCTTGATCTTTTCAGATAGGTAGAAAGACGGCAAGATCGATTTATTTTCATTGCTTGGTGGCGGCAGGATTCCGACAACGTGATCGTAACCGTAGATTCGGCCAACCTCTTCCACAATGTCTTCTTTAATAACTAGATCCAGGCGTTCGTAAGGGATGGTTAGAGACCATTTGTTGTCATTCGCCTCCATGTCATTCCCGTCAGCATCTCGTTTGTCATTCCCGCGAAGGCGGGAATCCAGGATATTACCATTTGATCCCGATGTTGCGGTTACATCCTGGATTCCCGCCTTCGTGGGAATGACAGGAACACTACCTTCAGTGACACCAATCCCCATCCCTTCCAAAATATTCTTGGCCTCATCCAAAGGCACCTTCACACCAAGCCTTTCTTCAAGGTAATTCGGATCGAATTCAATAACAGTTTGCTTGGCCTTGACGAGATATTGATCGACAATCGGACCGAACTTTGCCTCAGGCATTATTTGTTGAATTAGTGCGCAGACATTATGCATGCCATGAATGGCAAGCTCAGGCGTAATCTCATTCTCAAAACGCTTGGATGAATCGCTACGGATGTCATATTTTGTTGAAGTTTTTCGAACGGCTGTCGGATCAAAATTGGCTGATTCAATAATGATCCGCTTGGTTGTTTCGGAAATCTCCGCACGCTTGCCTCCCTTTGCTCCCGCAATGACCAGCGGTCCTTCATCGTCTGCTATTACATTATCAGTCGAATTCAAGGTAATTTCCCGTCCATCGAGTAAGACAATCTTTTCACCTTCTTTGGCCGCCCGAATCACAATGCTGCCGATTACTTTATCCGCATCAAAAGCGTGAAGAGGTTGACCGATGTCGTACATGACATAGTTGGTCAGATCAACAATTACGTTGATCGAACGTTGGCCGATCGATTCCAAGGCGTTCTTGAGCCAAGCGGGCGATTCACATCGATGTGCGACCTGCCTGTCCGGCAGGCAGGCATCGCTAATCCTAGCTGTATAACGACGGCAGAATTTCGGATTCTCAATCTTAATGATTGGTACTTCTTTAATAGTACTCGCTATTTCTTTGACAAAGCGCTCTTTTATTGGCAATTTGGCAAGTAAAGAAACTTCTCCAGCCACGCCTTTATGAGAAAGGGCGTAATGAGCGCGGTCTGGTAGGATTTTGAGATCAAGAATCGAATCAGCTTCCTTGAGGTCTCTCCTCAAGGAGTTCTCAACACCCTCCACTTCGCAGAAATGGAAAGTGAATAACTCCGCCAACTTTTCAGCTGAAGGAATTTCATTTTCGAAATATGTTTGTAGCCAGTTTCTTGAAATATTCATGATTTTTTTACAAATAGGAATCTTGGGACTTTTTTACCATCAATCATCACTTCGTCGGTAAACATTGCTATTGGCCTAGCCCAAAACTTGGACATGCCATTTTCGTACAAAGCTTCATAAATGACCAAATCCTCCAAAGTCTCTGAGTGCTTGGCCACAAAATGAACCTTGTAAAGGTTACCTTTCTTAGAATGTTTGTAAATTCCTGGTTCGATAGTCATATTAGAATTGATTTATCAGCCTCAAATCGCCGTTGTAAATATAGCGGATGTCATCAATGCCGAACTTCAGCATAGCGATCCGATCCAAGCCGAAACCAAAGGCAAAACCTTGCCATTTATCCGGATCAAGGTTTACGGCTTTGAAGACATTGGGATTGACCAGGCCAGCGCCGCCCATTTCCAACCATTTACCTTTCCATTGCATATCAACCTCGACACTTGGTTCTGTGAATGGAAAAAAGCTTGGTCGGAATCTTATTACCACATCGTCACCAAATAATTTTTTGAACATATGCTCCAAAGTCCCTTTCAAATGAGCTAGAGTTACATTTTTGTCCACATAAAGGGCCTCCATTTGGTAGAATTGCGCCTCATGAGTCGCGTCAGTAGCCTCATTTCTGAAAACCTTCCCCGGCACTATTATCCTCACCGGCGGCTTGTTTTTCTCCAAATGCCTTATCTGCACCGAAGAAGTCTGCGTTCGTAAAACCTTAGCCAAACTTTTCTCTTCAGCATCTGTGATTGACCTTTGGGCTTTGAGCTTTGAGCTTTGAGCTTTTATCCAAAACGTATCCTGCATATCCCTAGCCGGATGATCCTTGGGTACATTCAAGGCGTCAAAATTGTGGAACTCATCCTCCAACTCCGGTCCGTCGGCGACATTAAAACCAAGATCATAGAATATCCGATAAATATCGCGGACGACTTGGGTGATCGGATGCAAATGGCCTCTTTGTCCGGAATTCATTGTGCCATTGTAACAAAAATGGCGAGATTTACCATCTTTTCCTGATTTCCTTTAGAGAAATCATAAGCGCAAAATGAGCAGGATATTACTGATCGTCATTCCCATTCCGTTTATAATTCTCCTAATAATATCAACGACAAATTCGTAGACGGAATTATTCTGACTGTTGGCGTTCGAAATGTTATTCGCGATGACTGCCTGAGCCGCCTTGGCCTCCGACAACTTATTGGCAATATCGCTGTTAATTAGAATGAGAGTCACATTGTCCAAAACGCCCGTTATCTTAAGTCCTACATTCACCCGATCAGCCTGATATCTTTCCAGAGCCTTTTTGGTCGCATCGTTAAAAGTGGTCGTTTCTTGTCCAACAGAGCCAGGCCCCGACTCGGCAACCGTATATCCGAGATTATTCAAAATCACTTGAAGCGAACGAACATCATTGCCCACGTCATTAAGCTTGAGATTGCGACTAATCTGCGAGACAAATGAGGTCTGCTTGACTATTGTTGTTTGCGTATTGGATTGTTTATTGACGGAAGATCCCGACGAGGCGTTTTGAACCTGACGATAGGTTATGATGGATCCGGAACTGTAGGAAGAGCCGGATACTGATTGACCACTTGAGTATGAACCACCATTCCCGCCAGAGCCGGCATTATTATTCTGAGTTTGAGTTGCCGTATTTGTCTGGCTGGCGCTTTTCGCGGCAGCAGTCGCCGTCGGAGTCGGAGAAGTCTGGGATGAATTCGTGTTCTGCGAATTTGTCGCGCCGGATGCTGGTGGAGGATTGTGAATAACCGGAGAAGCGGTCGGGGTCGGCGCTTCCTTGACCGGCGGAGTTGGAGTCATTGCTGGTATCGAGTTTCCCGATGGTGTCGGCTCTGCCATGGCTGGTGTCGGTTGAATCTCCACCGAGGCGCAGATCTGCGCGTTGGAAAGATCGGTCCTTTGGGCCTGGGAGGAGTTATAGCCGGCACGCAGAGCAAATAGAGTGTAGGAGTGGCCGCTTCCTGGAGCGACGGATGCATGAACATATTCCCGCGCCGATGAAGGAACGGACATGTAGGCCGTATTATCGACTGAAAGAGCATATCTGTCAGGAGTGTCCGAAGGCGGAGTCCAAGAAAGCTTGACCTGATCTTTGGCGCTTCCCGTAAAACAGCTCTTGAAATTGCCCGGCGCCGAGGTCATTGTGGACGGTGAAAGAAGCGTCGATTGATCAAAACATGACGTGTTGTAGCGACTGACATGATAACCTCCACTATCTCCCAACGAATCAATGGCCTGGTTGATTTGAGCGATGTAAAAACCCAGATTCGGACCTGCATTCATTGAATGGTTGGTGAAAAGAAGGATAGGCTTGCCGTTGATTATGAGAAAGGCCGGCTGACCGGAATCGCCGCCGGTCAAATCCCGGCTAAAGGCCGCGCGCGGTCCGGCGACATACAACCGGTGCTCAATTTCATTTGAAATAGTGCTCAGGGAATGTATTACCGCTTGACCGGATTGATTGAACAAAACGATCGGCACATCGATGACTTCAGCGACGGTCTTTTGGAGCATTCCCTGCAAAGCCGATGAACTTACAAGTTGGTAATATGTAATGGAACTGTCGACGTCTGAATCAAGCAGGCCAATGTTAATGTCAGTGCCGGGAATATTGGCCGAATTGACGACTTTCCTGATAACCGGATTGCCGCTTTTGTCCATGAATGAAACGCTAGTGCCGTTTGCCAATTTGAAATGTTCAGCTGTCACATAATGCCTGGGCGTAATTAGAGTCGCCCCCCCCATAAGCCCATTGCCAAAATGATTGGATAGATCGTCGTTGTAACCGGCAACTCCTGTAAAATCGATCGGCGATATTCTTTCCGTCCATGAATCAGTTTTCCTTATCCAGGGAACACTGCTTCTCGTCGCGTATATAGACAAAACAATTGAAGGGTCTTGGCCGCTTATCCGATTGTCTATCTGATTGGAGACGTGAGTCGCCAGATCTCGGGAATCGCTCGGGCATTGGGCCGAAGTGACTGTCGGTAATGCCAAGGCTGTAAAAACTAGTGCGAAGAGAACACGCTTTTTCATTTATGAAATTATAGCTCCGAAAAAGAATTTCGCCTATGAATTAGGGGGATAATTTATCCAGTTAATTTCCATTTTTATCAAAACTGAGCCACCTCCCAGACTTGAACTGGGGACCTTCGCTTTACAAAAGCGTTGCTCTACCAACTGAGCTAAGGTGGCTTCTTACTTATCCCCTATTCTTCTCAAATAGAACGAAGCGCCATGGTTCCTGATCTCGCCGCGGCCGCGGACGGCGTCGATAACCTTGCGGCCGTGGGGATTCATGAGAGTGCGGTGCTTCAGCTCGACATAGACCCTCCTGACCCTTAAGAGAATGTGATAGGCGACCAACTGGACGACGGCAATAAGGTTGCGCCTGTTGAAACCAGCCACGAAATGGCCGAAAGCGCTCCAAACCGCCTGGAAACTGCGGTCGATCTTTTGGCCGATACCGGAAGCGGCAATGCCCTGGCCAGAGAGTATCTCCCGGCGCTTCAAAAGGACCATTGTGGCCATTCCGGCGAATGAAAGATAGAAGATTGTGATGAGTAGATACATTTTTGTTATCCCTCGAGAACCTTGAAGCGGCGGAAACGGCCGACAGCCATCTTTTCGCCGAACTTTTGCGAGGCGGCGTCAACCAAAGCCTTGATGGTCAACTCGCTATTCTTGATGAATGGCTGTTCCATAAGGACCATCTCCATGAAGTAGGCGTCGAGCTTGCCCTCCAGTATCTTAGCACGAACGGCGGCCGGTTTGTCCTTGACCTCGGCGGCAAAGACTTCCTCGGCGGTCTTCCTGTCGGCCTCGGTGATGTCTTCCCTATTGAGGAATTTAGGATTGGTGGCCGTGACGTGCATGGCAATATCGCGGGCCAAAGTCTTGAATTCATCGGTATTGGAAACGAAATCGGACTCCGAGAGCAATTCTACCATGGATCCGACCGTACCATTGGAGTGTATGTAGGCCTGGATCGTCCCTGAATGGAAAACCCGGTCGCCTTTCTTGGCGGCCAATTCTCCGCTTTTCTTGCGCAGAATGACGATGGCTTTTTCAAAATCTCCGCCGGACTCCTCCAAAGCCTTCTTGCATTGCATGATGGAGATGCCGGTTTGTTCTCGAAGTTCCTTGATTGTTTCGGTTGTGATAGGTTTTGCGGTCATGAGGCTTTTGTTGATCTTGATTGGTAATTCGCTCTGTTGCGGAAGGCCTGGCTCGGATATTTCCGGATCGGCTTGAATCTTATCCTTTTTGTGCCTATTTATAAGCAAAAATGGACTGATCATGGGAGAAACTAGACTTTCAAAACTTTGCCGCTCCTGTAGGCTTTGACTATCTCATCGGTGAAGAATCGGATACTAGCCCGAGAATTGTCATTGCCGATGATCGGATGGGTGATCTTGGAAATATTGCAGTCTGAACCGCAGAGAGCGATGACCGGTATATTGAAGTCTTGAGCCTCCTTGACGGCGTTCTTCTCGTGGCGAGGGTCGATGACGAAAACGGCATCAGGCAATTTCTTCATGGAAACGATGCCTAAAAACATCTTTTCCAGGGAGGCGATCTCCTTGTCAATAAGTAAACGCTCACGTTTGGTGTATTTGGCCAATTCGCCCTTTTCCTTGTCCGAAACGAGCTTCTCGTAGCGATCGATGCGCTTCCTGATCTGAACGAAATTGCTTATCGTCCCGCCGATCCAACGGCCGTCGACGTAAGGCATGTTCTCCATCTCGGCGGCCGTCCTCACAGCCATACTGGCCTCTTTCTTGCCTCCGACAAAGAGGATGTTCTTGCCTTCCTTGGCGAGGTTTGAAACAAAAGCCTTGGCTTTCTCAAATCCGGCTTCGGTCTTTTCCAAATCAAAAATGTCAGTGTTGTTCTTTGTCCCGAATATGAAAGGTGTGATGGTCGGACTGCGTCTGGAACGTCCAAGCCCAAAATGGGCTCCGGCGCTGAACATTGATTCGATGGTTTTCTTGGTTTCCATGAACTTAAAAGATAGCAAAATCGGCTAAGTAAGTCAAATTTGGCTCGAGAGCATTATTACCTTCGTGAGAAGGGACTAGTTTTTAGGGACTAGGGACTAGTGAACCGCACAAGCTGCGATTCACTAGTCCCTTGCAATTCAAAAACTTGCTTTTTATCAAATCACCTCTGTATACTAATAGCATGAAAGTCCTCCTTATCGAAGACGATCGCGAAGTCTCAGAAATGGTCAAGATTTCCCTGTCGGCGGGCGACAACACGGTCGAGATCGCTGAGGATGGAGCCAATGGTTCATTCCTGGCCAGAAGTTTCGACTATGATGCTATCATACTCGATAACGCCCTGCCCAAGAAAAACGGCCTGACCGTCTGCAAGGAAGTTCGGGCGGCCGGCAAAAATACCCCGATTCTCTTCCTGTCGGTTACGAGCGATGTCGCCACCAAGGTTTCCGCCTTCGAAAAGGGCGCCGATGACTACATGGTCAAGCCTTTTTCCTTGGATGAGCTCAATGCCAGGATCAAGGCCGTGGCCAGACGACCGACAAAATTCGTCAAACCCAAGGTGCTCAAGCTTTTGGACCTGGAAGTGGATATCGAGAAGCATATCATCACCCGTGGCGGTGTTCGGATATTTCCAACTCATAAGGAATTCAACCTTTTGGAATTCTTCTTGAACAACACGGGAATCGTCCTTTCAAGGGCTTTGATTATGGAACATGTCTGGTCAACAGAGACCAATCCCTTCTCCAATACTGTAGAAGCTCACATACGCAATTTGCGCCTTAAGGTTAACGCCGGAAACAAACCAAACCTGATTGGCAACGTCACTGGCCGTGGTTATATCATGGATACGCCGGAAAATCTCCAAAATCTCAAGCAATAGTGTGGATTTTATCAGTTCTTGAACAAGATTTTATCGTTTCTTGAACAAAACTTTATCGTTTCTTGAACAAGATTTTATCAGGATTTTATCTCCCTTTGATATTCTGGATGGAGTTATGAGTCGACATAACTGCTTACGACATTCTATACAAGAAATATACATGACGAAACACTAGATTTTGGTGATACATCTCACATTCCCGGCAGGTTTGTGAGAATTAAACCGCGTGGTTGGCGTCCACGCGGTTTTTTTATCTCTTACGAGGTCTGACCTGGTAGTATGGTATAATAGACGCATGGACAACGAAGCTCTCACCAAGGAATTACGCGAACAACGCGCCCTACTGGAACAGATCTATGTTTCTGTCGAAAAGACCCGGAAATATTATCTCTGGACAATGATCGTAACCGTCATCTTTTTTGTTTTACCTCTAATAGCCATGGTTTTTGCCATTCCATACTTCATGTCTACTTATAGCGATATTTTGAGTGGAGCTAGCCTGGGAATTTAATCTAGTGCCGAGGACCAGGATCGAACTGGTGACCCTTCCCTCTTCAGGGGAATGCTCTACCAACTGAGCTACCTCGGCTTATCAATTTTTCAAATCTATTTTGTTGCAGGTATTTTAATTGTATTCAGGGCATCCTGCGCCTGATTGACCGTGCCATTGACATTCTGGATGACTTTCTGGGCCTGATCGACGATCTGCATCATCTGATCGATATAAGGCTGCAGGAAATACAGAGCGCCTATGCCCGCACCGATAATGATCACCCAATAGAAGATCCTCATTGCGAGACCAATGCGGTTGGACCGCCTCATCGAACGAAGAATCGAGTTGTTGTCTTCGGCCAATTTATAGGTTCTTTCAAGCAATGACTTCTCTTCTGGTGTCATGGAAATACTATAACATCAAACATAAAAGTGTGCTAATCTTTTCATACGCCCCTGTAGTTCAATGGATAGAACAGTTCCGTCCTAAGGAGAAAATCCAGGTTCGATTCCTGGTGGGGGCACACTCAAGGCCAATGTCGAGGTATGGCTATATTACCCTATACCTAGTCGCTCTACCAGAGCCGATCCTTTCAATCATTTTCAGCTTCAACAGCTTTGTTAATGCCTGGTTGACTGTCGGGCGCAAAACCTTAGTAATATTACTGATGTCAGCCGGTATCGAATCATGGACTTTTTGCATATATTTCCATACAATCTCTTGCTGTGGTGACAAGAGCTTTTCTGTCTGTGCGCGTGAAAGCAGTTCGACGGCACGTCTCGACTGCTCCAAAACGATTCGGAGAAAAAATGTGAGCCATGAAATGATATTCTCATTTTCTGTTCCAAATGTCTTCTGGCTCTGTCTCAATGCTATGTAGTATTCTGGCTTGTTATCCTCCACTATCTTTTCGTGTGAGATGTAGGGCATGTATGCAAAACCTTGCTGTAACATGATCAAATTAGTCAAGATACGTGAAAGTCGCCCATTACCATCAGTAAATGGGTGTATCTTCAAAAACTCAATCAGAAAATTACCGATAATAAGAAGTGGATGATGTTTTTTCTCGATTAGAGCAGTCTGTGACCACTCGACAATTTCTTGCATTTCCTTAGGAGCAAGATATGCTAATGTTGGATTGAAAACTATCTCGACCGGAATACCTTCCGCATCTACCATAGCAACTTGATTTTCTTTCTTTTTGTACTCACCTCTATGTTCTTTGTCCTTCTCGACGAATTTCAATAGTTCGCGATGAAAGAATTTAATCGTGCTTTCAGAAAAAGGGATCGATGAGTAGGAATCAAACACGTTGGTCAGCAATTCATAATATCCGGCAACTTCTTGTTGGTCGCGATTCATGAATTTATCAATAGACATGCCTCGTAGAAGTTTCTCAACCTGATCATCAGAAAGTTTAGATCCTTCTATTCGAGTCGAAGCTCCGGTAGAAGTTATGAGTACTGATTTTTTTAGTCGCGTCAAAACTTCACGGTCAAGTTCCGCGCCTTGAACCCATTTAGCCTTGAGTGCGTCTATTTCGCCGACCTTTTGCAGAATGTCTGCGGACAGGTTTTCTATTCTTTTTTGATATTTGTTGGTCATATTATCTAATATACCCCATATATGAGATTATATACGATAGTATAAGGAAGTCAATATTCAGCACTCAAATTTGACAGAATCGAATTAAAGAATCTAGAGAATACAACACCTACAACCCTCCTAATATCTTGAGAACAATGACGATAGCGTTGAATATTGTCGCAGTTGAATCCTGACCAAACTGGCTGACCGGGCTCGATGACGGAGATGGACTAGCAGATGGCGTCGGCGTTGAAAAATTCGAAGAGCTAGGGGTCGCTGAGACTGAAGGAGTCGGAGTGTTTGTATTTACCGGTGTTATGGTCGGATTGGCAATCACTGAAGATGAAGGTTTCGGACTCGAACTGACGGTTGGCGTCGGATAATACGTGGCTCTCGGACTGACCGACGGGGACACCGAAGGCGATGGTTTGACTGTTACGCTTGGACTTGGGCTGGCTGACCTCGAAGGCGAAGGACTCGGAGACTTGTAAGGGGATGAAATAGGTCTAATGGAAGGCGAAGGCGATGAATTGACTGAAGACTCGGAAGAACCACCTGAGCTGAATCCGGAACCGGAATTGGAGCCGCCGGAGTTCGAATTGCCCTGCGACGAACCATTCTGGCCGGAAAAACTGTTGTTCGTATTGGTGTCGATAATTGTGTAAGGGGTAATATTACCGACGCTCAGCTTGACGCTATCGGAAGCCGTTCGGCCATTACTGCTATTGGTCGCCTTGTAGGTAATATTCCAGACACAACCATTATCAATCTCGTAAACTGTACCATTAAAGGTGCCGCTCAACTGTTCCGGAGTCCAGGTACCCGCTCCGCATTTGTCGGGATTATTGGACGTCAAGACGAACGAATAATCGTTGGCATTGCTAGCTGACCAGGAATATTTTATGGATTCTCCGACTTTATAGTTGTGCTCATGGCCTCCGTCAACCGTCAGAGTCACGGTCGGATTGGAAGACAGGCTAGGGAAAAGAATATCGGTCGTGCCGTTAACGACTGACCTGAAGGCTGAAGTTATTCCGGACATCACCTGGCTCAAGATACCGGAATCGGACGCGGTAATGCCCATTGAACCGTCGGCAATATCGGTCGGTGCCGAAGAACCTTCGGCGGTTGGCGGCAAGACCGCAATCTGCGTACTTACTTGAACTGGATTGGCCGGATCAGTCTTGAAAGTCACAAACAAAGTGGCCACAACATACTGCGGCCAATCTTTGGCATTTGTCAGGAATATTTTGCTGCTTTCCGGAATGGTCGGAAATGAATCGGTATTGTTGCATGAATTTGTAATAACCGTGCCGCCTTTTGAGCTGACGCCATCCGGACAATACAAGGACAATTTGGCCGAAGCCGCGCCATCCGGTATTGAATAATTCAATGTTGCGGATTGACCTGATATGACTTTACCGCTTAGCGGAATCACTGAGATGACCACATCGCCTGTTTGGGAACCGGCAACCGATGTCGCCAAACCATTATTCGTCAAGGCTTTGACACTGCCAAAACTAGTGAGAATTAGAAGCAGTGTTGCCAGTAAAATAGACGGCTTGTTTTTCATGGATATGAGACGTTCGGCGTAATTATATCACAGTTTTCATTTTTGCATGTATTGCGATAGTATATTCGCTGTATGCCACATATTTTTCTTGATGAAAGCGGACAATTCTCGAGCCACAGTCACGAAAACTATTTCGTTGTCGCATCATTTACCATAGGCGAACAACGCAGAACAGCAAAGGGATTCAGAGCGTGGCTTCGAGGTCATTTTCCTAGGAAAATGCGTGATTTGAGTGAGATCAAATGGGCGAGTACTGGATTTTCCGATGCGTTGCGATTAAATACCTTGCGAGAGATTTCAAAACTGGATGTGCGAATCCGATTTGCCTATTTGCTTCATCGAAATATTCCTGCAGGTTATCGTCATAAAAATATACTTCAAAGCGGGCTTTTGTATACAAATATTGTCGGCGAAATATTAGCATCATATTTACCAATAATTGATAGCGAATTTCGTGTTTTCTGTGATCGTAGGAAATTGAGTGGCATGTCTGAAACTGAATTCAAGGAAATTCTTAAGGCACGACTTCTTCCAGGATTGCCTAAAAATACAGTAATACAAATCGAAATGGTTGATTCAACCGCGGTTGTTAATATTCAGATAGCAGACTGGATCGCTGGTGCCCTGGCTCAATACCTTGAAAAAGGAAAACTTGGAGAAGAATGTTTCAAGATTTTAAAGGGTAACATTATGGGTGAAGGTAAGGAGTTATTTAACGAAGAGACTTTCATGTAAACAAAAAATCCCTGACCGAATTGGAAGGGATTCTTTGTTAGAAGTAGCGTCTCACAAGGTGGTGCTCTCCAACTCAAGCCCCAGATATTCTGAGGGAACATCGGAGCGCCTCGTAAGTTATTATTGCGTACTTCTGATATAAACCTAGCAGATAACGTACCGTATGTCAACTAGACGTGTGGATTATCTTACTTCCCTATCTCCCGAACAACGAATCAATGACTCTTCCAAAGATCTGAAACACCGAGGCAATTGAATTCTGATCCGCAAAAGCGCTCGGGCTTCCGGACGGACTGGCTGAAGCGCTCGGTGAAGCTGAAGGACATGGCAAGGTGTTGAATAGAACGTCGTTAGCCGGATACCAGGTGCTGTTGGTGCTCGGATTGTAGACACCGGTGATCATATAGGCTCTGTAATAGTAGGCTGTGCCGCAGTTTAGACCATTCACAGTGTAACTGAAGTTCCCCGTCGAAGAAGTAAAGACCGTGCCAATATCACCTCCGTAATTCGGAGCTGTGCTGACTCTAATGTAGAAACCTCTCTGGACCAAGTTGGTCGCTGAACTGACGACACCGTTCAATATGGCGGAATACTGGAAAGGAGTGGCTGAGAGAGTTGTGACTGTTTGAGATGCCGCCGTTGGTGAAGCTGAAGGGGTTGGACTAGCGGAAGGCGTCGAATAGGATGAAGGAGTCGGAGTTACCGAATATGTCGGCGTGGCGCTTGGTGTAGGGGTTTGGTAAGAAACATTTGACGGCGTTGGGCTTGGTGTAGGACTTGGCGAACTGCTTGGTGTTACTGAAGGTGTGGGAGTTGAAGAAGGATGCGATGTTGCGCTGGCGGAAGGACTTGGCGTTGCTGATGCAGACGAGCTTGGAGAAGGTGTCGGCGAAACCGAAGGGCTTGAAGATGGTTTGACGGATGATGAAGGACTTGGTGAAGCCGAAACTGAAGGAGACGCACTTGCGGAAGGTTTTGGTGTCGCAGAAGTTGTTGGAGAAGGCGTAACCGATGTATTTGGAGTCATTGAACTTGATGGTGTTGCAGATGTTGACGGCTTTGGACTTGAACTGGTCGTAGGGCTAAGTGAATTGCTTGGTTGCGGTGATGTTGATGGAGAAACTGTAGACGAAGGACTTGGAGATGAAGATATCTTCGGAGTGGCCGACGGGTAAGCGGATGAACTGGCTTTTGGAGAAGAACTTGGTGAAGGAGAAGGTAATGGAATACCGACTAGGGTGGAAACAGTGGAGACAAGCTTTGAGAACGACTTTTTGGCGCCTAGAATTACTTTTCCCATGAAGCCTGTATCTGCGGAATCCAATCCCTCTTCGCCAGACAACGGTGATGTGACTGGGCCAATGATTTCAAAATTGGCGTAATTGCTCGATCCTGTCTTTGGATCAGTGACTTGAAGAAAATATTTACCAGGAACAAGACCTTTTGGCAGGAAACTAATAGAGACGCCATCTGTCGAGACAAGGCTGAATTTTTTGACAGCGTTAACTGTAGGACAGGTAAAACCAGCCGGACATGTGTTTATGTACTGATTCACGGAAAGAGTACTAGGCTGATCTTTGGAGAAACGAACACCGCTGATTGATATTGTTTTATTTAATACAACGGGATTAGGCGAAATAGAATTGATGTAAGGAGAACGTTCACCGATGATTACTAGAGCATTTGTCGTACTCGTTCGAGGTATATCAATCCAATTACTTTTTAAGTCGTCTCCGAACTTGACTTGATCTAATATTCCATAATATTTACCGGCAAATAATTTTTTCGGATCAAAGGTTGTATCAATCGTAAATGTCGCCGTCGTATCAGCAGGAATAATAAAATAATCATTGTTTGTGTCAACTCCGCTTGTACGTCTCGTGTATTTTGTTACACCGTTATTCACATAAAAGGCATTCATATCATCCTGTAAGTGCGTCATAAAAGCATAACTTTTTGCAATCTTTTGGTCTTCACTTCCCGCACTTATCGAAAGATAAAATGAACTTACGAGAGCGTTTTCCTCCTTATTTTCGTTGTATAGCATTTTCAATTCCGAAGAACGTATTTTAACAACAGGTGGAGTATACGGATTCCTGACAGTAAACAATATTTTATTACTTTGCAGACAAGAATCAGCCGTAGGACATTGTGATAACATTACCAAATATGAACCTGCTGGCGTTGAAATATCACGACATTCTCCAAAACAATTCAACACTTTCTCTGGTATCTTGAAATGTAACGAATTATTTATCCATTGACCCGTGATGTTTGCCGATCCTTTCTCCCATGAATCAGAATTTTGAAAATTAACAATAATTTTCTTCGTTCTATCAAAACCCAAGCCTGAAATCGTAACATCAGTGCCAACAGGTCCCTCAATTGGATCAATATTTTTTACGATAAAAATCGAAGACACTTCTATGGGAATATTTGCCGTTGTCTTAAGACCTGTTGTTCTATTAAGAACGTCGAGGCTCAATATATATTCATCAGACAGTGTGTCTTCAGGAACGCTGAAATGCAACATTGTTCCGTATGATTCCCCTGGCGATAACGTGTGAATGATATTGTCAGTGTGAGATTGGAATGAATCTGACGTATTTGTAACTGAAACAAAGTCCGACTTACCTGCACATACCTTATAATCCTGATTTGTTATAGATAACGATATTGCATTAGAAGTGCCCGCGCCTACGCGTACAAAACCAAGACTGTAACCAATAGCTGGCGGATTATGCTTACATTCAGTCTCAGAAAAATCGACCTGAAAAGAAATAGAGTTTGCGGATGAATTCAAAATTGGACCAATGCTTATACCAATACCAGGATCAACAAATCTATCAACAGATACGTTGTCAGAAGCAGGATTAAGAGTGACTTGATCTTGAGAATCAGATAAACAATTGATTCGAAAAATGCCACTGCATTCACCAGGAGTCGGACTCATATCAAGTAATTCTGTTGTCGGTGCATAATCATTTTTGACGCGATTAATAAAAATTCCTTTTTGATTCATGGCCAAATTATTGTCATTTAGCTTCAAATCAAAACCTATACCCTTTCTAAATTCGAGCGAATATAGAACTGACGTGTTATCAGGCGCCATAATCTCTGCAAGTTTTACACCATCTTTTAATTCCAACGGATTCAGAGTATAGGTTCCTGATTTAGCAATTTTCAGAATTTGATCATCAGGTATCCATCCCAGTTGATACTTAAAATATGCATTATAATCAAAAGAATATGTTCCAGAAGTACCCATAACATCAAACGGATTAGCATATTCTATGTGCTGGCAGTCACCATATAAAATTTGACCATTGCCACAATTCCAACCATTTGCATGAAGAACACCTAGACTGTGACCTATTTCATGAGATAACACAGCTTGAAGAACTCTCATCGGGCCATTATTCATAAGACTATTGAAATTAACAGCCGCCACTGAGGTATCTGAAATATTATAGTTTACTTTGTTTACAGAAATTATGTGTTTTCCAACGACCGAACAACCCCCACCGGAAACATTCAGCAAATATATTATCCTGTCGTAATTTATCAGATCAAACTGGTACTTTGCTGCCAGATCACCAAGCTTATTTCTTTCAGATAAATAACATGTATCCATTACTTCTCCTGTCGATATCCAACCATATACATCTCCCGAAAAGGAAACCTTTCCGTACGATTGTTCTTTCATAAAACTTTGAAATTGGTCATTAAAAACTAGATCTCGAGCCTGAGCGACGGTAAAAGGTTCAGGATCAGTATCATTTTCTTTAAGAAGTAGGACCAATGTTCTCTGGTTACCCACAGCATCTGGTTGTGACGCATCGGATAAAATTTGAATCCCCGATCCTGCATCACCATCATTACCCACAGCCATTAGTCCAGCAAGTTTATATCCGCTTACTTTCACCTGGGCACCCGATCTCATCATTATCGGTTTTGTTGGAAAAATCTCAACTCTTTCAGAATCTTGCTGTGAATTACCCCCAACTCCTATAAGACTCAAAAGCGAGAATCCTGCGCGTTGTTTTATATTTATGAAATATCGATATCTGGATTGTTCAGGATGAGCAAAATTGTCTTCGTGTACAACCTCCAAATACGAAGTGGCTGAAGTCTGCACTTCTACATCACTCTGCAAACTCAAGGGCAAAGCGCTCCTGGTTGCATTTGGAATAGTAGAACGCAGGAAAGCCGCCGGATCATTTTTGATCAGATCCATTAGCATTTGTTTGCGCTGTTGGATGATTGGAGTGAGAGTTGTAGCAAGATCATTGCTTGCAGTCGAACTTTTACCAATTTTGGACGCATTTACTGCACTGACGATTGTGTCGGTCAGGGATTGAACGGAATTGACGGAAATCGATGATGGATTAGCAGATGAAACACTCTGCGCCTTCGTCTTCACCACAAACCCCAGACCAAAAAGTCCCATGACCAAACACAGGATTGCGACGCGCAAATATGTTGTTTTTTTCATAAAAAATAGAAAACTCTTAATAATATCATCAAAAACGCGTTTCTAGTATACAATGATATCATGCAAGCAGATCTTCCTGTTACCGGCTCAACTGTTCATAAGTCCATTCTCAAAAAGATAGGCTTTATTCTGCTTTGCATTTTCGCCACCTTCGGTTTTGTCCTGACCGTCGGTTATTTCGCCGTCCGATTCGGCTTCACAAATACAAAAGGCATTATTGATAATCAAGATAAAGTGTTTATTCAAAATCTCAACACCGGGAATGTCTCTAACGCAGCGCTATTCAATTCAAGCAATAATCTGAACCCTACATCATCGACTTCAACCGAATGGAAAACTGGTCCTGAATGGCAGGTTTTGAAATCGGCAGTTGTTCGTGACGCCAGTGCCATTTACAAGGCCGCTTCTGATTCTGATATTGATCCGCGCCTGATCGTTTCGATCCTTGTTCCGGAACAACTCCGCTTATTCCACAGCGAGCGCGAAATATTCAAGGAAATATTTTCGCCACTCAAGATTCTGGGCAATCAAAGCCAGTTTTCCTGGGGAATCATGGGTATCAAACAGGAAACGGCCATTGCGGTCGAAAAATATTTGAAGGATCCGACTTCCCTATTTTACCCAGGCAAAGATTACGAACATCTGTTGGATTTTCATTCGGATAATATCGGCGCTGAACGCTTTGCCAGAATCACTGACGACAAAAATCATTATTGGGGCTATCTTTATGCCGCGCTTTATTTGAAAGAGATTCAAGCTCAATGGAAACAGTCCGGCTATGACATTTCAAATCGACCGGAAATTTTGGCCACTCTTTATAATATTGGATTTGCCAATTCGAAGCCGAATGGTAATCCTTCATCGGGTGGCGCGGAAATTGAAATCAACGGAAAGATTTATAGTTTCGGCGGGTTGGCGGGAGAATTCTATAAGTCGAGTGAACTTATGGAGGTATTCCCAGCTCAAAATCAATCAGTATCCAAAATTTAAGTGTGTTATAGTATTTACATATGAAAAATTCTCAAAAAGGTTTCGTTGTGCCACTATTATTAGCAATTATCGCGGTTCTGGTCATTGGCGGAGGTGTTTATATTTACAATCTCAAGCAAGCAAAAGCACCCACTGGTCAGGTTGAACAGCCGATAAGCGTATCTGATTGGAAAAACTATTCTGATGCTTACCTTTCATTTGATTATTCGCCTTTGATTTCAGTAAAAAAGGCCGGGGAAACTATTTCTCTCAGCCACTCAATTGCCTACAAACATCCGGACCCGTGTGATTTCATAGGTGACGCGCCACAATTACAAAAGCTTTCGGACTTTGACGTTTCGATTAAGATCGTCGATCAAAACTTAAAGGACTTCGTGCAAAGCAGCGATTATCCTGGTTGGAACTACGTTTCGGCCAATCCTTATAAGCTCGGCTCCTGGAGCGGATACAAGATCATGAATGGAATCGAAAGGTGCGGATCAGTTGTTTACTATCTGACAATTTCTCCGACAAGAACTTTAATTATTGATAGCGCAATTATAACCGAATTTGAGCCGATTATCGGAGATCACCAGACTTATCTTAGTCTTCCTGGCATAATAACGCCGAATCAAGCCGGCGATGTATTGTCGAGGATTTTGACATCTCTGAAGATTAAGCAACAGGCAATCACTCAAGTTCCGGTAAAGTCTACAATAACAGTTTTGTCACCAAACGGAGGAGAAATGTGGCAGGAAGGCGGAACATACCAGATCAAATGGACATCAAAAAATGTTCAACTGGATGCGCCTGGTTACATTGCTCTCACAAAGGATGGAACCATCATCAAAGTAATTGGACCGACGGCGTTAAATGGCGGCAGTATGTCCAATTTTGGCGGATCAACCTTATGGACGATTCCTCCAGAATTCGTATCGGAAGCTTCGCCTGGAAAATTCAAAATTCTGATCGCTTCTTCTGATAACACTATTATGGACTATAGCGACAGCCAATTTACGATATTTGCTTCTGCCGGATCGCAACCTATTCCTGCACATCCCTCAATAAACGTCCTCTATCCCAACGGCAATGAAGTCTTGAATAATGGCGGGAGAAACAATATAGCGACGATCAAATGGAATTCATCAGGCTTAGGTAATTCTAATGTTCAGATTGTCGCAACAAATAAGTCAAACGGCGGCTTCAGAATCATTGTCTCAAATGTTCCGAATACTGGAAGCTACGATTGGAAAATGGATCCGGATATAACAAGCGGTCAATACAAAATCAACGTTTTGTCCACGCAAGATGGAATCAGCGCCTCTGATTCGAGTGACGACTATTTTGTAGTCAATACTCGCTCCATTGTCCCAGGACAAACATTCGTCACGCTTGTCTCGCCAAACGGTGGCGAGAAACTAAGAACTGGCGACAAAATTACTATTAAATGGTCAAGTATTGGCGAAAAACCTACATCCGCAACGATAAAATTACTAAGCAATGCCCGATGCCCGTATGGCTATAGCTGTACTCCGAACCCAAATTCCTTCGCGGATATTGCCAAAATTACCGGAAGTGCTCTAGATAAAGGTGAATACGAATGGACGGTTAGCAAATCCACTGTAATTAGCCCAAATAATGAGTATCTTATCTTCGTCCTTATCGAAAAAGATAACTTTGGTAATGCAAGCGGTGATGACAGCGACTATGGTTTTACCATAAATTAATCATCACTCCCCCTCCTCATTTCCTGTCTTTCCGGTTTTCTCAAACTCTTTCAATGCCTCAATAATCGGTCCAAATTTACCATTCATGATAATTGGCAGATTGTGCCAGGATTGTTTTATTCTATGATCAGTCACGCGATCCTGGGGAAAATTGTACGTCCGGATCTTCTCAGAACGATCTCCGGTACCAATCTGACCTTTCCTGTCAGCCGAGAACTTCTTGGCCTCCTCTTCTTCCTTAATCGCCTCAAGCTTGGCAGTTAGGATTTGCATGGCGCGCTCGCGATTGGCAGACTGACTTCTTTGAGCGGTCGAACGGACATCCATCCCTGTCGGCTTGTGAATAACACGAACTGCCGTCTCAACTTTATTGACGTTTTGGCCACCTTTGCCGCCGGCCCGGGAGAATTCGATCTCGATATCGGCCGGATTGATTATAAATTTCGATGTCTTTCTAATCGGCATAATGGCAACTGTAACCGTAGAAGTATGAATACGCCCCATCTTTTCCGTTTCGGGCACGCGTTGGACGCGATGAACGCCAGTTTCAAAGCGCAATTCATCGTAAACGCCCTTGCCCTTGATCTCCATTTCCGCTTCCTTGTAACCACCCAGATCATTGGTTGATTCCTCAACGATCTTGGCTGACCAGCCGCGAGTCTCAGCATATCTCTTGTACATGTCCAAAAGTTCAGCCGCAAAAAAAGCCGCTTCGTCGCCACCGGCGCCGGCCCGGACTTCAAGAATAACTTCGTTGGGTAATTCTTCTTCTTTAACTTCAGATTCCAGTATAGAAGTCATCTGAGCGAACAGATCGTTCTTTTGCTGAATGATCGAATCCAAATCTCCTTGTGCCAATTCCTTCATGGCAGGATCAGCGTCAATAAGAGCCCTAGTCTCAGCTTCTTCCTTGACCAGTTTTTCGTAAAGTCCAGCCAAAAAGGCTGTCTTCGGATTGTTTTTGAATTGCTCGAGGTTCATTAATTCTTGGCCTTGGCTTTGGATTGCCTGGTCTTGAATTTTTCAACGCGGCCAGCTGTGTCGATCGTCTTGGCTTCGTTGGTGTAGAAAGGATGCGAGGCGCTGGAGATCTCCACGTGGAAAGCCGGATATTCCTTGCCGTCGGTCCATTTTTCAACAGACTTTGTCTCGATGGTCGAAGGTATCAAAAATTTTGTGCCGCTCGAGTTGTCGGCAAAAATGACCTCGCGGTAGTTCTGAGGATGGATGTCTTTCTTCATAAGGAATACCTTAACATAGATGGGGTTTGGTGGCAATAATCGATATGGGCAAATTTCTAATTGATCTAATTACCTAATTTCTAATAAATGACCAAGATCCGATTCCTAATAAGTTATGTGAACATTGGGATTTGGTTATTTCTTAGGCAATTAGAAATTAGGTCAATTAGAAATTCGTTGTAATTCAGGTTATAATAGTTCTAATATGTCCCGTACAATTCCACGCTCTCATATAATATATACAATCGCCATCATCGGCTTCATCTTCACCCTCCAGGTCGTCATCCCGATGTATTCCAACTCGAGCTTCCTCGGCATCTTCGCCGACGAGCAGACCATCGGTTTCATCTATATGTCCGGCGCCGCCCTTTCCATCCTGGCCTTCCTCTTTGCGCCGACCATGATCCGCCGCCTGGGCAACTACACGACCGCCATGATCCTGATCTGCATCCAGATCGCCGTTTTTTACGGACTCATCGCCTCGACCTCACCGGTCACTTTGACCAGTTTATTTATAATCCAAACCGCCGTCACCGCCCTCATCAGCCTTTGCCTCGACATTTTCCTTGAGGTCTATACGGACGGTTCGAGCATCGGAGCCGTTCGCGGACTCTACACCGCAACCCTGAATGCCTCCTGGGTCATTGCTCCGCTCATCGGCAGTATGCTCATCAGCGGCAACAGCAATTTCCGCAACACCTATGTCGCCGCTTTGGCTATGCTTTTCCCGCTTCTCTATTTGGTCTACAAGAATTTTCCCCGCTTCAAGGATCCCAACTATTACCACCTTTCGCCTTGGCAGCTAGTCAAGCATATTTCATCCAATATAAGCTGGACCAAGTTGCTCCTAGCCAACCTGATCCTTCAAATTTTTTATTCCTGGATGGTCGTCTATAGTCCGATATATCTCAATAAAACCATTGGATTCAACTGGGAACAGATCGGCATTATTTTGGTCGTCATGCTTCTACCTTTCCCTCTTATCCAATACCAGCTCGGCAAACTGGCCGACACCAAATACGGCGAGAAGGAGATCATGGCCATCGGCTTCGCCATACTGGGAATTTCCACAATATTCCTGTCTTTTGTGACAGTCAAAAGCGTACTCGTTTGGTCAGTCCTACTATTTATTACTAGAATTGGCGCGGCCGCCGCCGAGATCATGATGGAAACCTATTTCTTCAAGACCGTTTCCATCCGCGACTCCGCCGTCCTCGGCACATTCCGCATCACCAGGCCGCTTTCCTATTTCATCGCCCCGATCATCATGATGGTCGGACTGTTATTCACTTCGAATCAAAACATGTTCGCGGTCATCGGAATCGTTTCTCTATTAGGAATCTGGCCGGCGCTGATGATTAAGGACACTAGATAGAGAAAAATGAATCGCGCTAGCCGCACCCTCCTCAGGTGGGAGAAGTGTCGCGTAATTCGAGCGAAGCGAAGAATCGGAGCGACACTTGTCCCACCGAGAGGGTGCGGGGTATGAAATACATAATTAGTATTCAACACTGGATTCCTCATTTAGCAAAATGATCTACTGGGCGCCTTCGCGGGAATGACAAACAGAGTTGTATCATTCAACATTTTTCTCTATAATCACTCCATTAACCTAACCGAAACAATAAAAGCATGCCCCAGATAAAATCAGTTCATTCTCGAGAAATCCTCGATTCACGCGGCAATCCAACGGTTGAAGTAGACCTTAGATTAAGCGACGGCTCGTTTGGTCGCGCATCAGTTCCCTCTGGCGCTTCAACCGGCAGTCATGAGGCGGTCGAGCTTCGAGATGAAGACAAGAGGAGATATGGCGGCAAAGGGGTTCTCAAAGCCGTTGCCAATGTGAGCGAGATCATTTCCAGGGCGATAATCGGTCGCGAATTTGACCAGAAGTCTCTCGATGACAAATTGATCGCTCTTGATGGCACGGCTAATAAGGGTAAATTGGGAGCTAATGCCATTTTGGGAGTCTCTTTGGCTTTTGCACGCGCATCAGCAGTAAGCCAAGACATTCCACTTTATACATATTTCAATGCCATTGCCGGATTGAATACGCCGATTCGACTTCCGGTTCCCATGATGAACATTGTAAACGGCGGCAAACATGCCGAAAATTCAGCCGATGTCCAGGAATTCATGGTCGTACCAACCGGTTTCGATACTTTCAAGGAAGCCTTGCGGGCCGGCGACGAGATCTTCCAGGCTTTGAAGAAAATTCTGCACAACAAGAAGTTGGCTACGACCGTTGGAGATGAAGGCGGTTTCGCTCCGACTTTGTCGTCAAACGAAGCTGCTTTGGAACTTATCATGGAAGCCATCGACGCCGCCGGCTACGCTCCAGACAAACAGATTAACATTGCCTTAGACGTTGCGGCCACGGAAATCTTCAAAGACGGTAAATACCTTCTGGCCCGCGATGGCAAGAGCTTGAATTCACAAGAGATGGTGGAATGGTACGAATATCTTGTGGGCAAATACCCGATCATTTCCATTGAGGACGGTTTGGCTGAGGATGACTGGGATGGCTATGTCCAGCTGACCGCCAAACTTGGCAACAATCGGCCCGACCTTGACAGTCACATGACCTTTGTAAACGTCACCTTCGATACTTGTCAGCGTCGCTCCCGGCAAGCACGGTGCAATTC
>CAIMKX010000005.1 GCA_903842025.1 uncultured bacterium | reverse complement strand
GAGTCTGTGGTAGATTTCAGCGACTTTGTTTCGTAATGTGTTGTATACTGTAATGGATGTTTTAATCATACAAGAGCGACCTTACGGTCGCTTTTGTATTTTATCAAAATATAGGGTTAGGAGCATTTCGTAATTCGGGGTGTTCTAGCAAGAATTTGGCGATATGCCTTACGACATCTTCCAAATCGTGGCAAAATTTAAGTGAGAGATCCTTTATCTTTTTACCCTTCCATGAGCTCATCTGACCCTCTTGTCCGTATCGTATATGGACGGGGTTATGTTCGATTACTCGAATCGGTACCAGGTCAGTTTCCTCGGCTACGCCACATTGGAACCGCAAGATGACCAGGAAAGATACTCCTTTTCTCTTCAGCCATCCTTTGGCCGGTTTGTAACTCGCTATGGGAATATGCTTCTTATCGCTTGTTGCAACCAACTTGTTGAGAGCCTGCTCAACCACTGTTACAGGATCGTCAGTCAGAATAGGTTTAGCATTCATAACTTATAAGATCTGGGCATAAAATGCCCTTTTTGTTCCGGAGATAATCCTAGCATATTGTCAAACTATTTCAATTTGACGTGAACTATGAGAAAATTAGACCAATTATCTTTAAAGATATTTAAATCAATGAAAAAAATCCGCGTGGCGATAAACGGCTTCGGCCGAATAGGAAGGGCTTTCCTGAAAGTGGCAAAGGAGCGCGAGGAACTTGATGTTGTCGTGATCAATGATCTCGGCGAGGCCAAGAATTTTGCTTACCTCTTAAAGTACGACACGGCCTATGGAGTTAGTCCTTTTGAAGTTTCGGCCAATGAACAAGGCACTGCTTTGATAGTTGATGGTAAAGAGATCGCCTTTATTTCTGAAAAAGAGCCGACCAAACTTCCGTGGAAAGAAATGAATATTGACGTGGTTGTCGAAGGAACCGGTCATTATACTTCGAGCGAAAAGGCCCAAGCTCATATCGATGCCGGAGCCAAGAGGGTCGTCGTGACGGCGCCGATCAAGGATAAAACCGATTCCAGGATTCAAGGCGAAACGATCCTTATAGCCATGAATGAAGACAAGCTCAAAAATTGTCCTATTTCCTCCAACGCATCCTGCACCACCAACGCCGCTAGTCCCCTTATTGCCATTCTTGACGAAACTATTGGTATCGAGAAGGCTTTATTAAACACTGTACACGCTTATACGGCCTCACAAGCTCTTGTCGACGGTCCTTCGAAGAAAGATCTCCGTGAAGGCCGTGCCGCCGCAGAGAACATCATTCCATCATCTACAGGTGCCGCTATTGCTCTCACAAAGGTCGCCACTCAGCTTGCAGGCAAGTTTGACGGTATTTCCATCCGCGTACCCGTCGTTACTGGTTCTATTGTTGATGTAACATTCATTTCCAAGAAGGAAACAACGGCTGAGGAAGTCAATGATATTCTGAAGAAAGCCGCTACCGATCCTCGTTGGAAGGGAATATTCACTGTAACAGAAGAGGATTTGGTTTCTCACGATATTATCGGAAATAGGCATGCTTCTATTGCTGATTTGGCTTTTACGAGGGTAGTCGGGGGAAATCTTGTGAAAGTGTTGGCGTGGTATGACAATGAAATGGGGTACACGTATACGTTGGTTGAGCATGTTATAAAAGCGGGGAGGTTAATATAAAACTATGAGACAAAAAAGATATTGGTTAAGAGGCTTACTCATTGGAATTTTCGTGTTTGTTATTTTATGTTTAATGGCGCTTGTATTCGAAAGTATATTTGACGGCGGTACATTTGGAGATAAAGTTTATGTTGTCCAATTGCTTGTAGTTCCGTTTTTGTTACCTCTTATTCCAATAGGGTTATTGGTAGGATGGATTTACGGAAAAATAAATAAATCCAGCTCGGTATAGCAATGAAATAAGATATAAGCGGCATCCTACATGGGTGCCGTTTGACGTTTATGATAAAATATCTGACATGCTTAAATTCCAGCCAAAAGTTGGATCGGTTATCTATTGTGACTACGTCGGCTTTATCGCGCCTGAAATGATTAAAAAAAGACCAGTAATCGTTATATCAAAGCACAAGCATCATTCTAAACTATTAGCTGTTGTTCCAATCAGTACCGTGTTGCCCGATAAAATATTTGATTACCATATTGAAATGGATCCTCAGTTCTGCACCTTGTATTTATCCGGTGATAAATGCTGGGTCAAATGTGATATGTTCAACGTCGTCTCATTGGAAAGGTTGCATCTTGTGCGTGATAA
Source organism: uncultured bacterium (assembly GCA_903842025.1). Classification (GTDB taxonomy): domain Bacteria; phylum Patescibacteriota; class Minisyncoccia; order Phycocordibacterales; family PALSA-1337; genus C7867-002. The sequence goes on along the minus strand of CAIMKX010000005.1, from coordinate 3,971 downwards.
GAAATCTGGTCTGCGGCATGCTCCAAATGTCGGGCCTGAATTAATTATTAAGATCAAAGAAGCTATAAGAAATGTCCACGGTCTATAACGCAAAAACCGCCGGTGAAGGCGGTTTTGTCAGAGGATACGGTTAGCTTGCTTTGGCTGTGTACCGTATCCTGCCTAGTTTCCTAGGTCTTAAAAGCCCCTTATGGGAACAACTTCAGTATACTCCCAAAAGGGAGTTTGGCAATAGTTGAAGCTTACTTGATCCCCAAGGCCGTCCTCAGTCTCGGCTCATCAAAACCAACAATAACTTCTTCACCAGCCTCAATGACCGGAACGCCCATCTGACCGGTCTTGTCGATCATTTCCTTGCGCTTGGCGAGGTCGGTGGCGACATTGTGTTCGGTAAAAGGGATGGCATTGGCCTTGAGGAAGTCCTTGGCCAGGCCGCAATAGACGCATGAAGGTGTCGAGTATACTGTTACATTTTTCATATAAATTTAATATTATTTTTTAATAGACTTTTGATAATTACTTTATCATTATTGGTGGCATCATATCATAACATGCTATAATCTTGCAAATATGCCTTATACGCATTTCTTCTCGGCCCTATCCGCCAACATTCTTGGCTGGATTTCCGGCGGCGGATACGTTTCCCTTTTCGTCCTGACCTTTCTTGAAGGCATTCCTCTCGTCGGAATGGCCATTCCGGGGCACTTGGCGATCATCATCGCCGGATTTTTGGCCAGAATAGAAGTGCTTTCTCTGCCTATAGTACTGATTGTTTCAGTCCTCGGTGCAGTTCTTGGAGATTTCATCGGTTTTACCATCGGGAAAAAATATGGCCTGACCTTCATTGACCGTTTTCGCCCCTATTTCTTCATAACCGACGCCCATATCGCCAAAGCTCGCGCACTATTATCAAAACATACCGGCAAATCGATGATCATCGGCCGCTTTACTCCGGCTACGCGGGCTCTGATGCCATTTATTGTGGGAACAACTGATATACACGTTAGTCGGTTTTGGTTCTTCAACGTCATTGGCGGTGTTAGTTGGGCGATCATTTCTGTCATGGCGGGATATTTTCTGGGCTCGGCCTATCATTTGGCCTCGAGATATTTTGGCAGAATTGTTCTTATCGCCATTCCGGCCATATGTATCATCATCTGGGGCTATCGTTTTGTTAATATGCGTTTCCATATCTTCAAACGTTATGAGCTTTTCACTTTGACGCTCAACGTCCTTTCGCTTTTTGCTTTGGCTATGACGATCGAGACGCTCGTCGAAAGATCTTTCAAACTCGGTTTCGACGTCTGGGTCAATCTCTTTATGGATAAGATCAATCACGCTTGGCCATTTATCGTGACTTGCGCCGATTACCTATCCCGTTTTGGCGGACTCTGGCCGGCATTACTTTCCATTTACTTCGGCGTTCATTTGCTTGTACAGAATAAATGGCGTTCCGGGACGATTCTTCTCCTGTCATTTGGTTTGAATACGTTTCTGACCGGTGAAATGAAAGCTTTTTTCATGAGCCCGAGACCGCTTAACGCCCTACAGCTCATTGCCAACAGCCCGAGTTTTCCCAGTGGACACTCTTCAACCGCTGCCGCTTTTTTTGTTGTGATAATCTATCTTCTGGCTCCGAAAATTCATTCCTGGGTCAAAAGGGAATTGATGATCGTTCTTTGCGTTTTGACTGTAATACTTATCGGGCTGTCGAGATTGGTTTTGAATGTTCACTGGGCTTCCGATGTGATCGGTGGTTGGGCACTAGGGATATTCGTCGCCACTTCGACCATTCTTTTCGTGAGATATGTCGGGGCGCTTGTGATTAAGAAGGAATACAAATAATTACGCACTGAATATGGTCAAAACCGGAGCATTCCTGTAAAATATCCCTATGAATAAATACAAATTGGTGCTCATCAGGCACGGACAAAGCCTTTGGAACAAGGAGAAAAAGTTCTGTGGTTGGACTGACATTGATCTGTCCGAGCAAGGCTTTGCTGAGGCTCATAAGGCTGGTCAGATTCTAAAAAAAGAAGGCTATGCGTTTGACCTTGCTTATTCGTCAGTTTTGAAAAGAGCTATAGATACTCTCAAGATTGTTCTTGATGAAATGGGAGAAAATTCAGTCCCGGTCAACTATTCATGGAGATTGAATGAGAGACATTACGGAGCTTTACAAGGTTTGAAGCATGAGGACATGGAAAAGCAATTTAGCGTCGAGCAAGTCAAACTTTGGAGAAGAAGTTTTCGCACCAGACCGCCACTACTGACAAAGGACGACCCGCGCTATCCGGGTAACGATCCTAAATACAAAGATATTCCGGAATCGGATCTGCCAATGGGCGAATCGCTTGAAGATACGATTGCCCGTGTTTTGCCATATTGGAATGAAGAAATATTGCCCAGGATCAAAGAAGGAAAAAAAATGATCATTGCCGCCAGCGGCAATAGTTTACGGGCCCTTTGCAAATATCTTGACAAGATCGGTGAGCAGGAAATAGTAAGTTTGGAGATAAAAACCGGCACACCTCTTATTTACGAGCTTAATGAAGAGACTTTGGAGCCTTTGAAACACTATTATCTGGAATAATTCTAATATTTGTGTTGTTATTTTTCACCAAATTAGAACACGGCGTAAAAGTTCGTCTTTTAGGGCTTATTGTGTCCTAGGTTTTGACTGGTGGTCAAGTTGATGGCAGGACAGGGTAACGGCTTGATTCAGGAATATAATACGGCCTGCGGGAAGCTAACCAGCCCGCCCAAATAACATGGCAAAGCCAGTACCTCCGGCTCCAGCCACCCCGTCGGTTCCTCCGACGACCAAGGCCTAAGCAAAGAAACACCCCGCAAGGGGTTTTTCTTTGGTGAAGCTTATCCATATGCATAAAAACCCCGTGAGGGGTTTTTATGCCATAGTGGTCGCACACGACAGGAGAGAGATACCGAAATTATAAGGTGGTGTCCAGGACCGGCTTGGAGCCGGTATTGATCGGACCCAATATTGTTTATTTAAGGTTCTTCTCCTCGGCTGACCTGTTATAAGATTAAATCCAAATTAAGAATTAGTCAAAGCCCTATTCAGGATAAGTCTGAGGACAAGTTGTGCATAACACGTAAAATTCGGTGGATAGAAAAGTTAGACAATGAATAATGCGTAAGCGGAAGAGTGTGTAGCAGGTTTCGCGTAAAAACAGGGCATGTTATTTTTCGCGCAGCTGCGTATTTGCTTGCTAAGTCTATGGTTTGCGGAGCATCTTTGTCTCACACACCGGGGAGACAGACGCAACAATCGCATACTCGCAGTCGCGAAAAATAACATGCCCTGTTTTTACGCGAAACCCCAATAAAACCTAATTGAAAGCCTTAATTCCCGGATAGACTGCCTTTTCACCCAGTTCTTCCTCAATTCTCAAAATCTGATTGTATTTGGCGACGCGGTCGGTGCGGGAAAGGGAACCGGTCTTGATCTGGCCGACACCGGTGCCGACGGCAAAGTCGGCGATCGAGGAATCTTCGGTTTCGCCGGAGCGGTGCGAAATTACTGATGTGTAGTCGGCTCCGTTTGCCATTCTTATCGCTTCAATGGTTTCTGAAACTGTGCCTATTTGATTTAATTTGATAAGAATGGAATTGACGACATGCTTCTTGATGCCCATCGAAAGCCTTTCAATATTTGTCACGAAAAGATCGTCGCCGACTAGCTGGATCTTGTTGCCAAGCTTGGCGGTCAATTGGACATAACCATCCCAGTCGTCCTCGGCTAAGCCGTCTTCTATGGAAATAATCGGATATTTGCTTACAAGGTATTCATACCATTCAACCATTTCCTGAGAATTCAAGCTCTTGCCGTCGCGGGCCAGAAGGTATTTACCGTCTTTGAAGATTTCCGTGGCCGCAACGTCTAAGGCAATGTTAATCTGTTTGTCTGGAGCGTAGCCGGCGGCGTCGATGGCTTCCATGATAAGTTC
>CAIMKX010000004.1 GCA_903842025.1 uncultured bacterium | reverse complement strand
TTGAGATTGTGACCAAAAAGAAAACAGTATCGCGGAGCGACTCCGCATTTCATTCAAGGAAAAATCACACCTGCGAATTCTCGGCGAAAAATGTTCGAACTTCAAGTAAAAACCTCCGCTATTTGTTCCAATAGCCGCTTTTGTATCGCAACAAAGTTTTTAGAGTCTGCAATCCATAAGTTACACTGCGCGCGAAATTGATCGAGGATACATCTTTGTTGTAGTAACATTCAGTCGGAACTTCTTCAATGCTATATCCTCTACCCCGCATATTGGCAATAACTTCACTATCGAAGACAAAATCATCAGAGAAACCTCGGTATGGCAATGAGGCAAGAGAACGCGCATCATAACCCCGCAAACCTGAATGGAATTCAGACAGATTTGTCCGAAAAGTCCGATTCTGGAGAAAAGTCAAAAAGCGGTTACTTAAATATTTCCACCACGGCATTCTATTCTTTAAAGCCGTCTTCATCCTAGTGCCTATAACCAAACCGGCACCGCCTTCGATCTTTGCAACCATTTCCGGTAGGCAATCCGTCGTATATTGGTTATCTGGGTGAACCATAATAATAATGGATGGACTTTTAGCGAGCGCATAGTCATAGAGCGTCTTTTGATTTGCGCCGTACCCTCGGTTACAATCGTGTCTCAAAGTCGTCACATTGAGTTTTTGACTTTGTTCAAATGTCCCATCCACGCTGCCATCATCGCAAACTATGATCTCGGAGTAGATCTTTGGAAGATTGGCACAAGTTTTCTCAAGTGTTTTCTTGGCATTATACGCAGGCATAACAACAATGACATCTTTCATTTCAGTGGAAGTAAGCAACCAAATAATAATTGAACGCTATCGAGCACAAAAAGAGCAAAACCATCCTTTTCGAGAGCTTGCGATGGAGATCCCGATAGCCGATCATGAAAATGAGGAAAATGAACGGCATAAAGTCGAAAGAGTATCTATAACCGATCTGCACCCAACCGATACCATAATAAAGGAATAGCGGTACGGCGATGAAAATAGAAGTAATGAGCAAATTCATCTGTATTTGTTTTGAATATGGCAGAAAAAAGAGCTTGAGAAGATAGGCTGAAGTGAAGAATATTCCCATGCCCCAAGCATCAGCCGTAATAAACGGAAACTGGAGCACGTGCAAACCGTCCCTAAAAACCGGCACCGGCCCCTGAAGAAAGGCATAGAAAAGATTTCCGGGCAAATGAACGAACCCAAAGAGTCCCAGATCGCGAGCTTTGGCCAATGAATCGGAATAGAGTATCTGCATGCTATAACCCTGCTCGAAAAACCCCCCGAATCTGAAATAATTGTAGATACCGAGCAAAAAAACCGTTACTGATATAGGGAAGAGAATCTCACAGAGTTCAGTGACCTTCTTTCGGACCAACCCTCTATTGGTGATGATTTCCAAAATAAAGAACAACACCCCGAAACCTGCCGTTACTCTGGTGGCTAATGCGCAAGCCATGAGAATACCAATGAGCAAGTACCGTTTCTTATGGAAGAATTCATAGAGCGAGGCGAATACCAAGAACACAGTCAGAACCTGGGCATAGTAGTAACTTTGAGGTTCGCTGATTAATCTCAAGAAGGCGGAACCAAGCACAAACACGACAGCCAAACACCATGAATCGAATAGTTTGTAGCCAATCTTTTTTGCTAAGTTTACGATGAGCAGGATAATGCCGGGAAGCAGCATTAGGTTCATAAAACTCTGTCCGATAGAACTATTCATGAGTCTGCCGAGAAGGATAAAAGGGATCATAGCAATAGCCGGGAACGGTCCGCCGGCCCAAAAATAATCGCCTAGATAAAAGATGAAATCCCCCTTGTAATCAGGTACTTCAGCCAAGTTGAAATGTAAATGACCATCAATGAAAGATTGGGCTAACCAAGTAAAGTGTTGGGAACTGCTGTAGCTACCGACAATCTTAAAAAAGAGTAAGCCGGTGAAAATAACTGTCGCCAGAAAAACTATTTTTTTCCAAATCTGAAGCTTTGAAAATTTCATTATAAGATCATCCATTTTGTTTCACCATCGATACGATTATATCATTACTTCAATCCAATACAATACAAATTGAACAGCTCCCTAAAAGCTCTAACGATAACCGCCGGTTTGGCTCCCGTCGGTGAGCCGAATAACCTAGGAAAATGCGATACCGGCACCTCCTTCCAGGCAATTCCCATTCTTTGCAGGCGGATAAGTACCTCAGCGCTCATGGTCGCACCGCGGGTTTTGAGTGGCAATCCGGTAAGCATGACTCTTTCAAATATCTTGAAAGCGCAATCAATGTCGCGCACTTTGAGGCCAAAAAGTAAACGCACTAGCCTATTCCAGCCCTTGGCATTAAGCAACCTCATGAACGAATCTCGACGCGGAGAACGGTAGCCGATGACCGCCTTATATTCAGGAATGAATCGAATCAATTTCTGTATGTCGTTCAAATCAAACTGCAGATCGGCATCTGTATAAAAAAACCAATCATTCTTGGCTGCGTTAATTCCCGTCCAGAGAGCATCTCCGTAACCTCTATTTTTCGCGTGATGAATGACTACTATTCTATTGTCTTCCCTAGCCAAAGCATCTATTATTTGTCCGGTCTTATCTAGGCTTCCGTCATCGACGATTAAAATTTCAAATTTGTCAGTAATCGTTTCCAAAATTTCAATCGCCTTAAGAACGGCCAATTTAATATTTGCCTCTTCATTATAGGCCGGAAACATGACAGACAATGAGAGATTATGCATTGGAAATTAGGGTTTTAGAATGGCGTCCTCCAAAACAGACCTTGTATCATAGACTTTGCTGTCGTTATTTTTGAATGCCAGAGGGAAATGGGCGGCAAAATAAGCTTCGTTCGCGTGAAAATCACCTTTTTCGGCTGGTCCAATATATACATAACTAACTTGATATTGTCGCAATAGAACATCTGTTCCTTCTCCTCCCAGAAACATCCTGGCCATATCACTTTCCCGTTGACTATAAAGAAAACCGTAATTTAGAACCCAGGCCGTATAACCCATGAGGATAGGTCTTATTCCCCACATCATGACGGGATGATTGTGTTGCGGTGCCGTGAGGAATCTAGCCAATGGATCAGTATGATCGCGAATTTCCATTCCCAACTTAATATTATCTGTATTAATCATTTGCAAGCTATACCTATCGATATTTTGCAAACGGATAACTTCCAGAATACCGGTCGCTGTAAGCGCAAGAAAGAGCAAGATAGCGACCACTTTTCCAATGTATCTATATCTCTTCCATAACCAACACAGAGCGCCGCTTCCCATAAAAGAAAATCCCAGAAATGACCAAAAAAATAATTTGCTGTTGTCCCACCTGATAGGCTGGAACAGAAAGAGATTCGCAAGAATGAAAAGAAGCCCGATGCCGACAAAAAAAGACCGACTGACTTTGCCTTTTACAGCCGCAAACCAGCCAAGCAAAGCTACGGGTATGGAAAGACCGGATATCCAAAACCATATTGTCACCCATTTTGACCAACTGCCCAGTGCCGTCCATCCCGGAAACCATGACATGAACGATTTGGATTCGATACCGCCAAGAATAAATGTGTAATACAAAATACACGAGATGATAGTTGCTGGAACGATGTACCAGAGCAGGGTTCGCCATTTCTTGACGCTGACCGCGCAAATGCATGCACTTATTAGTACAATGACTATGAAACTATGGGGATGAACACTGGGCAAGATTCCTGCAATTATGCCGGACAGGAGAAGAACAATTTTCCTTGAACGCGCATCCAGATCATCCCTAGTCAGGCAATAAACAAGTCCGATCATTGCCCAGACACCGAGAGTCAGCCCGGCTAAAAATGCCCTTTGCGGAACGAGAAGACCCGTGATGACATTGCCGCTATACCAATCGTATTTATCAAAGCGGCTATATTCTGTAACCGGATGGAGAAACAAAGCCAAAGCTGGATCCTTTATAAAATCAGTAATGAACCCAAGAAATCCGAAACTCGGCGTTAAGAAAAACATAAATACGCCGAGTCCCGCGACCATCCGCGATCTCATTAGCAAATAACCGAGAAAATAAATCCCGCCGATAAGCAGAAATGAAAAAAATATCGACGGAATAATGAAAGAACCGGGCAAAGAAATACCCGAACGCATGAGCATCCCTGAAATAAAGTCAGCAAAGAAAGGATATGTGTCCCGGCCGCCGGCATAAAGCGGATTGTAGGAAAACCAGTATTGCCAAGTCTTGAAAGCAAAGGTATTAGCAATGGCAATATGCACAGACCAATCACTCCAGACATTGATATGTCCGGCCCAGATACCTCCGGAATCTATCCTGATCATTCGCAAAAATAAAGTCGTGAAATAGGCACCCCATGTCAGATAAAGCGAAATGATGGCGATCTTGTGTCTGGAAAAAACCGCAACGATATAACGAACCGCAATATAATCTTTTACCTTGTTAAACATTTATTGGATTCAATATTAACATACACATAGCAAGAGATCGAAAACAGCCCTTGGCATTTATGAGCCGGATCAGAGGATTGCGGCGCGGAGACCTGTAGCCAATGACGATCCGGTATCCCGGAACATATTTAAGAAATCTGTTGATAGCCTCACTGCCGTCGTCAACAATGATTATCTCAAATATATTGGTTATTGAGGTTAAAACCTCTCTGGCCTTGATGATCGACGCGGCTATATTGGCTTCCTCATTAAAGGCCGGAAAAAATGCGGAAATGGAGGGATTTACTATCATATTGATGATGTAAACAGTATAGCAAATGTTATAATGATGGCCATGTTTCCTTTGTTAGTCTTCATCATTGCTTCCATTACGCATTTATTTTCCTACGGAAATCCGCCATCAGTGGTCTTCGATGAAGTTTTTTACGGTAACTTCATCCAGCATTATTGGCAAGGTACCTATTTTTTTGACCAGCATCCGCCCTTCGTCAAGCTTCTGTTCACTTTTGTCGGCTGGATCTTTGGCGCCAATCACTATCAGGCTGATTGGACCAGCATCGGCAATGTCGTTCCCGCCGCCATCATCGATATTCGGATCGTTCCGATGATCGCCGGAATACTTTTGTCATTGGTGATCTACGCATTGTGCCGCCGTTTGGAATTCTCTAAAACAGCCTCTATTACGGCCGCCATTCTTGTCAGTCTGGAAAATTCCTTGATAGTCCAGTCACGCTTTCTTTTGCCGGACGTGATCTTGCTCCTGGCAGGCTTTTCCGCCATTCTTTGTTACCTGGAATATATCCGGCGCTTTCCGGAAAAGAACCGCCGTTGGTTCCTCCTTGCTTCCTCAGTCCTGGCGGCTTTGGCCCTTTCCACAAAATGGACCGGTTTGACATTCCTTTTTATGATCGTCTGCCTGGAATTTTACCGCCTTTTCAAAAATAGGACTTCGTTTGGCAATTTCGCAAAAAAACTTTCATCTTTTGTGGCGATCTACGCCGGAATATCTTTGGTCATATATTTGACGCTGTTTGCCGTTCATTTTGCTCTCTTACCCAAATCCGGTCCGGGTGACGCCTTCATGACGCCTTCATTCCTGAAGACTCTCTCCAACAGCCAGTACAGCGCCGATCCGATCGTCGCTCCCGAAGGATTTTTCGGAAAATTCCTGGAACTTAACCGTGAAATGTATGTGACCAACAAGGGCATGACAGCCACCCATCCGTATTCAAGTAAGTGGTATACCTGGCCATTTATGATACGGCCAGTCTTCTACTGGCAAGGCAACACTGGTTCATCCACTCAACCGCAGTCTTATATCTATCTTCTGGGCAATCCTTTTATTTACTGGCTGGGCTCGCTCAGCATTTTGACCGTCATCATCCTGGGCATCATCGGATTCATCAATATTAGATCAGGAAAAGAAAATTCCAAAGAAAAAATAATTTTCTTCTTAAGCATAGGCTATTTAGCCAACCTCCTGCCGTTCGCCCTGATCGGCCGGGTAATGTTCCTGTATCACTACGAAACCGCCTTGGTATTCAGCATCATTGCCATATCTTTCTTGACCGATTATTTTGACGAAAGGAAAAGGAATATCATCACCGGCATTATTCTGTTGGTGGCTCTTATCGCCTTCATATATTGGAGTCCGCTCACCTACGGCACGCCTCTTTCCGACCAACAACTGGCCTCTTTGATGTGGCTTCGAACCTGGCGCTAGGTTATATTCTGGGTTAAAATTAACCTATGGCCACCGAACCTCTCGTCTCCTGGAACGCTCCCGAACATTTCCATGCCGAAAAAGGCTCCGACTGGTATTGGGCCGTCGGCATTATTACACTGGCCCTGGCCGCCGTAGCTTTCATTCTCGGCAATCCTATTACGGGAATCTTTGTCTTGGTTGCCGCTGTAGCTTTGGTTCTGCATGCCTCCAAGAAACCCGACGTCATCTATCACGAGATCAACGATCGTGGCATCATGGTCAACAAGACTTTTTACCCTTTCCTCGGCCTGGAATCTTTCTGGATCCCCCACAATGAACTGCCGCCCAAGATGATCGTCAAGTCCAGGAAGCTCCTGATGCCCTTCATCATCATCTACATCGAAGAGCTCGACCCGGAAGAGATCCGCGAAGTCATGCTCCACTACATCGCCGAAACCGAACACCGCGAGCACTTCCTACATAAGCTATTCGAGAGGTTTGGGTTTTAGAAAATTTATCTCAGATCCTTCAAAGACTTCAAGACTTTTGATTTACTTTTTGAGAAATCTTTTTGAGATGCCCTGACCAAGGAAGCTACCTGTTCAGTTTTCCACAACCTCCACAAATGACGAAAGAATTCGCTAGTGGACGCAAAATTCCCGGCTCTAACCTCTTTTTTTACCTCGTCTGCAAGCGAGGCCGGCAACGATATGTTAATAATTGAACGCATGTTGTTTGAATTACTCGTAATAAGCTGTATTACAAAGTATATACTACCAAAGACATTGTTTCGGTGCAAACATGTATTTTCGGATCCATTGAATCTCTTGTGCCCGCACTGCAAAGCTCTGAACGAGCGTAGCGAGTGAAGAGCGTAGCAGTGCCCCCGCGAGGAATCGAACCTCGATTACAGGATCCGCAATCCTGAGTCCTATCCGTTGAACGACGAGGGCATAATTAAATTAAAATGTAAAAATCAAAATGGAAAATGTTCGAAACAGATGCGATTTCATTTTGAATTTTGCACTGTCATTTTCCATTTTGATTTTTAATTTTTCAATTAAGTTTATTGAGTGCCGCCATGGCACGGGACTTGAGGCGTGAGGCGGTATTGTTTTTGAGGAAATTGGTCTTGGCGGCTTTGTCGAGAGCTTTGTAGACCGAAGAGAGCTTCTTCTGGGCTCCGGCTTTGTCTTTGGCGGCCAAGAGGCTGCGGAATTCCTTGGTCTGCTTCTCTATCTCCGATTTGCGGCGCAGGTTGAAGACGCGCTTTCTTTTGGCGGCACGATAGGCTTTTTTGGCTGAAGATGTGATGGCCATTGCTTTGTGATGGCTACATTAGCACGTGAGCGAGGTAAAGGCAAGGAGTAAGGGACTAGTTTTTAGGGACTAGGGACTAGCAATCACAGGTTGAACAGATTGAATTTGTTTGCGATTCCTAGTCCCTAGTCCCTAAAAACTAGTCCCTATGTTATCCTTAATCCATGCTCGACAACATCCTCGGCGCGATCCGCCGTCTCATTCCTGCCAAAATCTTCAACTTCGTGAGCCCTGCCTACCACTGGCTGTTGGCTTATTACGCCGCCTATCATTACCGATTCCCTTCCCGATATATCAAGGTGATTGCCGTGACCGGCACCAAAGGCAAGAGCACCACGACCGAAATACTGAACGCCATGCTTGAAGCCGGCGGCAACAAGACCGCCCTGTCCAATACCATCCGTTACAAAGTCGGCGACGATTCCAAAAGGAATCTTTTCAAGATGAGCATGCCCGGAAGACTGTTCGCCCAAAAGTTGATCCGCCAGGCTGTCGATGCCGGCTGTCAATACGTCATTATGGAAATGACCTCCCAAGGCGCCTTGCTCTATCGCCATCGTTTCATAGAATTGGACACCCTGATCTTCACCAACCTTACGCCGGAGCATATCGAGGCCCATGGCTCCTATGACAATTACCGCGATTCCAAACTAGCCATAGCCAGGAATATGTCATATTCCAAAAAACCGGTCCGGACCATTATCGTCAACGCCGACGACAAGGAGTCGGAACATTTTCTTGAATGCCAAGCGGAAAAGAAGATCAGCTACAGTATCCATGACGTCGAACCGTACGAAATCAAGGACGAAGGCCTGGAATTCTCCTTTGACGGCCATATCGTCAAATCCCGCCTTTCCGGAATCTTCAATCTGTACAATATCCTCGCCGCCGCCACAGCCGCCAGGAACGAGAATGTTTCTATAGACAAGATCATTGAAGTAGTGGAAAGTATCCTGACCATTCCCGGTCGGGTCGAAAAGATCGAGTGTCCGAATAATATTTCCGTGATCGTCGACTATGCCCATACGCCCGATTCTTTGGAAAAGCTCTACCAGCTCTTCAAAAATTCCAGGATCATCGGTGTTCTCGGCGGCACCGGCGGCGGCCGTGACGCCTGGAAACGCGCCGAAATGGGCCGATTGGCCGACAAATATTGCGCCGAAATAATCCTGACCAATGAAGACCCTTATGACGAAGATCCGCGAAAGATTGTTGAGGATGTTGCCGCCGGAATCAAAACCAAAACACCGACGATTATTATGGACCGCCGACAAGCCATAGCCGAGGCCTTGAAGAGAGCCCGGTCCGGCGATGCCATTCTGATCACCGGCAAAGGCACTGATCCATACATCATGGGACCAAAGGGATCAAAGATACCCTGGAGCGATGCGGAAGTGGCAGGAGAGGAGATTGCTTGTCATTCCCGCGACTTGTGGTGAGCCTGTCGAACCAAAGCGGGAATCTAGGATATTACCAATGACAAAATCCAAATGACAAATTTCCAATCAAATCCAAAGCTCAAATGTCAAAATTTGGATTTTGGGCTTTGACATTGATTTGTCATTGGGAATTTGAGCTTTGAGCTTTGACA
>CAIMKX010000003.1 GCA_903842025.1 uncultured bacterium | reverse complement strand
GTTGATGTTCAAAGTTGAAGTGGAAATAGTCCCCACGAAACCGCCGGTGCCATAGAGAAGACCGGCCAGTGAACCAACTTTGAGTCTCGTAACCTCGGTATTCTGGAGAGTGGAGGAAGCCGTGGCCGAAGTGACATTCAAGAGATTGGTCTGGATGCCGCCCGCAAAGGTGGAAGTTGCGGTCGAAGTGGCGGTGAAATAACCGGCGATCGCTTGATTGCCCAATGTAGAAATTCCTTCAACAGAAAGCTTGGCCCATGGAGAAGAGGTGCCGATGCCGATATATCCCGTTGACCCATCAATATATAATCTTGTAGGCTCGGCATTGGAACCGTTAGCGGTATTTATCATAAAGTCTGATGAGCTGTCGGATTGCCTAACATTAACTAAATCAACCACCCCGTTTGTGGTCTGACCTGCATCAGACGGAGCGGTAGTGTTCATCAATCTAAGTCCTACACCAGAGTTAGCACTAAAATCATAGTTGTTAATAATGAGAGGATAGGTTGTCGCTCCAGCACTGGTTTTCACAATTTGTAATGTTCCTTTAGGTGCCGCCGTCCCCACCCCCACATTCCCATTGGCCGCGATGAATAAAGCCGAACTCGTTGCTAAACCGTTGGTTGACGAGGCGATATTCAAAAGCGGGGTTTGGTTGTTGAGAGTTGAAAGAAGGTCAAGCTTGGCGAATGGCGTCGTCGTCCCAATGCCGACGTTGCCGTCCGCCGTGGCAAAATACGCCGAACCTGTTGAGCCGATTTGAGTGGTGGAGGCGTAACCCATATTGGTTTTGCCGTTCAGGGTGTTTATGCCAGACCATGTGTTGTTATCGCCAAGCAAAGTAGAGGAGGCGGCGGTTGTCGGCCAAGCTGTCCTACAATCGGAAGTGAGACACAGCCATGTAGTGCCTATGCCTGTGGAGGAAAGACGAGGAAGGGTAGAGGTGGCAGTGGTGGAGGTGGCGGTGAAGTAACCGGCGATCGCATTATTTCCAAGCGTGGAAGTCCCTTCGACGGAAAGTGACGCCCATGGAGAAGTGGTACCGATACCAAAGTTCCCGGCCGCGGTGATGACTGATCTCAAGACCTTCGAGGTGTTGTAAATGTCCAAAATATTGGCGGTCTGGCCAGTGAACGGAACGAGAGCCAAAGTGGTGGTGCCGGCGGCGGCTGATTCGATGCCGAGCTTGGCATAAGGAGAAGTCGAGCCAATCCCCACCATGTCGGTCGTGGTGCTCAAGCGGACGATGTTCGGCGTAACCCAGGTCCAGCCACCGCCGGAAGTAGCTCCGCCAGTGACGATCGTGCCGCAAGTGGTATTTCCGGAGGAATCAGTCTGGAGAGCCGAGCTGGAAAGATTACAATTGAGAAGCGCGGCCGTCCGGAGGATCAGATTGCCCCCGACGCCGACATTGCCGGAGGTTTCGATCGTCCCCGCCCGGACGGTTCCATTCTGCAAAACCGTCAAACCATTCGCCCCCGCCACATTCAATCCGCCGGCAAATGTCGAGGTGGCAGTCGTTGATGTCGCCGTGAACATTCCGGCGATGGCGTTGTTGCCAAGAGTTGAAGTTCCTTCGACGGAAAGACGGGCCCACGGAGTGGAAGAGCCGATACCGATGTTGCCGCCAAAATAGCTCGTTGTCGTACCTGCCGTGTATATGGCGTAATTATTCGTCGCCCCTTTTGTCAGATTCTCAATATATGCTCCATAGTTATTTGTTACGGTACCTGTTCCGGAAATATCATGCGCATAAAGTCCGTAAACATTCGTAGCCGTCCCGGTGTTGATTATCGGGTTGTTGTATAAACCATAGACATTATCTATCGTTCCGCTACTGCCATAAGTTGGCCCGGCTTGAAAAGCGGCATAATGATTGAAATTATTGGTTCCGGTTATGGTGGTCCTTGCATCATATGAGTTATAGGCCACGGTACCGCTGCTCTTGAATTCCGACGAATCCGAATAACCATGGGAATTCGATCCGGCATTATCAACAACGCGATTTAATACGACCCCCGCGTCAACACTGTTGCTGATTCCGGTTCCACCCACATCTAGCAAAGCTTTAGCGGTACTGCTATAGCTCGGACCAATCAATAACCCTCCCACCCTGACGGACTGCGCGGAACCACCACTCGTTAACACTCCGACATATCCTTTTGTGTTAGAGGAATTGGTATACAGATAATTTCCCATTGCCAGATTACCTGAGATCTCCAAATTCCTCGTCGTGCTCGTCGTCCCGATGCCGACATTCCCTGTCTGCGCCAGGAAAATAGAAGAAGTCGCGGTCAAAGTCGTTCCGACACCATTATAGAAAGGCAATTGTCCCTGAAGTGTGGAAGCGCCGACTATTCCGACAGCGGAACTATTGGCCAGACAGTTGCCGTCAACTCCACGGAAACAACCGGTGGTCAAAGTGATCCCATTATTGAAAGTTGAAGTGGCGGTGCCGGTTTGGTTGATCGCTCTCACATTAAGCCCGCCGGCAAATGTCGAAGTGGCTCCGGAATTATCGGCATTGAAATATGAAGCCGAGGTCAAACCGGAAACACTTAACTGAGAATACGGCGAGGAAGTGCCGATCCCCACTTTGCCATTCTGGTCAATAATGAAAGCTGTCGAAGTGGCGAAAGCCGCGGTGGAAGTCGAGACGGCCATGACCGGAGAAGTTTGGCCGGCGGAACCGGCAACTGACAAATTCGCGGAAGGAGTCGACGAGCCGATGCCGACTTGGCCGCCAGAGAGGATAGAGAGCACGCTCTGGGTGGCGTTGCCGAAGAATTCAGCGATCTTGCCGGCACCATTCTGCAAAATGTTCAGGAAAGTAGTGCTCGTGGTCGTGGCATTGGCAGAATCAGTGCGGACGAACTGCGATGAATTCAAGCCAGAAAGAGTTTCGGATGAGCTAGCATTCTGGGCATTGAGAGCATTCAAAGCTATCGTCGAAGTTCCGGCATAGAAGGCGGCCGGCACGGCTCCAAGGATTTTTCTCGGCGACATTTCAGAATCCCAAATAGCCGTGGCACCGGAACCTCCGATCTGAACGCCGAGGTAAAGAGTCTGGTTCCAGTCGATGCCGTCGAATGGCGTGGTGCTACCGAGCATTGTGCTGAAAAGACCATTTTTAATCGTCACGCGGTTATCGGAACCGGTGCCGCCACCGGCGCAATCGGAAGTATTGCACCAGGTTTCGGACCAGATAGCCGGACCGCCGGTCGGAGAGGTGTAAAGGTTGAAGTGGATGTTGTAGGAACCGTCGGCCACCGTCGTATTGGCGCTATCGGCCAATTTGCCTTGGTAGTTAATCTGCTGATTGAAGCCCGCCGCGTGTACTATATATATAGAGGAGGCGAAGAGCGAGGCCAGGGCGATGGCCAAAATAGCGAGGTTGGAGACCGAGGAGGCCGCACCTCCGATGGAGGGTGCACCTCCATCCATCAACATGGGATTTACGGCCGTAGAAAGTGCGGTCACCGGCAACCTGGAGGGTGCACCTCCGATGGAGGCCGCACCTCCATGTCTTCTCCTCCTCAAAACCACTATCGCCACGATGATCAGGATCAAGAGGAGCAACAACCAGAGCCAATCGTAGACGCCCAAGCCGCCGATGACGGTCGTGGCGTTCAAAACCGAGGCCGTCAGCATGCCATTCAGCCTCTTCAAGCCCTGATTCTGATAGTCAAGAATGACCACCGACATCTTGTATTTGCCAGAACGGCCCAAGGCGCCGATCGTCGCCTCGTAATAGCTCTTGTCGCCGTTAACCCTCAAAAGGAACGAAAAATTCTTAGACGCATCTTGCGGATCCTGCAAGGTGAAAGCCACCGTCTTGAGGATCTCCGGGACTTTTTCGTATTTCAGGCGGATCGTCAGGTTTTCCTTGCCGTCGATGTCCACCAGGTTGCCTTCGGACTTGAGCAGTTTGCCTTTTTGCCAGAATTCAAAATCGAGCAAGGTCAGTCGGTCGATCATCGGATCGACCAAGGATGATTGCGGAATGTTGGCGAAAGGATCCTCCGGAGTGATGAGTATCTCGCCAGGGAGTGGAATCCTGCCCTTGGCCAAAGCGCCGGATGAATATTGTCCGTCAAAAGTCTTGGCGAAGATCGCGTAGTAATAATCCTTGCCAGCCACGACATTGTTGTCAACATAGTTTTCGGCCGGACCTTCGTAGACCACCAGGCCGTCATTCTCATCTGCCGGGAAGAAAGTCTCGGAACGGACGAGGACGACTTCGCTAAACCGAGTGTCGGTCGGGTTCGTCCAGGAAAGGTTCAAATGATTGTTCACGGGCTTGACCGTGAAATTGGACGGGTTGGTGATCTGACCCTCGGTGACCGGCGCCACCGTTGTGAGGACGGTATCGGTGGAAGTTGAGTAACCGGTCGCGTCAGTGGCGATGATCCGGACAAAATACATCGTCGAAGGCGTGAGGCCGGTGATCATCATCTTGTGATTGGACTCATAGTTCAAGTCTTCGACGGCGCCGTTCAAGAGATCCGCCGTCGTACCCCAGATGATTTGCGACTTGGCTTTATTGTTCGTCTTGAACCTGATGTCTGCCTGGTCGGCTCCGGCGATGATCTTTACGTCGGATATTTGCAGAATTCCGTGCGAGCCGCCCCCAGGACCGCCACCGCCTCCGGGACCGCCGCCTCCGCCCGGACCAGAAGTCGGGGTCGGGGTCGCCGTTGCGGTCGGAGTCGGGGTCGGGGTCGGCGGGATTTTCTTGGTCTGCTGATAACCGGCCGAGAGGTCGGCGCTTGATCCGGCCGAAGAAGGACCGCTGGCGATCTCACCGACCGTGTCCTCCATGACATAGGTTTCAGAAGTCGACCGTCCGCCGCCAAAATTCAGGCTGTCGCTTTCCATTTTATAATTGCCACTCTGCATCGTCTGGGCGGAAGCAACGGAAAAAGCGGAAACCATCAGAATGAACAAAATCCCCCACCTCGCTCCGCTCGGCACCCCATTTTTCAAAGGGGGAACCTCCATCTGACCTGCAATGATATTCGAAAAAAGCCTTTTCCTAGAAACTATTTTTTCAACATGAGAATCTCGTTGGAAAATCCCCCTTTGTAAAAGGGGGTGCTCCGAGGCGGTTAGCCGAGGAGCGGGGGATTTTATTGATAATTTCTTTTCCATGAAAATGGATGGGTAGTTTACTTTGGCATTCTCACTCTTCCTCGAATTCCTAAATTCTAAATTCCAACCCCTAACTTCTAACTACGGCATCTCCGTCCCTTTCTGATCCTTGACCGGCACCATCACGTAAATGAAGTCCTTACCCTTGGAATCCTTGAAGACCGGCCTGATGACTCCGGTCGTTCCGCTTTGGTCCGGACTGACTTCCACCTGATCGGAGAATGAACCTTGGATCTTGGCCTTGAGGGCGGCATCGGGATCGGCCGCGCCGGTCGAAGGGACGATAGCCACACCATTCATGCCGCTCGTAACCTCGGAATTGTCAGCCGGTGTGGCATTCAAGATCTCCGGACGGCCCAAAGCCGCCGGTTCATTGACGCCCAAGGACATCGGCTTGATCGTGAAGAAGGCCACGACGGCATCGTACTTGCCGCCGAAGAATCCGATCGTTGAATCAATGACTTCAAGGATGCTGGCTCTCGAACCGTTGAGGACATTGGCGGCGATCTCGCGCCCATTGCCATTGAATGATCCGAACGAGGCCAAACCCAGTCCGGCAACTAGGACCAAAGCCGTGGTCACGCCCAAAGCTCTCTTCAAGATGATCTTTCTCGTCAAAGTCGAAGCCGCCAAAGGAGACTTGATCGGCAGGGCTGAGAGTACCGGAGCGATTTTCTCTCCGGACTTTTCTTTTGAGTCAGAAGTCCCGACTTTTGAGGATTGAGAACTACTCTTTCTTGTCATTCCCGCGCTGCGCCCTTCCGAACCAAACGGATATGAGACCATCTTCTGATTCATAGCCCTCTCTGCAAGCTCCTCGCGCAAAGCTTTGGCCGCCAAATAGGCCGGCGAAGTCTCGTGAGACTTTCCGTTGAAGAATGAAGCCCAGACGGACTTTGATGATTTGGCTTGGACGAACTTCTTCAATACCGGCAGGATCGGCTGATCAGCGAAAGGATATGAGACGCTCTTTGAGGATTGAGACTGACCAAACGGATACGAGACCTTCTTTGAATCAGAACTCTGTCCAACATTGGCAGTCTTCAAATCGGACGACTTTGAATCAGTGCTGGAATTCTTCAATTCCGCCGATTTCGAATCAGTCCGGCTTGAATCGGTAGTAGAAGATCCAGGAACCGAAACCTTCGAACCGGCCGGCAAAGGTTGGAAAGCAGAGGATGTGAACGTGACTTTCCAGTCGAGAGGCGGAACGATCTCCGAGAAAGTCATGGGACTCTCGATGGACTTCGCCGCCATGACATCCTCGATGGAATTTTCCGAGAGGAAGCTTTCGGCCATCTTGGAGACGATCGCGCCCCTTTTGACGTTGCCCGAGATCTTGAGGATGTTGGAAGTCCGCTCCGGCCGCGAGATTTCCTTTTCCGAGAACATGACCGGTATGGCGCGCTCTTGAATATTTTTTGCAGAATTGGTGACGGCCGGATTTGCTCCGATGACGCCGACTTCTTGCGTCGAGATGACGTTGGAATTATTTCCGGACACTTTCAATGAACTGTCTAAATCCGAGACTGCATTCTCTTTTGCCAGATCAGCGGAAACTTCCCGCTGGAGTTTACCCTCAGCCGCGACTGGGGGCGGGAATGACAAAACAGTGGATTCTGAATCGGAAGCGACTGATGAAACAGTTGCGCGGGTGATTTCCGAATCCGAATTGGACTGACCGCCGGATGCGGCCTGTGACAATCCGGATGCAGATTGAATTCCAGACACAACCTTTGGTGATTCGAAGGCGGATCTGACAGCGGAAGCGG
Organism: uncultured bacterium; assembly: GCA_903842025.1. GTDB lineage: Bacteria > Patescibacteriota > Minisyncoccia > Phycocordibacterales > PALSA-1337 > C7867-002. Next base: position 3,180 of record CAIMKX010000003.1, on the reverse strand, counting down.
ATTGTAATCCGGAAGCGAACTTATCTGATCGAGTTGTTTGTAATCCTGAGAGATCTTGAGAATTTGAATCAACGGTCTGATCTTCCTTTGAAGACGCGCCGTCCGAGACTTCTTTCGTATAATTTGAAACTTGGTTTTGATCACCGCCAATGACTTTCTGAACGATTTCGGCATCTGCTGAACGAACGGCATCATTATTTGAATCGATTTCGACAAATTCGACTCTGAGTGACTCCGCCTGCTCGGTGAGCCTTCTCTGGGAACCGGCTTTTTTGCCCTTGAGATTTTCCAAACGGTTCCGGACTATCTCATCCTGAAGGACATTGGCCTTGTGTTTCTGAAGGGACTCCTCGGTGATGAACCAGGCTCGGCCGACTCTTTGGCAGTCCAATTTCCCCGCCCGGCAGAGCTGTCCGATGTAGTCCGGATCGTAATCCGAGATTTCGGAAGCTCGCCTAGACGAGATGTATTTTTTTCCTTCAAGAATAAAGATATCTTTCATGTTGGTTCAGACATCATTATATCGAACTTTCGGACAAAAATTATCAAAAAACTGTGGACAACAAATTGCAACATGGAAATATTCAAGATGTAATGTTAAAAAAATATTTCTCGAAAATTTTTTCCAAAAAATGAAATAATTTTTCAAAAAATTCAAAAAAATCACCAAGTAACATGTTTTGATATTGTCAAATTTATCACAGGCCTTCCAGAATCGTTTATAATGCCCTATAAGCATAGTGACCTATAAAATGATAAAGGTCGGGAAATGAGAGCGCCTGAAATCGTTGTGGCGTGATAGAGCCGAATATGCCGCTAAACGAACTCATATAATCGTTTTCTAGCATAAGAACCAGTCATTGCAATCGCGCATAAATCATCCAATTGACGCGATATTGCCCTCAGTGCGAAGCATTTATCAACAGTTAATCAACTTTACATAAAAACATAACAGATCAGTCATGTGATACAATTATATGTATGGTCATTCAGCATTCTATATATACTCAAATACGGAAGAAAAGGCTGGGTTACAAAACTTTCATACTATCAATGTTTTATGCATAAAGTTTACTATTTATCTATTAATGTTTATCAATGATAAAGCTATGGACTACAACAAACTTCAAATTGTGACTATCAAGCAGGCGGCTCTAATACTAGGAGTAACTCCCCTGACCCTGCGCAACTGGGACAATAGCGGTCGATTCAAAGCCTCACGTCATCCGATCAACAATTATAGGGTTTATAAGGTCTCGGAAATCGAGAAATTACTCATGGAGATAGAGTCGGGCCATGGTAGACGACCAACAATTAGTAAGGTTAGGAAGCTCATTGTTCAGCATTTGGAGGACTAGGAATCGCAAGGGACTAGTTTTTAGGGACTAGGGACTAGTGAATCGCATTTGCTACAATGGTACAATCAAGAGTCCCTAGTCCCTAGTCCCTAATCTTCTAGCTTCCATACCATTCCCAAATCTGGTACTCTTATTCCATGGAATACATCCCTACTATTGGTCTTGAGATTCACGCGGAATTGTTGACGGCATCAAAAATGTTCTGCTCCTGCCGCAATAATCCGGATGAGACACGACCAAATGTTGACGTCTGCCCTATCTGTCTAGGTCACCCTGGAACGTTGCCGGTATTAAATCTGGAAGCGATCCGAAAAGTCCTGCAGGTCGGTTTAGCTATTGAGGGTCAGTTAGCAGATTTTACAGAATGGGACCGCAAAAATTATTTCTATCCAGACATACCCAAGGGCTACCAGATCTCCCAATTCAAATACCCTCTTGTTTCTGGTGGTAATCTTTCCAACGTTGAAGTTGAGCGTATTCATTTGGAGGAGGACACTGCCCAGTCGACACATGACCAACATAACAAGAGTTTAGTAAACTTTAATCGTTCCGGTCGGCCACTCATGGAGCTCGTGACCAAGCCGGTCATCCATGATGCCAAGACCGCCGCTAATTTTGCAAAAAATCTTCAACTGCTTTTGCGCTACCTCGGAGCCGGAGAGGCCAATATGGAAAAAGGCCAAATGCGCATCGAAGCGAACATTTCCGTCGCTCCGGTTGGTTCGCAAACTCTCGGAACAAAAACCGAAGTCAAGAATTTGAATTCATTCCGCTCCGTCGAAAAAGCCATCGAGTATGAGATCGACCGCCAAACTTCCCTCCTCAAGGGTGGCGATAAGATTGTCCAAGAGACTCGAGGTTGGGATGATGCCAACCAAGAAACTTATTCTCAGAGGAGCAAAGAGAGTTCCCATGACTACCGCTACTTCCCCGAGCCGGACATACCTAAGCTTAAACTTTCGGAGATTGCCGAATTCAATCCGGCGATATTGAAAAATGATTTGCCGGAACTGCCGTGGGTCAAGAGGGACCGATATGAGAATGACTACAAGATGACAGATAAGGAAGTTGCAGTCTTCGTCGAGAATCAAGAAGTCGCGAAATATTTTGAAGAGATCATTTCTCATTTCAAAGGTGACGCCAAGAAGATCAAGCTGACAGTCAATTATTTGCTCAACAATTATTTGGGCAAGATTTATCTTGGAAGTACGGAAAATAATAGAACTGTGGACGTTGATGAGCAAATCAATATTGATCCAATTTCGGCAAAATCTTTCGCTGAACTTATTGATTTGATTTATGATAAGACCATCTCCTCGACCGGCGCCAGCACCCTCATCGATATCGCTCTTCAAAGCAAGTCCGGCTTCAAAGGTTCATTCAAAGCAGAAGCCGAACAAAACAACCTCATCCAAAAGAGCGATGCTGCTGATCTGGTCCCAGCCATTGAAAAGATTATTGCCGATAACGCCAAAGTCGTCACCGAATTCAAGAATGGCAAAACCGCCTCCCTCCAATTCCTGATCGGCCAAGCCATGAAGGCCACCAAAGGTTCCGCCAACCCCGAGGTTGTTAAGAAGCTGTTGATTGAGAAGATTACCAGGTCAGACCTGGTGGAAAAACCTTCATAAACCATCATAACCATGTCTGACATGGTAAGGTTCCCTATTTCTAGAGATGTCTCTTTTTTAGGGACTAGTTTTTAGGGACTAGGGACTAGTGAATCGCATTTGCTACATTTGCTACAATGGTACAATCAGGAGTCCCTAGTCCCTAGTCCCTAGTCCCTAGTCCCTAGTCCCTAGTCCCTAACCTCCTCCCC
>CAIMKX010000002.1 GCA_903842025.1 uncultured bacterium | reverse complement strand
TTCTACATTCAGATCACAAATGGCTCGGAAAATAGATTTCGCTACTTCGTGGGGGAATAGTCCTTCGTGAACACGACTATCATTTAGATAATCCGGAGTATGAATAACGGCGTTGAGCAGCCGGTATTCAGCTGCGATCACCGCTTGCTCTCCTCCTTTTATTGCTTTTTTTCTCCCGCGGGAATCGTAATAATCAGCGTTGCTCGGATAATCTTGTTCATTGTTCATTATTTTTCCTCGCTAATCTATTTTTACGACGGGAGTCAAGCATTTTTTGAATGCTCTCTTTTGTTGCTGGATGACCTCTATAGTCTCCTCTCTCTTTTCTTTTTGCAGCCGCCTCTTTCATTTTTTGATGAGTCTCCTCAGAATGATGTTCCCCTTTATTCCAAGGTATATGCCCTTTACTCCAAGCCCCCTTTGTAGCAGGAAGACCTTTATGAGATTCACTATTTTTATGTTTCGTTTCTTCGGATCTTTTTTTACCTTTCCACATTTTACTTATTCTTTCTTTATTTTCCTGGGAGGACATATACCAACTACTTGCTTGGGCTATTTTTGAAGAGTGTTCCGCCGTGAACTTTTTACCTTTTCTCTTAGCCCCGCTTTTTTGCATAGCCTCCGTGAATCTTCTTGATCCTTCTTCTTCCCCGTATTTTTGAATTAAAGCTACTCGAAGGCTGCGACCGAATCGGGGATTTTTATCCCCTGATTTGTCAATAAAAAGAGTGCCTCCCGTGTGAAAGCATTTATTATAGTACAGAGCGCGTTGATCAGTAGGAATAGATTCTAAAAGCTTTCTTTCAGCTTCGATAGCTTCTTTCCTATTATCAAATTCTTCTAAAACTTCCCAAAAAAAATGTTCCGGATATTCTTGAGCTTCTTGTCGAAATATTTTATGTTTTGAAGAAGTAAAATATAGTTTTCCAAGGTCTTCTCTCGCGGGAAGTTTGTTATTCAACCTGACTCCAATATATTTTCGTCTTTCAGAAAGATGCGTGACTTGGTATGTGTATGGATTACTCATCAGGTTATTCCTCGTCGAATAAAGAATTTGGATTAAAATCTGTTCGCGTCTGCATATAATTATCTTCGAGTTTCAAAGTAGTTCTTACTACGCTCCTTGCTATTAAATTTTGCAGGGGATTTTCGAAAATTTTAGCGATTGATTCCGGAGATACATTGCTTATAAAAACAATCCCCTTCCTTGCAACCTCAAATCTTTCTTTGAGAAACTGGGTTAAAAATGGCAGCTGATATCCCGATTTATACAGGGTAACAGCAGAGGTATTCCAAGCTTCGTCCACAATAAGCAGATCAACGCTCTTCAATTTTTCTATCTCTGCTTGTTTCTCTTGCTGACGGACTTCATCCTTTTCAAACCCAGAAATAGTCATCAGAAGGGATTGCATAAGAAGATATTTTACCGAGTATCCCTGATGTAAAACATTTGCTCCGATCCAATGCGCGAGCGTAGATTTCTGCGTGCCGTTTGGTCCGTGTATATACACCATCACATTTTTATAATTAGAAAACTCATATACATATTTTTTCAGGCGCTGAATTTCTTTGATTGATTTAGTTCCCACATAATCCGTATCTATGTTGTAATCGAATGCTTGGGGCCAGATATTCGATGCTGCGGCTTTGTATTGGAGGAGTTCTCGCTGGACGAATTGCTTATGGCATTCGCACTCCACCACACCTTTTTGTTGTGTGCCTTTATATTTGACAAAATAAAAGCCTTTTTGTGGTCCAAGTTTTGCCGCACAATTACGGCAAGGGGTAAATTGAGTCATTAGTTCTCCTAATATACCTATAACTTCCGCTTTTTTCTTTTCATATTTACTTTACTGCTCAATGGTCTATCATACACCCATTCGCAATATTCGGTCATCGCTGCGCGGAGTGATTGTAATGTGGTATAGTCTCGCCGTAACTGTTGATTGGTGAACATAAGATGAATCTGATCCCCACAGTCCTTACAACATATTATGGTGCCATCCTGCCTGCCGGTTTTAGTTCGTCGGTGCTTGCCAGGCAGGAGGTGATGCTCCTCCATCAGATTTTTTGGGCCTTTACGATTACAGATCGCACACTCTATTTCTTCATCCATCAGACCTCCAATAAAAAGGGGAGAGATTATCTCCCTCCCCTTTATGAATGCGTCAGAGATTACTGCGCAGCAGAAAAATCCGTATTACACGCAGGGCATCGCGTCCAGGACTCCGGCCCCGGTATCCGACATTGTGGGCAGGCCAGAACGCCTTCCTCAGTATCATACTTGATGTCCGCTACCTTGCCGCTCTTGTCGATCGTCACATCTGTGATGATTCCTTGCTGCTCCGCGGTGAGACTCTCCCAGCCTTTGAGAGCTGAGATCTTGTCTGCGGTAAGAGTGACTTTGGCTGCCGGGG
>CAIMKX010000001.1 GCA_903842025.1 uncultured bacterium | reverse complement strand
TGTGAAGTTCAACCATTCGTTCTCTGATTTCGTTGTCAGTTAAACTCATTACGACATATATTTTAACATGGATGAAACGAAACAACTGTGTTGTTATTCACAGGGCGGCGATTAGGTCGAGGAGGGGTGTGAGGGGTTACTGGTATATTCCTTGACATTTGTACCGTTTCCATGCTACAATAGAGGGCAGAAAAAGTAACCTTTCCGGGCGTTCCGGAATACCGGTACTTTGACAATTTGGATAATAGAAAATAACAAAAACAGGACTGCCCGATGGGGTGGTTCGCAAAGAAAAGGATGGAAGAATGAACCCATATCCGAGTCTGTTAAATAGATACAGCTGTTCCCTGCTATTTGTAATGATCATATTACTTGGTTGGGGAAGCGTTGGACTTTTCAACGGGAACTATCTTTGTATAGTGCCGTTCCTGTTGGGAGTCTTGATGTTTCAAGGCTTCAAGCAACCCAAAGAGGCAATGCCTCGAAGGGTTTGGCTTTTAACCTTCTTGGGACAGATGACAACGGTTAAAGTCGATAAATTGACACTGCTTCTGGACTGGATTCCAGCCATCAAGGTGATCGGCTATGTTGAATTCACGATGAAGCAGGTTGACAAAGATATAACTCTCGCCAAGCCGGTTCGTTGCCAAGATGGTCAGTACATTATCGGATCAGTGTCCATAAGTGTACTACCAGATGAGTACGATGACCCGAGTGGATTCGTAGACACCCAGAACAACTGGAAAACTGGCGGCGAAAAACTACGGGATTTTGCTAATGTCACGGGTGGAGACGTCACTCAGATATTTCCCCAACTTGATGACATTTTGACGACCTGGATTCAAGTTATCGCAAACGATAAAAGAAGTGAGTACATGGAAAAAAGTTCTCGTGAACTGCAGGAGACTCTTCTTGGCTATATCTCGGGAGAAAAGGGAGCGCCACATGAATCTGGAAACAGTACTCTCGATGATATTCGCGGATTTGGAATCCGCATCAAGAAGTTACAACCAGTTCTGCGTCCTCAAGACAAGGTTATCGACTCTCGGGTTGATATCCAAGTCCAAAACGCAAAACGGGAAGCGCAGACTTACGGTACTGAAACCGTCAACAATCAGATTGCAGAACGGCTCAAATTATATCGCGAAGGGGTAAAGGATGACAAAGGAAACATTCTCAAACAACCGACCCCGGACAAAGATATTCCATCGATCGCCGAAATTAGAGCGATGGTCATTCAGGAGAACCTTATTCACGATGGCAAGGTGACTCAGGTGATCAATCAGGGTGGATTGAACATTGCCAACGTTCCATCAAGCTAGGAGTAATGAATGAAAAAATTGATGACGATCGGGCTCCTTGTTGGAGCCATAATCTTCTTTTGGGGAATGTGGAGGCATTCAAAGGCCTCGACCAAAATGAAGTTTAGTGAATTCGTAACGCGCCCCCCTCTCGCTAACCGCCTCGCAGAGGCGGAAAAGCAGAAAGAGGCAGCGCAGCCATCATTCGGCGAAGTCATGGTGACTACCGGAAAGTGGACGCTCGTGACCAGTTGCTCTGATCCAACAAAACGGATTGATGCGACAATACTGGGTGACGCGCCGTGTTGGGCTCGTCTCGATTACAGTACAAATCGGGTTTACCCGATCTATCCACCACACTGGAAACCTGGTGCGCACCTGGAAATATCCAGTGGCTTCAATGCCATTGAGATTATGGTCCAGGATGGCCAAGCAGTTACAACAGAAAAAGTCGGCTGGGCACATAATCCCAGACGAACAACTCTGTAATAGTAGTTCTTTTAAGAATCAAAAAGACCGCCACGAGTAATCGGGACGGTCTTTTCTTTTATCTACTACCGATGTCCGACATCGCTGACCTAAAATCCTCCCTTAACCGTATTTGATACCAGATATATTATCCCCCAGGCCGAGACCATTATAAACATACCCAAGGTGCCATACAAGATGGTCATCTTCCCCTTCTCGCGGCCGCTTTCATCGTTCGTAATGATCATTTGAATCACACCGTAAACGAAGAACAAGACGGCGACGCCGAACATGAGGGCAATTACAGGGTAAACGATATTCGTTATTATCGGATTGACGATAACGCCAAAAGCGGCCAGATCAACTGCCGCTTTCGCTCTCGGGATAAGATCAAGAAATTGAAACATCAAGATTACTGAACAACAGGAATCTGATTGGCTGGAATACCACCGGTGTTCGGATTGCCACCAGAATTAGGTATAGGTTGCGTACCGGTCGTGGTCTTGAAGCTATTGGTCAATATGTTCACCAAGCCCCAAATGGAGACGATAATGAAAAGACCGACAATGCCCCAGAGAATGTTCTTGCTGGCAGCCGCCTTGTCATCGGAAGCCGCAGGCTTGATGATATACATGACGACATTCCAAACGATGAAGATGACGGCCAGAGCGACGAGAATATAGGTGAACGTGTCTCCAATACTCAAAGCTCTTTTGGAGACATCATTGATATTGGTAATAGTGGAGAGAGCCTGGGCCGATGCCATGGAAGGCATAAGGGCGGCGACTAAAGCGATGATTTTTTTCATAGTTATGATAAATTAATAAACTTAATACTTTGCTAATTATACCCCATTATTCCCCAAAATAGACAAATGAAACTGTGGATTACGCTAATTGTTAAGCTCGCCGCCGTAATCATTGTTGTTTGAATTGGAACTATTGCTCGAGCCACTGTTGGTAGTATTGATGAAATTGGCGTTTGGCAAAGTGTTTTGCATACTATTGTCAGTCGAAAAAGTGTTGACCAAAATGTTAACCAGGCCCCAAAGCGAGACTATTATGGCCAAACCGATGATTCCCCACAAAATATCCATACTGGCCTTGGCCTGATCTTCCGCACCGGGCTTGGTCAGACGCATTACGACGTTATAGACAATAAAGACGACCGCCAAGGCAACCAGAAGATAAACGGCCACGTTTCCAAAACTAGCTATTCTATTTATGAGACCATTGGCATCGGTTATTTTATTCAAGGACTGAGTTTGAGTTGTTACTTGCGCCGCCGGTGTTGCTTGATAAACCGCCGTCAGAGCTGAAGACGTAAGTGGAATTGCCAACACCACTATTAGAAGAATAGAAGATATAAATGTTTTTTTCATGTGATTAAATTACTGCGGAAACAGGTTTTTTAGGCTGGTCCAACTGCCCGGACTGCCGGTGCCAAGACCAAACGTATTGATAAGAATATTGACCAAACCCCAAAGCGACAGGATCACGAAGAATCCGATCAGGCTCCACATGAGGTATTGTCCGGCCTCTTTCTTGTCGGCGTCGGCTTTGATGTAATAATTGATGATGTACCAGACGAACATTATGACGGCGATGCCCATCATTAAGGCCAAAATGCTATTGAAGTAACCGGCAACCAAAGCGATCATATCCTTCAGAGTTTTAGAAGTTTGGGCATGAATGAGACCCAGTGGAATAACAACGAACATTAATGAAACGACTAAGAATTTGGAATATAGAATTTGGAATTTGGACATAAATTTTAATTATTGGATTTTGGTGGCCTTGTTAGCACTTTGAATGACTTCGGGGCTGACTACGCCCGTAACCTCTAAAGTATTGATAACTACCTGAACCATAACTCTGGCGGCAATGATTATAGCAACTCCGATAATAATCATAAGCATCTGCTTATTCAATTCCTCAATTTTCTTAGCGTTACCTTGAGCGGCATTGGTAACATACTGAAAACCAGTATAGATAATCATCACAACAGCAAATATGATGGCAATGTAACTGAAAATTTCCACCAAACTCTGAACCAAACCACCGATCGAATCAACCTTTAAAGGATTTGAAAGAGTAAAAATACCATTTGTCGCTGTTGTATTACCACCAATACTGCTGTTAGGCACGTCACCACCAATAGTTTGGGCCATAGCAACAGGAGAAATCAAAACAATTATTGCTAATAGATAGAAAGTAAAAAATATTTTTAAATTGATTTGTTTCATATTTATGGTTGACCCAATAAGACGCCGAACACATTGCTACCGGTTAGCCAATTCAACAGCTGGTAAACGATGAACCAAGCTGACAGCATTATTATAAAACCCCAGAAGACTTTAGGGAATATCTTCTTGGCCTCATCGACATGTTTGCCGCCGCGAACGTAAAGAAATCCGGCGTAGGTGAACAAACCGACGGCTAGCAAAACTCCGCCAATGATGGCGATATTGATGAGATGTTGGATCTGCATCATCAGGCCTTTGAAGTCGCAGGGCACATATGGCAGATCGTGGCCGAATTTGGCTTTGAACTCCGCGGCATCGGTAGGGATCGAACTGGCGGCACTTGAAGGAATGGCCGGACCGTCGCAAACAGTCAGTCTGAAAGCAGAACTATTGATGTTCTCACTGTTGATCGGCATAACATTGGTCTGGGCCAGAAGAGGATTGAAAGAAATAGTCAACAAAAAGACAAGTGTCACTACTGCGACGAAGAATTTGGAATTTGGAATTTGGAATTTGGACATTATTTTAATTCCCCGCCTGCTGAAGCACCGCACTATATTGATCAGCGGCATCTCGAATTGCTTGATCGATATTTTTCTGGCCGCTGATCAGAGACTGGGTCAGGTTGCTGAAGATCTGCCTGGATATCTGAGGATCGATATCCAGCCACGTCTTGGAGATCAGAGCGGCTTTGTTGAAGATCGTGATGTAAGCATTCGTCGAGCCTTGGGCGATAACATCATTGCGGACTGAAGGCAAATACATCGTCTTGGAAAGAGCGGCCAGGTTGGCTGGTAAGATCAAAGTGGAAATAATCTGGTATGTGGCATTGGCATTGGCCGAAGACCTCACCAAAGAGAAACCGAACATCTTGCCGTAGACGGCTTTTTGGCCGGACCGCAACTGCGGCAATGGCGCCACGTCATAATTCAAATTGGGATTTTTGGCCCGCAGCTCCAGAATCTCCGAGGCGAAACCAAAATAGATCGCCGACTGCCCGGCCAGGAAAACCGTCTTGTCATTGGACATAGCCCTATTCCAGGAATAATTGGCGCTGGTCGGATTGGCGAACTGGCTGAAATATTGGACGGCCGGCGAGATCGAGTTGGTGGAATTGGAGGTGTTCAGGGTCGAATAGATAAGACCACTGTTATCCCTCGAGGTTACAGGATTCCCTGCTTGGAGGAATAGCGAACCGAGTAATTCTCTGGCATTGGTGATATTCGTAAAATCTCCCATGGCCACAGCCGTCTTCCTGACATTGCCGTTAGAATCCTTCACTGTAAGCTTTTGAACCAAACCAGGTTTCACTCCCGTGCCGGTCAACTCATCCCAATATTGCGGATAGAGAGCGATGCCGGCGGCATTGAAGATATCCTTGTTCCAATACATGACCAAAGGATCAACGGTAAACGGAATGGCCCAAGCGCCGGTACTGTCAAGATAGATCTGGGCCTCATCGATGTAAGAGTCCATGAATTCCCTCTGAGAAAAAGCTGAAAATGGTACTTGGGTCAGCTTGTTTTGTTCGGCCAACATCATGTCGGACGGAATAAGGATTGCATCCGGGCCTTGACCCAAAGCCAAGGCATTGACGAAATCACTATTGAAACTGTCCGCTCTTTTCTGAACATAAGTAATTTTCATTGACTGGGTCAGGCCACTATTGATGTTTGCTACATATTCATTGAAGGTATTGGCCGGAAAAGTTCCCCAAATAGTTATTGCAGGCAAAGATGAAGTTCCGCTGTTGCCTTTGTAAAGAGCAAAAGACGTCACTCCGGCGATGATCGCCAGGATGAAAATAAATATGGTGATGATCTGGAATTTGCTCATGGTTTTATTTGATGAATACTAAGCCATAATGATGGTCACCGGCGTTGAATGATTGGTCCAATTTGAATCCTGATTTCTCAAAAAGAGTCTGGGCCTTGAGGCTGGTAACCAGATTCTTGGGACTCAAAGCTGAAACCTCACTCCAATCTATAACCAAGACTTTGCCTCCAGGCTTCAGAAGCCTTTTTATTTCCAGGATGAATTCATCCGGCTTTTCGATCTGAAAAAGAATGTTTGAAGCTATAACACGGTCAGCTATGCCCTCACGAAGCTTTGTTCCACCGATCTTCTCGGCATTGCCCCAAACCACTTCGATATTTCGCAAACCATTGGCCGCTCCAGTGGCCCGAAGCCTTTCCAAAAGGACTTTTTGGACATCTACGGCATAAACGCGGCCGCTACCGCCAACCCTTCTGGCGGCCTCAAAGCTGTAAAAGCCGGAACCGGCCCCCAAATCGACGACCCGCATCCCGTCATTCACGCCCAATTTTGCCACATTCGCGGCTGGATCGGAAAACATAACATGATTATAGAACAGAAATGGTCAAATTCATAAGTGATATGGGGACAAATAAACCATGAATTTGATGAATTTTATCATTTCTTGAAACAGATTTTATCAGTTCTTGAAAGAGATTTTATCGTTTCTTGAACAAGATTTTATCAGGATTTTATCTCCGCTGAGTATAATCAGGCTCAGAACGATTAACTTCGTTCGTGGGCCCGCGGAACGGTCTCCGCCCTCATCCTGTCAGCTGAGGTTTTACGGGTTCGACTCCCGTCGGGTCCACTACTATTCGAAGAACTAGAGAAGGTTGACAACATTCTTTTTGGGTATATACTTTAATCAGCTGACAGGATGAGGTTGAGAAAAAACCCGTAAAATCCTAAACAAAACCCGCTTCGGCGGGTCTTGTTTTTATCCACTGTTCATTCAATAGCTTACAAACATATCAGACTCGCCAATGAATCCCCTTCCCTGAGCTTCATAACTCTGACCCCTTGGGTCGAACGACCGAGAGTTGGAATCTCCCGAAGATCAACGCGAATGACCTGACTTTTCTTGGACATGGCCACAACCTCTTCAACATCATCTGTTACAACTTTTGCAGCCATAAGCGAACCGGTCTTAGCCGTAACTTTCATAGTCAAGATTCCGGAACCGCCACGATTTTGCGTCTTGTATTCAACCAAACGGGTCTTCTTGCCATAACCATTCCCGCCCATCACGAAGAGAGCGGGATTCTTGGCGTTCTTGGAAACAATATCAGCGGAAATAACCGCGTCATCTTTTGTCAATTTAATCACACGGACACCGCCGGCATTGCGTCCCATTTCGCGAACGTCGCTTTCCTTGAAGCGGATGGACTGACCTTCTTTGGTAGCAATGACTATCTCGTCATTTTTGGAAATAAAGGAAGCGGAAATAAGCTCATCGCCGGCATCGAGAGATATTGCGATCAGTCCCGAACGGCGGACATCATGGAAATGTTTAGCCGAAGTCTTCTTGCCGGTGCCGCCTTTGGTGACCATCATGAGATCCAATCCTTCAGCGGTCTTCTTGTCATTGGGCATCGGCAAAATAGAAGTGACCTTTTCGCCTTCAGCCAAAGAAAGGAAGTTCATGACCGACTTGCCTTTGGTCGCCCGTTTGCCTTCCGGAATATCGTACATCTTGATCTGATAAGCCTTGCCTTTGTCAGTGAAGAACAAAAGATCATTATGGGTTGAGGCAAAGATCAAATGGGAAATAAAATCCTCCTCTTTGGTATCAAGGTCGACGACGCCGACACCACCGCGCTTCTGCTTGCGATATTCATCGGGATTCGTCCTCTTGATATAGCCACCTTTTGTCAAGACAAGGACCGATTCTTCGTCGGCGATAAGGTCCTCAGGATTAAAGTCTTTGACGCCATGCTTAACTATTTTGGTCCGGCGGTCATCGCCGTACTTCTCCTTGATTTCTGCCAATTCAGTCTTAATGAGAGCTCGTACTTTCTTCTCGCTACCCAAAAGCTCTTTGAGACGAGCAATGAGATCCTGAACTTCGGCCAATTCGTCAAGGACTTTCTTGCGCTCCAAACCGGCCAGCTTTTGCAATTTCATTTCCAGAATAGCCGTGGCTTGCTTGTCGCTAAATTTGAACTTCTTTATGAGATTGGCATGAGCTTCGACAGCGTCCTTGGAACCACGAATAAGAGTGATTATTTCGTCAATGTGATCAAGAGCTTTCTTCAAACCAAGGAGAATATGCTCGCGATCTTCAGCTTTCGTCAGGTCAAACTGAGTACGGCGACGAATGACGATAATCCGGTGCTTGATAAATTCCTCCAAAATTGATTTCAAGGAAAGCGTGTGCGGAACACCGTCAATGAGAGCGACGGTATTCACATGAAAAGCATCCTCGAGTTGAGTATGCTTGTAGAGTTGATTTAGAATCTTTTCCGGATATGAACCTTGCTTCAGATCGATCACGATGCGAACATCCTCGGTTGATTCGTCACGCAAAGCCCTGATGCCTTCGAGAGTCTTCTCACGGACCATATCGGCGATCTTGGTGATAAGCTCGGCTTTGTTGACGCGATACGGGATAGAAGTGATGATGATTTGGAATTGACCCTTTTTATCCTCGATGATTTCCGCTTCGCCGCGAACGGTAATGCCGCCGCGGCCGGTTGTATAGGCATGGAGAATATCTTTCTGGCCGTACATAACCGCGCCAGTTGGAAAGTCCGGACCTTTGATGAATTGCATCAGATCCTCGGTTGTGGCGTCACTGTTTTCCAATAGATGAGAAGTGGCATCGACGACTTCTCGCAGATTGTGCGGAGCGATATTGGTGGCCATACCGACGGCGATCCCGAGCGTGCCATTCAAGAGAAGGTTCGGAACCGATGCCGGCAAGACGATCGGTTCGGTGCGAGTACCCTCGTAGTTAGGACGAAAGTCGACGGTGTCTTTGTCTATGTCGCGCAAAAGCTCCGAAGAGATGCGGGACATTTTGGCTTCGGTATAACGTGGTGCGGCAGCCGGATCGCCATCAAGCGAGCCGAAGTTACCTTGACCGATGCCCAGAGGATAGCGCATGCGGAATGGTTGAATGAGATTGACAAGAGATTCGTAAACCGCCACGTCGCCGTGAGGGTGATAGTTACCGGTCACGTCTCCAACGATCTTGGCGGACTTTCTGGTCTTGCCACCGGGCGAGAGGTTGAGCTCGTGCATAGTGTAAAGAATACGGCGATGAACCGGCTTCAAACCGTCACGAACGTCCGGCAGAGCGCGGGCGGTGATGACGGACATCGCGTAGTCTAGATATGACTCGCGCATCTCGGTCGAAATGTTGCGCGAGACTATGCCGGCGCCATTTCGTGCGTCAACCGCCTCTTGATTGGACTTTTCATCTCCGGGTTTCTTGGCCATATTGAGAAAAGCTTAGCATAAATATGGTCATTTTTCCAAGTAATTGTTTTTGTGTCATTCCCGCGAAAGCGGGAATCCAGGATATTACAAATGACAAAATCCAAATGACAAATTTCCAATCAAATCCAAAGCTCAAATGTCAAAATTTGGATTTTGGATTTTGACATTGATTTGTCATTGGAAATTTGACATTTGACATTCAACACTGGATTCCCGCCTTCGCGGGAATGACAAGCAAAATTATCTCTTCCCCGGCCTCACTTCGACGCTCGTATAAGTGACTTTTTTTGAACCAAAAATAATCTCTTTTATATCAGTCGCAAAAGAGCCAACCCCCGCTATGAGAGACTGACCCGGAGTGCCGGTCTTATTGATGGCGGCCGCCACCGCGGCTTGGGAGCCTTCATTAAAGAATGAAAAGGAATGTAACCAAAAGGCCGCGACAATAGCGGTAAATCCAAAGGCTGTCAGAAAAGCATAACGAGTGCGAATATGCTCGGGTTTGGCTCTTAGATCTTCAAGAAAAGTTTGGAAAGACATGATTGTAATATCCAGTACAAGATCATTATACTACTTTTTAAGACAAGCAATCGCTAATCTGTGGAGAATAGCTCTTATTCTTGTTCAAGGACCACAACATCGGCTTCTTTGCCTTCCAAGTCTTTTTTCTTTAAAGTTAATCTCGACTCAGGTTTTGGATTTTCGCCGGCTTCCTTGAGAAAGGCTTTGAGGGCGTCCTTCATGCCGATGTCTCCGTAATGGATAGGGATGATTATTTTCGGCTCAATCGAAACAGCCAACTTGTAGGCATTGGACGGCTCCAAAACGCCTCCGCCGCCGATCGGCACAAAAAGAATGTCGACAGCTTCGATCGCCTCATCGGTATCCTTGGGCAATTCCGGAGTGTTGACCGCACCAAGAAAACAAATGTTCATTCCTTCAAGAGCCACCGTATATATGGTATTGATCCGCTTCTCGCCGTCGTAGCCTGATTGTGACGACAAACCTTTTATGAAGACATCCTTGATCTCATATTCACCGGGACCGCTCACAACAAAAGGTTTTTTGTCGCCAAATGTCACCTGATCGACACCATTCATGTCCAAGTGGTTGAGACTGCAGAGAACAATATCAGCACCAAATTTGGCCGTCTTCAACTGCGAATCCTTGGAAACCGGATTGAAGGCTAGAATAGTGTCGCCAAATTGGATCTTCACGAATTCGCCACCGAGATAGGTTATTATCATAGAGGTAATTTAGCATACTTTCTTTTTGCTGTATAATTAAGCCATGCGCGTTCAAAGATTATTCTTGATCCTCTCAACTATCCTCCTCAGTTCAACCTTCTTCGCCCCCAAAACCCTCGCCCAAAATACTTCCGTCATCCGTTACGGCCAAGGTCCCTGCCCGGAAAACATTACGCCCAACGGAAAATACAATTACCCGACTGGGATTAAAGGCAATTCATTGGACATGATCGTCGACCCGTCATTTCAAGCAATGATGAAAAAGACCCGTTCGACTCCTGATTTGCCTTTGACTCCTATTTACGATCTTATTGTCCAGATCGTTCCCCAATTTGGCTTCTGCTATACAGACAAGCCGTCCGATTATTCGACCACTCCGCCGAGTTCATTGCCTTGGAAGGTTTCTCTCCAATTAAATAATGAAATCCTGGTCGGTCCGGGGACTTTCGTCTGGAACGACAAATATGTAATAAATCCCGATGGAAGTGACGACAAGACGCAACCGATATATGAATGGAAAATCAAAGGCTGGCCGGATGGGATCGCCAGCAAAGAAAAACTGGAAAAGTTGATTACCGCCACGGAAAATAATATTCCGGCGGATATTGTCGTCGAAATTCCGCAAAATGACGGGACGATTGCAAAATCTTCAGCTGGTGCGGCTTTCGGACTTTGCGCTCCGATCGCCGGCAATGGCTCAAATCAAATTGCTTTTGTAAGAGGACAAAGCGCCGGTTTGGCTGTGGCCGATATTTTCAAACTCAGTGATGATTTCTGGTCAAAAGCCTTGGTAGCCATTCAGCCATACAAATCCAATGTCGCCGCTTTTTCAATCATCACTGACCTCGGACAATATCCCGACGGGCTCGACATGCTCCTTAGCATCGCCCAAGCCGGAGACAAATATGGAGCAAAGGCCGCGGCTTTCAACGCCCATTTCAATGGTGTCAATGCTTGCCCGGGAATCAGGCTCGTTTATTCATCATCGCTCTCAAGCGCCGGCAACGCCGGCATCGCCTTCCCTGGCCAAGCGTCCGGAGCGATCATAAACCCTAGATCAAAAAAGAACGTCAATATGGTGTCTTTGCACGAATTTTCCCACACCTTTGCCGGTTTGAACGATGAATACCCGTATAAAAATGGCTCGGGAAACTTCAGTTTGGTTGAAACAAATTGCAGTAGGAAACCGGATTCGAATGCACCTGTTGGCTACATATATGACGTCAAAACTCCTTACGGATCCACCAAACTAGAAGGTTGCAGCCTGCCAGATCTCTATCGGCCTTCAAACGTCAGCATCATGAACGACGTCTCCGGCTCGTCCAGGTTCAACGTCGTGAGCTGCGGTTACATTCTAGCGGCCATCAAAGGCGGCGAAGCTTATAAATATTGGCCTGATTGCAAGAAAATGGGCAATAGCCTGATCTCCGATTCAAATGAAGACCGGACGGATAATTTGGCGGCCGCCGCTGATTCGATATCAGTTTCTTCGACAAATATTAATCCAGCGTCTTCGATCAATGATTACACAATCTCAGAAGATTTCTCTGAAGACGGGACAATCGATGGACAGTTGTATTCTGCAGCAAACGCCAGTCTTCTTTTCAACGCGTCACCTTCACCTTCAGTAAACTTTTTGCCAATAACTTCCGCACAGCAGTCTCAAAAGAGCTTTTTCCAAAAGATGAAGAGCTTGGTTTCCTCGACGATCTCAACGGTCATCGAAACAGTGACCGGCGTTCCGGCCAATACCCCGAAGGTCAATCTGCCGTCACCCAAATCTTCTTCAATCCCAACCTTCAATACCTCTTTGGTGCCAGCTCCATCAAATAGTCCAGTCTCTGTGATTTGTCCGGCCAATTTCATCTGGACTGGGAAGACGTGCGCGAATGTTCAATCGCCATCACCGACAGTTTTGAATGTTCCGAACGTTTCCCCACAAGTCTCGACAATTCCGACCAATACGCCTAAGCCTTCAAGTTCGCCTTTGGCAACTATTCATCCGACTCCTTCCCAATTGCCAACACCGTCAAATTCAGCAGTGCCGGTTCCCTCTCAGATTCCGATCCAGTCCAATTCACCGGCACCAAGCTTCACTTCTTTGCCTTCAGTCAGTATTTTCCCTTCACCCAGCCCAACTCCAAGCGTCACCCCGACGGCTTCTCCTAGCGCCTCAGTTTCAGTATCACCAAATACTTCTCCGTCACCCCGAAATTCATCCTATCCGTCGCCCTCTCCCTCAAGTTTGCCGACAGCTTTGACATTTGATCAGAATATGACCGCCAACATCTTTGAAGTTTTCAGCCGCATATTCTTCCCTTTTATAGATTTCTAACGAGATAATCTTATTCAACAACCTAGTCCCTAGAACCTAGTCCCTAGTCCCTTCAAACGCATACTCAATACCGCTTTAAAAAAGTAGACAAAATCACACATAAATGGTAGATTCTGGCTATGCGGCAAGCGGCCGTTTTAATAGTCTCGCGTTATCCCGCACTTAATTATTAATCAACTAAAAAGCGGAGCGGAGACACAAATATGTTCAAGAAATTAAAAGAGACCCTTACAGGTCGCAAGTCTGAAACAGAAGTTGTCGAATCGAAAGAAATAGAAAAAGTCGAAGCAACAACAAAGGCCAAGATTTCAAAGAAGCCGGTTTCTACAAAAGAATCCACGCCAAAAATCAAAGGCGACATGGAACTTACCGAGGCGCAAAAAGAGAGCGCCATGGGCAAATTGTCCGCTACGATGAAGAATCCGCCGATCATCGGCGACCTCGTCGAAGGTCCGGTCATTGCTTTGGAAAAGTCAGCTGTTTATGTTGACTTGGCGCCTTTTGGCACCGGTATTATCTACGGCCGTGAATTCATCATCGCCCGCGATGTCATCAAGAAGATCAACGTCGGCGATGTCGTCGCCGCCAAGATCGTCGACACCGCCCATGAGGAAGGTTATTACGAACTTTCCCTGAAGGAAGCCCGCCAAGCCCTGATCTGGAATGAAGCCGAGGTTGCCATCAGAGAAAAGAAGATCCTCGATCTTCCGGTCAAGGAAGCCAACAAAGGCGGTCTTCTCATCGAATGGCAAGGCATTGTCGGATTCCTTCCGGCTTCCCAACTCAAGACTGATCACTACCCGAGGATCGCTGACGGCGACAAGGATAAGATCCTCGATGAATTGAAGAAGTTGGTCGGCACCCGACTCCAGTTGTCCATCATTACCGCCGATCCCAAGGAAGGCAAACTGATCTTCTCCGAGAAAGGCTCTGAGACCAAGGAAAAGGAAAAGATCGTCAGCAAGTACGAGATCGGCGATGAGGTTGAAGGGACCATCACCGGAGTCGTCGACTTCGGGGTCTTCGTCAAGCTTGAGGAAGGTTTGGAAGGACTCATCCACATTTCAGAGATCGACTGGGGACTGGTTGACGATCCGAGAAACTTCGTCAAAGTCGGCCAGAATATCAAGGCCAAGATCATCGAGATCAAAGATGGCAAGATTTCCCTGTCTTTGAAACAGCTCAAGCCGAATCCTTGGACCGAAGCCGCCAAGAAATACAAGAAGGACATGCTCGTCTCCGGCGTCATCATCAAATTCAACAAACACGGTGCCCTGGCTTCCATCGAGGAAGGCGTCGCCGGTCTGGTTCACGTCTCCGAATTTGGTTCAGAAGAGAAGTTGAGGAAAACTTTGGAATTGGGCAAGACTTATGATTTCAAGATTTCCCTATTCGATCCCAAAGAGCAAAAGATGGCATTGTCGTATACCGGGGAGAAGAAGTAAATTAAGCCTCGTATTTCGATCTAGAAAATCCTCCGTCTCTTCGCTTCGCTCAGAGCCACCTCCTTTTTCAAAGGAGGATTCTCCAACGTACAGCTATTGCAATACTGATCGCTATTGTTCAAATACTCTCTAGGTTAAGAATTAAACACAATGAATTATTAGAGTCAAAGCGAGTTATACTCAATAAGCAGTTTGAGAGGAGGATCCCACTTTGAAAAAGGGGGTGTCCTGAGGCGTGAGCCGAAGGACGGGGGATTTTTTGGATGATTACATTCCATTCCACACACTCATCGCCTTTTCTCTCCCTTCTCTGATGATCATCGCCACGGCCTCATTTACATTCTTGGAAACCTTTTTCAAAGTCTTTAACTCGTCATCCTTGAATTTGCCCAAAATAAACTTCTCAATCTTTTCTTCTCCATGAATAAGCTTGGCGTTGCCTTTGGCGTTTTCTGACGCAGTACCAATTCTAATACGGATGAAAGCCTCGGTCTTCACAGCCTTGATAATCGACTCCAGACCATTGTGCCCGCCAGAGCTCCGATTGTAGGAAATCCTCATACGACCGAGAGGCAGGCTGAAATCATCATAGATAACGATCAATTTTTCAGCGGCTTTGATGCTTTTTACTAATAGACTGACTGCCTTGCCGGAATTATTCATGAATGTTTCCGGAGCGATCAAGTTGACCTTCTCTTTTCCAATTTTACAATCAGCCGTCAAAGCATCGATTTTTTTATTGAGCTTGAATTCTTCGTCACCGTTTTCCTTCCTTATAAAATCCAAAACCAAGCGCCCGGTGTTGTGGCGCGTATTTGCATATTCTTCCCCTGGATTGCCCAGGCCAGCGATGATGTAAGGCATATCTCGATTATAGTATATTTTTCTGAAATTTGCATTATGGCAAAAAATGCGCTATAATGGCTCCATTATGCAGTCTGGCGACACTACCTTTAGGACTATTTGGGAAAATGTCCGCGAGTGGGTCAGTGTCATCTTCATCGCGCTTTTGATCGCCCTCCCCGTCCGTTATTTCATCGCCGAACCGTTCATCGTCGATGGTGCTTCCATGGACCCGACATTCGCCACCGGTCAGTTCCTCATAGTCGACCGCCTGACTTACAGATTTGAGAAGCCGACCCGTGGTGATGTCGTCATCTTCAAATATCCAAATAATCCCAGCATCTATTACATCAAACGCATCATCGGTTTACCCAATGAGAAAGTCCAGATCAACGATGGTCGGATCTTCGTTACGAGTTCCGGACCGGCGGCCACAACGACCGAGCTTGTCGAGGATTACCTCGACCCGATTCACGCCTCGCATGATACATTGTCGACCAATCTCGGACCGAACGAGTATTTCGTCATGGGCGACAACCGCAACCAAAGCTCCGATTCCAGAGTCTGGGGCAACTTGGACAAGCGCTTTATCGTCGGCCGACCCATCCTCCGTCTTTTGCCCATTACAACATTGTCGATCTTACCGGGAAAGTTTAATGAATAATCCACAAACATGAACGAATCCAATTCCAAACAGAAAAAATCAGCCGACTCGAAATTCATGAATTTTGAGAATCTGGACAAGATCGGCGAGATCCCCGTCTATTACGGTTTCCAGCCGATCAAAAGCCCGACCATCGGCAAGGCCGACCTTGAGGCCGCCAAGGATTTCAGCGAGGGTGACTATATCGACGACGAAACGGAGAGTCATGGCCATTTACCGCTTCATGTGGAGGAAAAAATCGCCTTGATCCGAACGTACAATGAATCAAATATGCACAACTTGCCTCAGCCGGTCATGCTCTACTTCAAAGATCCTTGCCGCGGAGCAAATCCAAAACGTTATGCCGACCTGGAAATCCTGGGATCTTCCGGACCGATCGCCGAAGCCATACTTATCCAGACCGGCCGAGCGATCTTGGCTGAAGAAGGATATTCATCGACCTCTGTGGAGATCAACTCCATTGGTGACAAGGACTCTTTGGCCCGCTTCACCCGAGAGCTGACGGCTTATTACCGCAAAAATCTCAACATCATGCCACCAGTCTGTCGGGAACTTTTCAAATCCGACGCTTTTGAACTTTTGGCCAGCCACAACAAGGAGTGCCAGGAACTCAATGAGAAGGCGCCGCGCGCCCTCGATTTCCTTTCAGAATCGGCCCGCCGCCATCTCGAAGAGACTCTGGAATATTTCGAAGCCCTGAAGATACCCTACAGCGTCAACAACGGCTTGCTCGGCAACCGCCGATACTGCGCCGAGACGATCTTCACGATCGTCAACACCGACAAGAACAAACAGATCCTCGGCTACGGCATGCGCTACAACAGTCTGGCCAAAAAACTGGCCATGAAGCGCGATGTCCAGGGCGTCGGCCTTTCCCTTCTTCTCAAAGGCGGCAAAGAGGGCCTGAGAAAACCGGTCAGGAAAATGAAACGCCCGATCGCTTCCTTTGTCCAGCTCGGCCTCGAATCAAAACTCCTCTCCTTGGAGATCATTGAGAATCTCCGCAAGATGAAGATCCCTCTCTATCTTTCCCTTGCCAAAGACCGCCTTGGCGCTCAAGTTTCTTCCGTCGAGAAGCATCACACTCCCTACGTCATCGTCATGGGCAAAAAGGAGGCTGTCGAGCGCACCGCCATCGTCCGCAAGAATGACACTCATTCGCAAGAGATTATTCCTATTGATGAATTGCCGAAATACTTGAAGAAGATTGGAGGATGAGTTTAGAAATTAGATATTAGTAATTGGTAAAGAACCCTTAATATTTGCTTCATTCTAGGTAATATGTTATCTTTTCCCCATGATAAACGTCGAAGTCAGCAAGAATGCCGGTGAGAACGCCATGGGCGTCATCCGCCGTTTTACCCGCAAAGTCCAGAGTTCTGGTGTTATTCCTCGCGTGAGGACCCTCCGTTCCAGCACCCGCGTCCAATCCCACTACAAGGTAAAGATGCGTCGCCTGACCCTCTTGAAGCGCCGCGCCAATATGGCGGAGCTCATCAAGCTCGGCAAAGCTCCCGTCAAGCCGGAAAGAGGAGGCAAAAAGTAAAATCCCCCGCCCTTCGGGCACCCCCTTTTTCAAAGGGGGAATCTCCAACTCACCCGCCATGATTTTTAATCAAAGGATCCTGTTGGAAAATCCCCCTTTGAAAAAGGGGGTACTCCGAGGCGATAGCCGAGGAGGGGGGGATTTTTTTGTGACCCACAATTTCTCAATCTCAAACGAGACGGAATCCAAACTTCCGCCTATTGATTTTTCATCCATAAAAGAAGCGGCGCTCGGTCCTGATTACACTTTGTCTTTGGTAATAATCTCAGCCGATGGCATTCAAAAACTGAACGATCAATATCGCCAGAAAAATGTCCCAACCGACATCCTCAGTTTCCCTCTTTCCGAGAATGAGGGCGAGATCTACATTTGCCCATCGGAAGCCGAAAAAGAAGCCGTCAAATTCCAGCGAAAATCTGAAAATTTTCTGGCTTTTCTCTTTATCCACGGTTGCGTTCATTTGAAAGGGTACGACCATGGGAGTACAATGGAGGCTATAGAGAACGAAATTTGCAAAAAATTTAAGATCTGAGGCGGCCCGTAGAGACGAGGCATTGCCTCATCTCTACAAAACATTTTTATATGTCTCGGAACATCATCACAGGAATCGACGTTGGCACCTATTGTGTCAAAGTTGTCATAGCTAATGCCAAAGAGCGCAATGAGAAGGGTCTACCCAAGATCTTGGCTACGGCTCAAGCCGAATCGCGCGGCCTCCGTCATGGCTATGTTACCAATGTCCGTGACGTCTCTTCGGCCATCAAGAAAGCCGTGACGATCGCCTCGGAAAAAGCCGGCGTCACCGTCAAGAAAGCCTTTGTCGGCATCTCGGGGATCGGCCTTTCAAGCGTTGCCACAAATAGCTTTGTCATGACTTCCAGGGCTGACGCCGAGATCACCAGTCTGGACATCAAAAATCTTCGCGAGCAATGCGAAAAGGACATTCCGGCTTCATCCATCGCCAATCGCCGGATCATCTTCGACATTCCTCTGCAATACAAGATCGACGGCTTCCCCGCTCTCGGTAAGATCGAAGGCCTCAAAGGCAACAAGATCGAACAGAAAACTCTTTTCATCACCTGTCTTGATCATCATGTCACAGACCTTATTTCCGCCGTGAACGAAGCAGGTATCGAATGCGAAGACGTAGTCGCTGCGCCGATCGCCGCCGGCATGGTCACCCTTTCCAAGTCCCAAAAAGTCGCCGGCTGTGTCCTGGCCAACATCGGCGCCGAGACTGTCTCGATTTCGGTCTTTGAGAATAACATTCCGACCTCTTTGGAAGTCTTTCCCATCGGTTCCACCGACATCACCAATGACATCGCTCTCGGATTAAAAGTTCCGTTAGAGGAAGCAGAGCAGATCAAGATCGGCGCCATTACCGGTGCTTCATATCCACGAAAAAAGCTTGAGGAAATAATCGCCGCCCGTCTTTCCGATATATTTGAATTGATCGAAGCGCATTTGAAAAAGATCGGCAGGAATGGTCTGCTGCCGGCCGGCATCGTCATCACCGGCGGCGGCTCAGGACTCAATTCCATAGACACCATGGCCAAGATCTCCCTCAAACTGCCCTCGCGAATCGGCACCATCGGCGCCCTCGACAACAAATCGTCCTTCAAGGACGCCACCTGGGCCGTCGCCTACGGACTGTGCATTTGGGGACTTCACAATGAAGAGAGCCCGGAGATAGACGCTTCCAGAGTATTCATCAAGAACGCTTGGAAAAGGACGGTGAGGGCGGTCAAACAGTTTCTGCCATAAAGAGAACCTCTCGCTTGTCATTCCCACGAAAGCGGTAATCCAGTGTTAATGTCAAAGCTCAAATTTCTAATGACAAATCAAATCCAAAATCCAAATGGCAAAACTGGTAATACTAGGCTTTGGATTTTGAACTTTGGATTTGATTTGACATTTGTTATTTGGATTTTGACATTGGTGTTCAACACTGGATTCCCGCTTTCGCGGGAATGACAAACAAATGGTTCTCCCCGGACATCTTGCAGGTGGCTATCTCATGACACAAATCCTGTTGAATCTGACAGCAACTTCTTTTTCGTCCAATCAAACAACAATTCTTTTGATTATCGGCACTTTGGCCGGTGACGGACCGGATATTGACCTGATTTGGTATTACTTTGAGAATCGGAATTCAACTTTGTCATTACCAAAGGAGTCAAACGACTTTCACAGGAATGACAAAACGATTGCCTCCAATCACCGCGAATACCCTACTCACGCGCCGCTGACTTGGTTAATATTGTGCGCATTGATTGTTCTTGCGGGCTTGATCACAAATTCAATATTTACAGTCTTCATCGGCCTTACAATTCTAGCCGGTTCCTGGAGCCACTTTGTTCTTGACTCTATAGAATTCGGAATCCGCTGGTTTTGGCCTTTTTCAAATAAGCGATACTGCCTGCACAAAACTGTCGAAATCGAACCGGCCGGTCAAAAAGGAACTTTCTCGTATTACTGGAAAATGATCACCACCCGTGACTTTTTGAAAAGTTGGAGTCTGTATGCGGAGATATTAATCGTAATGATAGCGGTGGTAGTATTAATTTCAGAGATCGGATGATCCTAAAAATACCCTCAACTTGTGAATAATCTGTTTCATATTCTTTGCCGTCAGAAGCCTCCATCTTCAACTGGTGACAAAATGTCACCAACTGACTTCTACTATTCATAAAATCCCCCACCTCGCTTCGCTCGGCACCCCCTTTTTCAAAGGGGGATCCTCCATCAAATCTTTCTCTCAATATAACTCGCTATGGCTCAAAAAACTCTTAGTGTTAAATCTTCTACCCAAAAGTCGAAGCCGATCATGCCCCCGATTAAAATAACTTCCCGCTGGAGAATCCCCCCTTTGAAAAAGGGGGTGCCCCGGAGCGAAGCACGGATTAAGCTACTTTTTTGTGCCACGCTATAAGCCACATGCAACGCAGCTCGATATTCAGGCGACAGTGTTTCCCAAAAAGCATAGCCCCTTTACTTGTATCCTAAATCCCCTGTGGTAATATACAGGCACGGACACAGAGCCTACCGCTTTGAATAACCTGCCCGGATGCAACGTTTGACAGATTTCATCATCGACCTTCCCAAATCACATTGGGAAGAAGTTTCGTTTATGTCCCAAATACCCGTTAAAAAGAAACCTAAGACTAAACATTCCATGCCCAACATCACCCCTGACATAGAAGCCTTCGCCCGCATCAAAGTCCTCGGAGTCGGTGGCTCCGGCGGCAACGCCGTGAACCACATGATCACCTCGAAGGTCAGAGGGGTTGATTTCATTTCCATAAATACCGACTCGCAGGATTTGCACCGTTCTTTGGCCAAGAAGCGCATCAATATCGGCAAGAATCTGACACGCGGCCTCGGCACTGGCATGAATTCCGACCTTGGCAAAAGAGCCGTCGAAGAAACCAAGGATGAGATTCAGGAAACCGTCAAGGGTGCGGACATGGTTTTCGTAACCTGCGGACTTGGCGGCGGCACGGGAAGCGGCGCCAGTCCGGTTGTTGCCCGAACGGCAAAAGAACTCGGCTGCCTTACTGTTGCTGTTGTCACCAAACCTTTCTATTTCGAAGGCCGCCAAAGATCCAGAATCGCTGAAGCCGCACTCGAAGACCTTCGTAAAGAAGTTGATGCCATCATCGTCATTCCCAACGATCGCCTTCTCTCTGCCATTGGCAAAGAAACCACAGTCAAGAACGCCTTCGTCATGTGCGATGAAATTCTTCGCCAAGCAGTTGAAGGGATTTCTGATTTGATCACTACCCCAGGCCTTATCAATATCGACTTCGCCGATATCCGGACGGTCATGGAGAACGCCGGCTCGGCTCTCATGGGCATCGGTTCGGCCTCCGGCGAAAACCGCGCCATCGAAGCCGCCAAGGCCGCCATCAATTCCCCGCTCCTCGACGTCTCCATCGCCGGAGCCAAGGGCGTCCTCTTCTCCATTGCCGGAGGCGAGGATCTGACCATGTTCGAGATCCAGGATGCCGCCAAGGTCATCACGGAGTCCATCGACCCCGAGGCCAAGATCATCTTCGGAACCGTCCGCGACGACAAGCTCAAGAAGAACGAGATCAAGATCACCGTCATTGCCACCGGTTTTCCGGAGACGAATACCGCCACTCGACCGCAGAGCCTGCCGTCAGTCGCCGCCCAGAGCGAGTCGACCATCGCCGGCATGATGAAGCGTGTTCAGGACAAGGGTAAGATCTTCAATCCGATTCCTGAGCCAAGAAAAGACACCGTCAGCGGAGAAAAAGTCGAGCCGAAAAAGGAAGTCAAAGTCGAGACCAAAGATGACGATGATGACTGGGGTGCCATACCGGCCTTTTTGAGGAGATCCCGATTGAAATAAAGAAAAGCCCCGAACTCCGGGGCTTTTGCTATTTCAACCAATGCTGAAAGAAAATCAGGTAGACGGTTTGGAATGGTATTGAAGCCATGACGAAGCCGATAGCAAACAGGATAAAGAAACCGATTACCTGTTTACGACTGATTATGGGCTTAAAAATGACCTCGTAGCAAGACCACATTATGAGGCATATACCGCCACAAAGCATCAAGAAATTCAAGAATTCGACTGTATTCATTTTTCCTCCAAGACCTTGGTTATTGAGAACTGCTGATGAAATTCTGCATAATAATACGAACCATCGCTGTCTGGGGTGCCGACTTTCCAGCCAACCTGCTATAATTGCCCTATGAAATTTTTGATCGGATTGGGCAAATCCTTGTTTTACGTCATGATCGTCGCCGTTCTTTCCGGGATGGTCTATTACAATCGCGTCAATTATCAGAATGCCTACAAAAATATTCGTCTCAGCATCGGTATTGACAAGCCGTGCGGGCAACCGATCAAATATTCCATCGGCGAGTTTGATGAGCGATTCGGGATCAATCGCGCCGATTTCCTGCATATCACGAACCAGGCCGCCCAAATCTGGAATTTAGCGATTAACAAAAATCTATTAACATCTTCAGAGGACGGCGGTCTCAAGATCAATCTGATATACGACGATAGGCAGAGCAGTACCGTCCAATTGAACGACATGGGATCTTCGATCAATTCCGACAAAAAGAGCCTCAATGATCTCAAGACTCGATATGATTCTTTAAAATCTTCCTATAATGCTAAAAAAGCCCAAGTTGAATCTATGATGGATTCTTATAAGATTGACAAAAGCATTTACAACCAGATAAATCAAGCCAACCAAGAGCTCAACGCCATAGTCAAGGACCTCAATTCCACCGCCGACAGGATCAATTCCCTCGGCAAAAGCATCAACAGCGACGTGTCGGACTACAACACCGTCAGCCTTTCGAACGGCCAGGAATTCCAGGAAGGCGAGTACGTCAGCGACAAAAACGGCGAAAGGATCAATATTTACCAGTACAAAGACTACGGCAAACTCCAAAGAGTTCTTGAACACGAATTGGGTCACGCTTTAGGGCTCGAGCATGTCGAAGATCCGAAAGCCATCATGTATACTTACAATTCCGGCAATAATGAGAAGCTGACAGATGCGGATTTGGCAGAATTGAAGAAGGTCTGTCAGGTTAAGTGAGTGATTTTTTCGCTTGTCATTCCCGCTTTCGCGGGAATGACACAAAAAACGTGTTATAATCTATCCATGATCTATGATCTAGCTATCATCGGAGGCGGTCCGGCCGGAGCGGCGGCGGCGGTTTATGCCGCCAGAAAACGGCTCAGGACCGTCATCATCACCAAAGACTGGCTTGGCCAAAGCGCGGTTTCTGAAGGCATCGAAAATTGGATCGGAACGGTCAAGATCTCCGGCACCGACTTATCAAAAAGCCTGGAAAATCACGTCAAGGCTTATGCCCATGATCTCGTGGATATCAAGGAAGGCGAAAGCTGTCTCAATATTGAGAAGGCCTCTTCCCCGATGCTACCGACCAATAGTTTTTCCATCAAAACCGATAAGGGTTGGCACGAAGCCCGGTCCATCCTTATCGCCTCCGGCAGTCGCCGGCGGCGGCTAGACATTCCCGGAGCGGACATGTATGAACACAAGGGATTGACGTACTGCGCCACCTGCGACGGCCCTCTTTATGCCGACCAGGATGTGGTGGTTATAGGCGGCGGCAATGCCGCCTTCGAGAGCGCCGCCCAACTCATGGCCTATTGCAAAAGCGTGACTATTTTGAACAGAAGCGGAACTTTCAAGGCTGATCCCGGAACTATAGAAACAGTCAGCAAAAATCCCAAAGTCAAAGTCCTGACTTTCGCGGTTCCGAAAGAAGTCAAAGGCGACAAATTCGTCACTTCCCTTGTCTATGCCGATTTAAAATCAAAAAAGACCGAAGATATTGAGCTTGCGGTGACGGGCATCTTTGTGGAGATCGGCTCTTTGCCAAATACCGGCTTCGCGGCAACGCTTATCAAGCTTGATGAATTCAATCGGATTCCCGTCGACGCCAAAAATCAACAAACTGTTGTTTCCGGCATTTGGGCGGCCGGTGATTGCACCGACGGCCTTTACCACCAAAACAACATCGCCGCTGGTGACGCGGTCAAGGCGATCGAGGATATTTACTCTTACTTGAAAGCTAAATAAAAAATGTTAGAATCCTGCATGGTTTTATGCGACAACCTCAATCGCATTACCGCCGATTTTCAAGATTCTTTTTTCTCGGATTGAGATATCACCTAACTTGGCATAAATACTAATAGTTATGTTGCCTTCAAAATCGTTCTCAAAATCCGCTTCACAACCGAATTCCTTGATTGGAATATTCCCTGAAATGAAATAATCCTTGGCGGCCATTAAGATTGCAGTATCGAGACAGGCCTCTGCGTTCAGTTGCGCCTGGATTCGGATCTCCTTTCGACTGACAACGTCTGAATATGAAACGGCCGCTGACATTGTGGCCAGCGAAAATACCAATACGCCGGTGGAGATCAATATGACGGCGATCAGAGCCATAAATCCACGATTATTGAATTTGTTTGTCTTGAATCTCATGGATTAATTGAATGTTCCCAAGATTTACAGAATATGAATATTGGATGAAACCGGACAACAGAAAAGATAAAAGGGTTATGTAAATTAGGACTTCGATAAGAGTCATTCCATTTCTTTGTGTCATACCCCTATTACCACTGACCAAACTTGCCAGAAGGCATGTCCCTCGGAAAGACTCCGCAGGCAATTTTGAGCACAAAATTGCCGAGGACCGAGGAAAAAACTCTGCAGAGTTTTTTCCGGTCTTGGAGAGGGACATGCCTTCTGGCAAGTTTGTGTCAGTCATGTGACATAAAATTAATCTCATAAATCACCGGCGCCGAATGCGCCAGAATATAGATATTATCCCGATCGCAGGCCATAGCTTGCGGTTGTATCGGCAAGGAATAGGAAACCGTCGTCGAGGTCGTAAATTGGGAATCCAAAACCTGAAATTCCCTATTTATCTGTCTGGTTGCCAAATAGATTCGAAATCGGTCTTTGATAATCCCATAAACACCACCAGGAATATCGACAGATTTCGGATTGATTAAAGTTGTTGAGGAGGTGCTGGCCCAAGCGAAAGCTTCATGGTCGGTCGTGAAGTTGAAACCTCCCGAAGTCCGTCCCAAATTCAAGCCATCTTCGAAAAAGGAAATCGCTTTTCCTTCCTGCCTTTGCCAACCCGATGGACCGAACGAATTGACAAGAATAGGATTGGCCGGATCACCAACATCAAGAACCCTTAATTGATTCTGGTCGGAAGCCGCCGCGTAAGCGATACCATTTTTGACATATATATCGTTTATCTTGCTGTTTGTCTCAAAACCTCCGATTGTAATCGGTGCCAGCGGATTAGAAACATCAATAATGCTGAACTCATCACCATCCCATTTTTCCGTGCCCAGATAGACTTTATTGTTGTTGAAGAATATTGCGCTTGCCAAAGGCGGCGTGGCGGTCGCATACGGCAAAGATAATTTGAATTTCTTTTCCAAGAATGGATTGCTCAGACCGTCCATTCTAATAATGTGTAACTGAGCGGCGGCGCTGGTGGCGGCGGCGAATATTCTTTTTCCGGCCAAAGCGATCGATGACAGACCGGGGCCGGTATTGATTGTGGAAATGATGCGCGGCGCATTCGGATCAGAAATATCGACAATTATTAGGTCTGGGTCAGAAGCGATGGAAGAATCTGTTGAGATGTAAGCGATACCATTCCTGACTTCCAAGTCCGTCAACGGCAATAGCGGATCGATCGGTAAAGTTATGGGTGTGATTGCTGCTGTTTTGAAGTTCGGTTGGCCCGAATCATTCAGCGACTGAAAATACTGATACGAACCGGCGGCTTCCGAATTGAAATAATCGACGGAACAATATGGTGTGCCTACGGCCTCATTCAAACCGGCATTTTCATTCATGGCGATTTTTACGAAAGACAAATTTCCGGTCGATGAAGATAAAGAGAAATCCATTTCACTCTGATTATTCCCGTATAATTTTGAAGGCGAATTCATATTTGTTTCTTCGTAAACGTCCAATAATTCGGCCCGCGCTTTGGCTCTTTCGAATATTTGTCTGGAATTAATGCTGGCTTCTGAGATTATTGCGATAAAAAGAAACGACAATGAAAAAGCCAGGAGAATGTCGAAAAGAATTATTCCTTTGGATGATTTGAAATAGAACATTTTCGTTTGTCATTCCCGCGCCGTGCCCTTCCGAAGCTTCAACGAGGGAGGGAAGGCGGGAATCCAGTGTAATGTAAAATGTAAATCTCAAAATGGAAAATGACAATTTAAAAAATAAAAAGTCCGAAACAAATGCGATTTCATTTTGAATTTTGCACTGTCATTTTCCATTTTGATTTTTCAATTAGGGTATTCAGCACTGGATTCCCGCCTTCGCGGGAATGACAAGCAAAAGATTTATCTATCAAATATAAGTTGCGATTCACTAGTCCCTAGTCCCTAATTACTAGTCCCTTATTTCTGTAACACTCGCGATATATCATAAATCGGCATCATTATTGATAAAGCGATGGCTCCGACGGCACAGCCCATGCCGGCCATCATTATCGGTTCAATAAGCGCTGTCAGTTTCTTCAAGGAATGTTCGATATCGCGATCAAGGATGCTTCCGGCCCGGATGATCGACGATCCGAGCGACCCTGATAGCTCCCCGGCGCTTAAAAGTGAGGCGACATATGACGGAATCTTTCCGCCGATAATGACGCTTCCAAGAGAATGGCCGCTTGAAACACTTACGACTTCCCTCTGCAACAAATCCCTTAAAGGCAACAGACTTATACTTGCTGAGGTATTTGAATACGATTCTGCAACCGGCCGACCGGATTCGATCAAAGCGCCGCAGGAATGGAGAAAGACCGCCAGGTAGTAATCATGGACAAGCCGGCCGATTATCGGAATATGAATTATTGTCGATTGAATGATTTTGCGGATAATCCTGATTTTTCTGTAGATTAAAATACCGGCGACACCGATTATAAACAAACCCGTAATGATATATAGGCCATATTTTGTCAGAATATCAGACAGGGCAATGACAACCTTGGTGATGATCGGTAACTCGACTTTCAAACTTTTGAGCATGGGAATGATTTGTGGCATAACTCCACGCACCAGTCCAATAGTCAGAAGTCCGGCAAATATTCCGATAATGACCGGATAAGCCATGGCCGAGGTGCATTTCTTGATAAGTTCGTCTTCTTTTTCCAGCAACAATCTGGCCGACAACAACGACTTCGGCAATGAACCTGATAATTCACCTTGTTCAATGAGACCGGTTAAGGTTTGCGAGACGCCCGCATATTGGTATAGGCTTTTTGAAAGCAGACTACCGGACTCGACGGCAGAACGTAATCTGAAAATCGCGTCTTTTTGTTTCGCCGACACGCCTTGTTCACAAATCTCGAGGGATTTATTGATTTCCAGACCGGAGGAAAGATAAAGCTCCATTCTTTCCAAAAAGAAGATCGTTTCGCGGCGTTTCCAATTCTTGCCAATTTTGAATGATAACTTCATGGATTTTCAAAAAATTAGGATTGAAGTACACGAAGGACTTCTTCCTTGGTGGTGATGCCCCACTCGATCTTTTCCAAGCCGTCATCGCGGATCGGCCGGAAATCGCGGGACAAGGCATAATCGGTATAGCTCGAAACAGTCTCTCTTGAAGCGATGAGATCGCAGAGGCCGGCATCGACCTCGCAGACTTCAGCGATGACCGAACGACCACGGTAACCGGTTTGGCGGCAGACTTCACAGCCTTGGGAATCGCATTCGTGGCACATGGCCCGGACCAGACGTTGGGCAACGACCAATTTCAAGGTCGAAGCCAACAGATAGTGATCGACTCCCATATCGACCAGCCGCGGGATGGCTTCAAGGGCGGAATTGGTATGGAGTGTGGAAAGGACCAAGTGACCGGTCAAAGCGGTATGAATTGCCACTTCGGCCGTATCACTATCTCGGATCTCGCCGACCATAATGACATCCGGATCTTGGCGCAAAGAGGCCCGGAGACCAGAGGCGAAAGTCACGCCGTGATTGTGGCGAATGTGGATCTGACGGATGCCAGGTATTTCGTACTCCACCGGATCTTCCAGAGTGACAATCGATAATGATTCTTTGGCCTTTAATGACAAACAAGCCTGAAGAGTGGTGGTTTTGCCGGAACCAGTCGGTCCAGTGACGAGGATAAGGCCGTGCTTGAGCTTGAGCGCGGTGTCGATAGCCCGGACATGATCGGGCGTGAAGCCAAGCTTGGCGAAAGAAACATCCCCTGAGGCCTTGGTCGGCAAGAGCCTCATGACGGCGTTTTCGCCATGGTATGTCGGCATGAATGAGATGCGAATGTTGAAATTGCCATCATCAACCTTGGTTGACCAGCGGCCATCCTGCGGAACGGCATGAAGATCGGTCCTGGCTCCGGAAAGGATCTTGAGCCGAGCGATGAATTCTTCATGAAGACGTTTGGGTAAAGTCCCGACAGGGTCGATCTGTCCGTCAACTCTCAGTCTGATTAAGATATCGCCTTCCCGCGGATCGCAGTGAATATCGGAAGCCCGCAGGCTGACGGCGTATGCAATAAGACTGTCGATGGCGCTGACGGCTGTAAGCGGTTCTTTTGGAAAGATTTTTGTTTCTGTCATGAACCAAGGATATCAGAGAGAGATAAAATCCTGATAAAATCTTGTTCAAGAAACGATAAAATTTTGTTCAAGAACTGATAAAATCTTGTTCAAAATTTGATAAAATCCAGGGTCTTACCATGTCTGACATGGTAATAAGCGCACTTATCCACAGCTTGTTGACAAGTAGTCAGACTTCTTATAGGATGGTACACGAACTGTTGGTACATTTGTACAAAACAAAAGGATCAAAAGTATGTCGAACAGAGCTGTCCGGGGCGATATTCAATACGCCGAGAGCATTCTGAACGTGGCGAGGAATCGTCAATACCGCGGCAAAAAGCCGGATTTGGTCACTACACTCTCCGGCCTGGTTCGTCCAGGAGGAATTGAAGCGTCATCCCAAGACGACAAGGAGTGCACAAGTCGTGTTGCAAAGTCAGCCCTGACTTTTTTGTTTTATTGCAGTTTTTGCCCCGTCCACCAGGCCGGGGCTTTTATTTGACTTTTTGCCTATTTTTATGCTTTACTTATAGTCCGAGCCAAGTGCTCGCTTTCTTTGCCCGCCATATCCCGATGTTCATCGAGGGAAGGCGGGTAAATTCAATCACATGGAAATTAGAAATATAGCCATTATCGCTCACGTCGACCACGGCAAGACTACCCTTACCGACGCCATTATGACCCAATGCGGCCATGGTGATGAAGGATCGATGGATTCCAACGCCCTTGAACAAGAGCGCGGCATTACCATTTATGCAAAAAATACCTCGATTATTTACAAAGGTACCAAGATCAACATCGTCGATACGCCCGGCCACGCCGACTTCGGTTCAGAAGTCGAACGTGTCCTACGTTCTATTGATACTGTTCTCTTGGTCGTCGATGCCCAGGAAGGACCAATGCCCCAGACCCGCTTTGTTCTTAAAAAATCGCTGGAA
The DNA here is from genome assembly GCA_903842025.1 of uncultured bacterium. Lineage (GTDB taxonomy): Bacteria > Patescibacteriota > Minisyncoccia > Phycocordibacterales > PALSA-1337 > C7867-002. The sequence continues at coordinate 6,340 of CAIMKX010000001.1, read as the reverse complement.
CTAGGCCTCAAGCCTATCGTTATATTAAATAAAGTCGACAAGCCTGCCGCTAATCCCGGTAGAGCCCATGATGAAGTCCTGGAATTATTCATGGAACTTGGCGCCAACGACGAACAACTCGATTTTCCCACCATTTACGCTATTGGTCGCACCGGTGTCGCCAAGAAAGCTCTGACCGATGAATTCAAAGATCTCACGCCTTTACTGGATACTATTCTTGAACACGTCCCGCCGGCCAACCGTTTTGTCATTCCCGCGAAAGCGGGAATCCAGTGTGAAAAAGATGTCGCCAGCGATTCAACACTGGATTCCCGCTTTTCCTCCTTCGCTGAAGCTACGAAGGACGTGCGCGGGAATGACACAAACTCCCTTACCACCCAAGTCTTTAACCTTGGCTATGACAACTTCCTGGGAAGGCTTGCCGTTTGCCGTATTTATACCGGTTCCATCAAAGATGGCCAGGATGTTTGGGTCAAGGATATAAACGGCAAATCATTCAAAGGAAAAATCACCAAACTCTTCACCTTTAGTGGCAAGAAGCGTATTGAAACCGCCGTAGCTGAATCCGGCGATATTGTTACAGTCGCCGGTATGCCCGACATATATATTGGAGAAACTATTACAGATAATGAAACCACACCGGCTTTGCCGGCTATTACAGTCGACGAGCCGACCATTTCCCTCCAATTCCTGGTCAACAATTCCCCTTTCGCCGGACGCGAAGGTACTTTCGTGACCGGTAGACAAATCCGCGAAAGACTTCAGCTTGAACTCGAAACAAACGTCGGACTCAAGGTTGACTTCAATCCAGCGGATACTACAATCGAAGGTTATACGGTTTACGGTCGCGGTGAGCTCCATGTTGCTATCCTAATAGAAAACATGCGCCGTGAAGGCTATGAACTTCAGGTCTCTCAACCAAAGGTTATTACCCGCGAAGAAAATGGCCAAACTTTAGAGCCTTTTGAGGAAGTCATCATCGACGCTCCCGAGGAGTATTCCGGGATCATCATTGAAACTCTCGGCAAAAGAAAAGGCATTATGACCGACATGAAGACCCATGGCAATCAAGCCCGCATGGTCTTCGAAATGCCGACTCGTGGTCTTCTTGGTTACAGGAACGCATTCACCATCGACACCAAAGGCGAAGGTATCATGTCTTCTCGCGTCATCGGTTTCAAGCCGCACGCCGGAGAGATCGAGAAGCGCCAGACTGGCTCCATGACCTCCATGGCCTCCGGCAAGTCTTTCGGCTTCTCTCTCTGGAATCTTCAGGATCGCGGCCGCCTCTTCATCACCCCAGCTATGGAAATCTATGAGGGCATGGTCATCGGCGACACTTCCAAAGGAGACGACCTCGATGTGAATCCATGCAAAGGCAAACAACTTTCCAACATGCGCTCATCTGGTAAAGATGAAGCTCTTACTCTTGTTCCACCTTACATTCTCAGCATCGAGCGTGGTCTTGAACTGATGCGCGAAGATGAGTATTTGGAAATCACTCCCAAGAACGTTAGATTGCGCAAGAAGTTCCTCACGGAATTGGATCGCGCCAGGGCGAGAAGGAAGGATTTGTAAGAATGATGCAAAAATAAAAGCGGCCGCTGTGGACCGCTTTTTATATGAAACCGCCTTTCTTTATTCCAAGAGTTTCAGATAGCTTTGGCTGGTGATAGGATCAAGTCTACAGACTTCAGCTCGCAATTTCTGAAGTACTAGCTGAATTGTCTTACGAGCAAGTATGGATTCTGCACTAAGTTGCTTGAGATCCGAATCTGGAATATCTAACTTTGTCTCCCTCACAGCCTGATAGGGAATACCTAACTCTGGCAGAAGAGATTCGCAAAACAGACTCCTTCGTCCTCTTGAAGAGGCAAAGGCAAGACTTGTACATATTTCCGACAATCGTTTTTCTGTCATAAGAACACCAACGTTGAGATTTAATGCGCCTCGAGTAAATATCCAATGATCTATTTCCCAAAGAGCCAAATATCTATAAATACTAGCATACTGTTCATGGCTTGTCAAGTGTTTTAGCAGCAATTCTTTTGATACAATTTGGCCATGATCCAAGACTTCCTCACAACCAACCTCAACAAAGCCACCTATGAGATTATCGATAACGGCAAACGATTTTATGGAGAAATTAAAGATCTCCGCGGTGTTTGGGCTTTAGGAAAGACATTAGAAGAATGCCGAAGAAACCTAATGACCACAGTTGAAGGCTGGCTGATTTTGCGACTGAAGAAAAACCTGCCAATCCCAAATTTCAAGTTTCCAAAAGTGTCTATCTCAGAAGAAAAGTATGCCTAAGCTGTCCCCTGTTTCCTGGACTGCTTTCATCCGCAAAATGAAGGCTTGCGGTTTTTCTGGTCCATTTCAAGAGGGACGTCATCCTTTTATGGTGAAAGGTAATGTTACCGTCACCATTCCCAACCCACACAGAGGTGATATAAGCATAGATCTTTTGAGCAGAATCTTGAAACAGTCCGGAATTTCAAGAGATGATTGGGAAAAGTGATTACTTCCACCTCGTCTTGATGTACTCTTCCGCCTCAATTTACACAAACATAAACGCTATTTTCTCAATCTCCTCCGTGAAAAACTTCTTGACCTGCTCCCAACTTACATCAAAATGCAACATCAATGTCGGGTCGCTTTCGGCGTCGTTGAAATATACCAAGCTTTTGAGAATATGATGAAAATCGTGAGCAACCGAAGGATACTGCTCTTTGAGCCGCCCAATAATATTTTCAAGCGACTCCAAATTCTTGGCACACCAATAAAGATCAAAGAAATCCCTCTTTCTTCCCCTTTGAGAAACGGCAATCACTTTCATAACCGCTATATCCAACGGTTGTAAGATATTAATCGAACCGTATTTAACAAACGGCTGTTTTGGCATGAAAAACGGATAAGCAATAAAACTGATTTTTGCCTGGAAAAGGCTTCCGTAAATAGTGCTCGGCCTGTCGCTAGTTATTTCCCAATTATCATTTCCACTGAAATTACCGGTGACTTCAGTCGCTTCAAACTTTGCTTCATTGGTAAAAAAATCCAGATCAACGGACGTTCGATGGCCTGTTTGTAGAGCAAGTGCCGTGCCTCCGGCCAAATACCAGCCGAATCTGCCGATCCATTCCTGGCCAGCTAGAAAATCCAAAGCTTTCTTTGTCGTCTTTGGAATCACGTCCCAGTGAAAATTTAGCTGTTCTTGAGAAGTAGTGCCCATAGGCTTTTTGTTTCCGGTCTCAAACACCTTGACTTATCAACTATTGACTTGATAAGTGAATGATCGTAAAAATTATGCAACCACCTGACCTCATCGTCCCTGCCAAAATCCAAAATCCGCTCAATGACATATTGGGCGTTCTTTTGAAAATCTATTTTCTTGGGATCCGTATCCCAGAATAGCGATTCCCGAAATTCCATATCAGTATTATACCATATTCTTAACCGGGAGGCCGCACCTCCAATCACTTCCATCTCGTCTTGATGTACTCCTCCGCCTCGCTCATCGAAAAAGGCTGTGTCGAATTCCCCATCCTCACAAAAAACTCTTCCTTACCCTCGGAATTGTGAATATATGCGGGCTTATGGCTCGGATCGACTGAGACAACGCAGGCCTCGTTGTCATCGAAATAATCAAAACGACAATGAATATAATTGGCGAACTTGATGCCAAGCATCGTCTTTACCAGCATGTTCAGATGATTTTCAAAACCGTCACGGTTTTTCTTGGCCAAAGTTTCGTAATCGTTTTTCAATCCAGTCACTTTACCTTCATCATCGGCGCCAATTATTAACGTTCCCCCATCGGCATTCATAAAGCCGGCTATGGTTTTGATGACGGCACGCTCGACATCTTTGCTGGTGCATTGCCGGCGCAGATCATAACGCAAAGTCTGTTTGTATTCCAGGAACAATCCTTCGCCTTCCTTGAGGAACATCTGGAGACTCTTGGCATGCATTGGCTTCTTCAAAGTGTTGTCGATCGTTTGCTTGATCATTTCCACATAATCCTCATAGCCGGCCACATTTTGAATACGGGTCGTACGACCATTATCATGCTCGAGAATGAGCGTGGCATGGCGCATGATCCTGTCAATCGGGCTTTGGGTGACTTCAACGGCGACAATATGCAAAAGAGAAACTGATTTAGCACGCTTGAAGAGCAGGCCGGAACGGCGGACAATTTCCCTTTCGCGGATCTCGAAGAACTTCATGTACCAGTCGAAAAATAGGCCCAGAATATAGAATAGCTGGAAAAGAGAGAAAGTAATTATGAGCAAATCGTTGTAATGGACAAAATGCGTCAGACCTATAGTATCGAGCAATTCCTCATAATTTGTCAGGAAGGAAATGGCGATGAAGATGGCAGTGGCCAGGATTTCCATCACCAAGACATTTCGCAAGAAGACCACCGGCCCTTCTTTGATTATTATCCGTTTCATAGGATTATCGTACCACAGATTTTCATCCTGATAGTACGATTCGCGCCAGACTTGGGTGCCACAGATCTGGTGGCACCTCGAGACCGAAAATGCTAATATTTTCTTATGTCCGAAAACAACAAAAAACTCTCAACCGATCCCTACAAGGGCGTCCGCGACTTTTACCCGGCTGAAATGGCCATAGAAAAGAAGATTTTTGAGATCTGGAGGAACAACTGCGAAAAGTACGGCTATGAAGAATACGGCGCCTCTGTTTTGGAACCGGCTGATCTTTACAAGGCCAAATCCGGCGAGGAAATAGTAAATGAGCAAACTTATACTTTCACCGATCGTGGCGACCGTGAGGTTACGCTTAGACCAGAAATGACCCCAACTGTGGCCAGGATGATCGCCGGTAAACGCCGTGATCTCCAGGTACCGATCCGCTGGTTTTCCATCCCCAACCTTTTCAGATACGAACAACCTCAACGTGGCCGGACCCGCGAACATTGGCAACTCAATGCTGATATTTTCGGCGTAGAATCAATAAATGCCGAGATTGAGATTATAAATTTGGCTTATGACATAACCCGCGCTTATGGATTGAAAGACATTGATTTCGAGATCCGTCTAAACAATCGCAAGGTTATGAACTACGTTACCCGCGAAGTTTTTGGCTTGAATGAAAACGCCGCCCTGAAGATATCCAAATTAATAGACAAGAAAGATAAATTGAAACCTGAGGCCTTCGAGATGGGAGTAAGAGAAGTATTTAGCAGTAATTCAGACTCTTTCAGTGTCATTCCCGAAAACACTGTGTCATTCCCGCGAAAGCGGGAATCCAGTGAGTTACAAGAGGACTCCAGTAATTCAACACTGGATTCCCGCCTTCGCGGGAATGACAAAACACAAACCGTTCAAAAATTCCTGACTCTTCTTAATTCCAAGAACTTTGAAGAATTCACCTCCAATCTGCCTCAGACAAAGGAAGAACATGTCGGGCTCAAGGAAATCCGCGAGGTTATTCAGGGACTAGAAAGACTCGGCATAACTAATGTCCGCTTTGATCAAACTCTTATGAGGGGTTTCGACTACTACACCGGCATTGTCTTCGAGATTTTCGATTTGAATCCTGTCAATCGTCGTTCAGTCTTTGGTGGTGGCCGTTACAATGACCTCTTGGCCTTATTCGGCAATGACAAACTACCGGCAGTTGGTTTTGGCGCTGGCGATTTGGTTGCTCAGGACTTGATGGAAACTTACGGGACGTTACCAAAAAGAGAAGATACCGCAGACCTGGCCATTTGCATAGTCGGCGAGCAAAATACGCCATATTCCCTTGAATTGGCCCAAACTTTGAGGGAAAAAGGAATCAAAGTTATCGTCGATCTTTCCAATAAGAAGGTTGGCGATCAGATCAGTAATTCCGCCAAGAGAAATATTCCGAGAATCGTCTGCATCGGCGACGAGGAAGTCAAAAACGGCAAACTACGCGTGAAAACTCTGGCGACAGGAGATGAAACGGTTTGCAGTGAAGAAGAAATCATCAATCTTGTCAAGATTTGACAACAAAAATAGCCAGAGTATATTGGCAACAGATTTGGCGGTTGGCGAGTCTTCGGCGGACGACATTGCGGAGCGGGAGCTCGCAAAAAGAGTCCGCCCACAGAAACCTTGCACATTGAGATGCGCCTTGATCCAGTCAGTCAGTGAGCATGATGCAATCAAGGACGTGTCCTCTTAAAGGAATTCTGTTCGCCAACCGCCGTCGGTTTTAGACCACTCTTCGAGATATTCTCAGAGTGGTCTTTTTTTTGACTTCTTATATGTGACGAAAATTTTCGTCACTTTTCATTTCTCGCAAAAGAACATACCCTTGCCTGTCATTCCCGCGAAGGCGGGAATCC